>JAJXWS010000176.1 GCA_021781495.1 Acidobacteriota bacterium | reverse complement strand
CGGCGCACATGCCGAACTCGCGCACGCCGAAGAAGACGTTGCGGCCGGTGGGGTCCACGTGGAAGTTGGCGCCGGGTTTGAAGATGGTCTTGGTGGAAGCGGTGAGGTCGGCCGCGCCGCCGAAGAGCTCGGGGACTTCGCCCGCGATTGCGTTGAGGATGGCGCCGCCGGCGTTGCGCGTAGCGACAGCCTTGTCCGTGGGGAAGCTGGGAATGGCCTTCGTCCAATCGGCTTTGCGCGTGCCCTGCTGGGTGCGTTCGAACTCTGCTGCTAGCTCCGGGAAGGCTTTGGCGTATGCGGCGAAGCGCTGCTTCCACTCGGCTTCATCGGCGGCGCCGCGCGCAACGGCCTTGCGCCAGTTGGCGAGGGCATCGTCGGGGACGTAGAAGCTCTGGTCTTCAGGGAAGCCGAAGAACTTCTTGGTGGCGGCGGTGTCAGCCGCGCCGAGGGCTTCGCCGTGGACTTTGTTGGTGCCGGCCTTGGGGCTGCCGTAGCCGATAACGGTGCGGACGGCGATGATCGACGGCCTGCCGGTTTCAGCCTGCGCTGCGGCGATGGCGGCTTCGATGGCGGCGAGGTCATTGCCGTCAGAGACGCGCTGCACGTGCCAGTGGTAGGCCTCGAAGCGCTCGAGAGCGTCTTCCGTGTAGCTCAGCTCCGTGGGGCCGTCGAGTGAGATGAGGTTGTCGTCGTAGAAGCAGATGAGCTTGCCGAGGCCGAGGGTTCCGGCGAGCGAGGCCGCTTCATGCGAGACGCCTTCCATCAGGTCACCGTCGCCCAAAAGAACGTAGGTGTGGTGATCGACGATCTCATGGCCGGGGCGATTGTATGTGGCGGCGAGGTGCTTCTCGGCCATCGCCATACCGACGGCCATGGCGACGCCCTGACCGAGCGGGCCGGTGGTGACCTCAACGCCTTCGGTGTCGCCGTACTCAGGATGGCCCGGCGTGTGCGAATGCCACTGGCGGAAGCTCTTCAGGTCATCGAGGGTGAGCTTGTAGCCGGAGAGATAGAGCGAGCCGTAGAGCAGCGCCGAGGCGTGGCCGTTCGAGAGCACAAAGCGGTCGCGATCGGCCCATTTGGCGTGCGCCGGGTTGTGGCGCATGAGCTTGTGGTAGAGCAGATAGGCGATGGGCGCGCAGCCGAGGGGCGCGCCGGGATGGCCGCTCTTGGCCTTTTCAACGGTGTCGACGGCGAGCAGGCGCAGAGTGTCAATCGAAAGCTGGTCAAGAGAAGTGGCCGCAGTGGTGGTCATTGGCAGAAATCCAGGTCCTTTCGGTGGTTTGGGCCGGGTGCGAGCAGGTGCGTTTACTCAGTGGAGGGTGATGCGTGCGGCGGATCGCCCAGAATCTTTACTTCAACATTGTACCCAAGCCACGTGTCGGTGTCGGTCCAGTGGAGGCTCCAGACAAGCGTCCCGGACTGGCCCGGCGCGGTCGGCAGGTCCGCGCTGAAGCCTGCGGAGCCGAAGCTCTGGCTGCTGGTGGTGTGGGTGGTTTGCCAGTTGTCCGGCGACCAGACGACGTCGAATCGCTCGGGATCAAGGATGCGCAGGGTGTGGCCGGGCGCGATGCGCTGGATTGGCCGTCGACGGCTGTAAATCTCAAGGCTGAGGCGCCTGTGTGGGCCGTTCGCCGGTTGGGCATAGCGCTCGTAGACAGGGTCGATGCGGTCGAAGACCTTGCCGTCAAGGGCAGAGCGCAGCAGCTTAAGGTACTCGGCGTGTGCCCAGACGAGCGGCACGGCCGAGCCTGCGGGCCGGCCCATGACGAGCCCCATGCCGGGACGATTGGGCTCGTCCCACACCTGCTCGGGCAGCAGTTGACCCGTGGTCGCGAAGCCTTCGATGGTGCGGATGAGCGGAGCGATGTCGCGTCCGGCGGCCAGCTCGTAGTGGCCGCGTTCACCGGTGAGAAGCGGCCACACGCGGCCTTTGCCCGTGCCCTGATACGGTCCGCCATCCTCGCGCTGGCCGTAGCCATCCCAGTTGTAGCGGATCCAGCCGGGCCCCTGCGGCAGGCCGCGCTTGAGCACGGCATCGACGACTTTGAGGGAATCGACGATGAGAGGATCGTCCGCGCGGCGCACGCCATAGCGGACGAGTTCGAGGAAGCCCGCATCGATGATCTCGCGCGCTTCAAAGTCGGTGCGCGAGCCGGGCGGGCGGTTCTGCAAATGAAGAGTCTCCGTGCAGCTCTGCCCCGAGGCGTAGGCCGCGCCGCTCTCCGGCGGGCGGATGCGCATGTAATGGCGAGGGACCTCGGGCAGGAGCACACCGTCGTGGGTGACGGTCCAGTCTTCAAGGTGGCCTTCAACCCAGTCGGCAAACTCCTCGATAAAGCTGGCGAGCTCGTCTGAGGCGTGTGCGCGCAGAATCTCTGCCGCGCAGATGAGGCTGGCGATCACGGCGGCAAGAGTGGAGGGCGAGTAGCCGGCGTTCTCTTCCCAGCGTTCCTGTTGCGTGATGGGCGCATGGCGGATGAGGAAGCCGACGGCGCGCTCGACGAAGGGCAGAATGTCCATCTGGCCGAGGGCGCTGGCCTTCCACAGGCGCCAGGCGAGCATCAACGGGAACGCGACCTCGTCCAGTTGCAGGCCGGACCAGTACGGGCGGCCGTCCACCCAGAAGTTCTGAGCGAAGCCGCCGTTGGGCTGCTGCGTGCACGCGAGGTAAACAAGGGCGCGCATGGCAGTCTCAGTGCGGCCGCAGGCCATCAGCGCGGTCGCGGTCTGCACCATGTCCCGCGTCCACACCAGGTGGTAGCCGCCGAGGTCGTCGTCGCCTTTCGCCTGTCCCCAGGGAATGGACATGGAGGCGACAAAGGCTCCGGCGTAGGTCTTGTCTTCGTG
>JAJXWS010000175.1 GCA_021781495.1 Acidobacteriota bacterium | reverse complement strand
CGCCGGCTGCGTGTTCTCCGTCAGGCGCAGCTCATCCTCCGGTCCTTCAAAGCACAGCCGCGACAGCGCAAACCCGCACGCCTCGTCGGCCTCGGCAAAGGTGGCCCTCGCCACGGCGAAACGCTCGGCCAGCTCGCGGCCCATCCCTACGGCCTGCGAACCCTGCCCCGGAAACAGAAATGCAATCTTTGTGCTCATGTCCTCATGGATTGTAGCGGATGGAAGCGGGCCTTCGAGATACACGCAACACCGCAAGGATAGAGGCTAATTCCACCGGCTCTTGTCTTCGTGGTCCTCGTCGATCTGCCGGCCCTGCCCGTCAAAGCGCACCGTGCGCCCCTGCTTGCGCATGTACACCTCAAACTTCCGCGCCGCCCGCCGCCGCTTCCACCGGTAGTAACTGTTGCGCAGCCCATACCAGCGTTCACTCATCGCAAAGCTCAGTCCGCGCCGCGCCGCCGTCCGCAGATAGATCCACCCGGCCAGCGCGCCTCCCAGTTGCGCAAAGGCGTACATGCGCTGCGAGCTGAAAAGCATCGCAATCGCGACCAGCCCGTAAATGATGGCCATGTACCGCGCCTTGATGCCGATCGTGAAGAAGAGCAGAAACTCCGTCTCGCCGTAGAGCACGCCAATCGCAACCAGCATGCCGAAGATGCCGCCAAAGCACCCATACAGCGGCACGGGAATCACCGGCAGCCCAAAGGCCACGCTTGCGCCGTACAGCAGCGCCCCCGCAGCCGCCGTGCCCAGCACAGAGACCCCGTAGAGCCCCATCACCCAGCCATCGGCGTGCATCGCCTCAAGAAAACCCGCCAGGAACCACAGTGACAGCAACTCAAAGAGCGTACCCATCAGCCCAAAGTGAACCAGGCTGTAGGTCAGCGGTTGCCACAGCCAGCCATGCAGAAAGGCCTCCGGCGAGAACGCCAGCAGGTCCACAAGGCTTCTGGCCACCGCAGGCGTCACCGCTCCCAGCACAATCAAGGCGAAGTACGCCGCCAGATTCACAAGGATTAGCCGCCGCGTCGCGCCGCGGAAGTCGGGAAAAGCGAACGGTGTCGAGCCGAGCCTTCGCATCGTCCTCCAAGGTTACCCCTTTGCCGCAGCCCATGTCATTGTGGCCGCAGCCTGCAATGTCGATCCTCGTTGCTCCGCCTCCAGCGCACCGCCCCCATTCCGCTGCAGTTGTTCGCCTCGCACCGCGTCGTCTTCGAGCCTGGAAAGCCCGCCCCTCGCCACCAAACCAACCGGCGCTTCATTCGTCTCTTGGATGTGCGCTTGTGCATTGAAGGGATGCCGCCGCATGACCGGACGGAACAAGGATTGAGGGGTCATCGTGGGAATATTCCACTTCCTGCGCTCCATGTACTAGAGACGTGAGTTGTGGCCTCTTGACCTTGGGGCGGTGCCTCCCTAAAGCTAGAGGAGTCAAACCGCGTGGCGCCGTCATCCTACAATATGGGTTACGCAACGTCGCAAACAGAAGGAAGGAGAGGAGGCTGCCATGCCCAGCTGCCCTGAGTGCGAGAACAATCTGGACATCGAAGTCGATGAGGTTGAGGAAGGCGACGTTGTCGCCTGTGAAGAGTGTGGAACCGAATTCGAGGTCGTAGGCGTCGAACCTCTCGAGCTGTCGCGCGTCGAAGACGACTACGATGAAGAAGAGAACGAACTGTTCGAGAAAGAAGAGGAGGACGAGTGAAGCGCTTCCGTTTAACCATGGCGGCCGGGGTTGTCTTTGCGGCTCTTGCTGTGGGCGCAGTCCCGGTTGTCTCCACCAGCATGCTGCCTTCTGCCGCGGCACAGAGCCTTGGCTAGCGCAGCGTCACGGGCAGCGTGGTTGATGCCGGATCGAATCCCGTGAATGCCGCCACGGTCTTCCTGAAGAACCAGAAGACCAAGGCGATTCGCAGCTACACATCCACCGCCGACGGACGCTTTCACTTCGCTCAGGTCAACATGGCAGAGGACTACGATCTCTGGGCTGAAAAAGACGGAAAGAAGACCGCCGTCAAAACCGTCAGCTCCTGGGATGCACGCAAGGAATTTGAAACCGAATTGAAGATGAAATAGAATCCGCTGTTTTCGCAGCGCCCCATCACCGCGCCCGTCTCTGCGGCAGGCGCGGTTTTCTTATGTGTCCAGCTTCTTCGTCACCAGCTCGTTCAGCAATGCCGGGTTCGCCTGCCCCTTCATCGCCTTCATCACCTGGCCCACAAAGAATCCCGCCACAGTCTTCTTGCCTGCGCGATACTGCTCCACCTGCTTCGGGTTCGCGGCAATCACCTCGTCGATGGCCTTTTCAATCGCCCCGGCATCGCTGATCTGCTGCGGCTTCTCGCGCTCATAGACGGCAGGGAAGTCCTCGCCCTTTTCAAAGCAGATGTCGAGTAGTTGCTTCAACTGTTTCGAGCTAATCGCGTTCTCGTCCAGCAGGTCGGCCGCCATCACCACGCCCGCCATCGACACCGGCGACTGTTCCTGCTCCAGCCCCAGCGCCTTCAACCGTCCGCCCAGCTCGCTCAGCAGCAGGTTCGCCACGCGCCGCGGGCTATTCGCCGTCTTCGCCGCCGCCTCAAACCGGTCCGCAAACTCCCGCGAGGCCGTCAGCGTGTGCGCGTCCTTCTCGTTCAGCTCATAGGCGGCAATCATCCGCGCCCGCCGCGCCTCCGGCAATTCCGGAAGCTTTTTCTTCGCCTCGGCCAGAAGCTCCGGAGACACAATCAATGCCGGCAAATCCGGCTCCGGAAAGTACCGGTAATCGTGCGCCTGCTCCTTCGATCGCATCGAGTAGGTGCGGCCCTCGCCGGCATTCCAGAGCCGCGTCTCTTGCACAATGCGCCCGCCGGACTCG
>JAJXWS010000174.1 GCA_021781495.1 Acidobacteriota bacterium | reverse complement strand
GATGCCGTTGTGCACGGACTGGACCACGAACTGCGGCAGTACAGCAGCTTGCGCGACCTTCCGGCGGCGGAGCAGACGCAGGTCCGCAACGATATGTACGTGACCAGCGAAGCGCTGCGCCTGCTGGATAAAGAGCACATGCTGCGGACCACGTCCGCCGACCGCGAGGCACTGCGCCGCTACCGGAGCAGCCTCAGCCGCGCCACGCAATTCATACCCACATGGGTGAAGGTCGCCGTGGCTCTGGCCCTTGGGCTCGGCACCATGGTGGGCTGGAAGCGCATCGTCATTACGGTGGGTGAACGCATCGGCAAAGAACACCTGACCTACGCGCAAGGTGCTGCGGCGGGGCTGGTGGCGATGGGCACCATCTTTGCCGCGGACAACTTTGGGCTGCCCGTTTCCACTACGCATATCCTCAGCTCCGGCGTGGCTGGCAGCATGGCGGCCAACGGCAGCGGACTGCACCTCTCCACGGTGCGCAACATCGCCGCGGGCTGGGTGCTCACTCTTCCAGCTGCGGCCTTGCTGGCGGGGCTTCTGTACAGTCTGTTCCGGCTCATCGCGTAACTTCGCGGGTTTCTTCCAGGCTTTGCACAGGCCACGGTGCACATACGTCTCGCCGAGGCCTGAGTATCCGTTACCATGAACGAGGTACGGATTACCGAATGAGTCTGAAAGCAAAGCTTGAAGCTGTGATTTACGCCGCGGAGGAGCCAGTCACCCTGGCGCAGTTGGCCGCGCTGTTTGCCGCCGAGGCGCTGGAATACAAGGCCGCGCAGGCTGCTGCTCTCCCCGCCGCAGAGCCGCAACCTCTTTTAGGCGAGGGACTTGAGTATTTAGGCATCGAGCCGGTCGAGGACGGCGATGCCGTTTCGCCTCCGGTGGCCCAGATCGCGCCAGACGAGCCCGTGGCTGAAGCTCACGGGAATCCGGAGACGGCGACCCTTGAGGCAGACCCCAATTCTGCCAATGCGCTCCAGAGTGACGCCTCCGATGCGGAGGGCGATGCCAGGCGCGAGGCGCGACAGCGGGACCGCGAAGTCAAAGCGGTGCTGCGGCAGGTTCTGGACGAGATCATTGCCAGCTACGCGCACGATGATCGCGGCATTGAAATTCGTGAGATTGCCGGCGGCTACCGCCTCGCGACGAAGCCGGAGTGCCACGATGCCGTGCGCCTGTTCATCAAGAGCCTCAAGCCCCCCATGAAGCTCTCGCTGCCCGCGCTGGAGACGCTGGCGGTGGTGGCGTACAAGCAACCCGTCACCGCGCCAGAGGTCAACGAGATTCGTGGCGTGGAGTCGGCGGGCGTGCTCGGTTCGCTCCTCAGCCGCAAGCTCATCAGCACGGCAGGGCGGAAGCAGGTGATTGGCCGGCCCATTCTCTACAAGACCACGAAGGAGTTTCTGCTGCGCTTCGGACTCAAGGACCTCTCTGAGCTGCCCTCCATGGATGAATTCGAAAAGATGGCCGCGATGGAACTGAGCGAAGAGGGCGAAGTCGAAACGCAGGAGGTCGAGTCGGGTTTTGAGCACGTGCCCGATGTGGGGCCGGAACTGGATGAGAACGCGCCGGAGGAAGCCGAAGGCCCGGCTGACCTGTCTGACGTGGAAGGAATGCCGTCGGCCGACTCTACAGAGCTGACAGCGACGACGTCCGAAGCCGGAGCGGAAAGCCATCCGGAAGAGCCGGCGCCCGCCGAAGGGGCAGAAACCGAGACGCAGTCCCATGACTGACGAGCACGAACCCGAAGAGCTGAACCCCGAAGCCTCCGAACCGGAGATGCACGAAAGTGCAGAGGCTGAGCCCGCTGAGGTTGCACCTGAGTCCGATGAGGAAGAAGCTGCCCCAGCGCCCCAGTTGGAACGGCTGCAGAAGATTTTGGCGCGCGCGGGCATCGCCAGCCGTCGCCACGCAGAAGAGCTGATTACCGAAGGACGCGTGCAGGTGAATGGCCAGGTAGTCTCGACGCTGGGTGCCAAGGCTGACCCCGCGCGCGACCACATCCGCGTGGACGGCAAGCTGCTGCAGGGCGCGGAGCGGCAACGCTACTTCATGCTCAACAAGCCGAAGGGCTATGTGACCACGGTGAGCGATCCCGAAGGACGGCCGACCGTGATGGAGTTCTTTGCGAAGATGGGCGAGCGGCTCTATCCCGTGGGCCGCCTGGACTACCTGAGCGAGGGCCTGCTGCTGGTGACCAACGATGGCGAGTTGGCCCACGCGCTGACCCGCGCCGCCTCCGGAGTGGAGAAGACCTATCTTGTCAAAGTTGCAGGCCAGCCCGCAGAGGAAGCGCTGGAGCGTCTGCGGACCGGAGTCGCCATCGAGCGCGGCAAGCCCGGCGAAGGCAAGGTGCACACGGCGCCGGCCCGCATTCGCCAGGTCCGCGCGGGTGACAACCCCTGGTTCGAGGTGGTGATTATTGAAGGCCGCAACCGCGAACTGCGCAAGATGTTCGAGGAGATCGGCCACCACGTGGAGAAGATTCGCCGCGTGGGCTATGGTCCGCTGGTGCTCGATATGGAGCCCGGCAAGCTGCGCGAACTGGATGCCGAAGAGGTTGCCGCGCTGCGGTTGACGGCCGAGGGCAAGATGAAGCCGCGCCGCATGAAGACGACCCTGACGCTGCCGAAGGAGGCGCGACGCCCTGCCGGACAGCGGTTTGAGCGGCCCGCAGACCGGGGCGGTAAGCCGGCCCGTTATGGGCAGAACCGTCCCACTCGCCCTGCGACCTCGCGGCCCTACGGAGACCGTCCTGCCGCCGCCAGCGGCACAAGCGATTCTCGTCCGCGGAAGACTTTTGGTGCCGACAAGCCCTTTCGGCCGGCAAGGCCTGCGGGCGGGGAGTTTCGCCCTGCGGCTGAACGCGGACCG
>JAJXWS010000084.1 GCA_021781495.1 Acidobacteriota bacterium | reverse complement strand
TGGGTCATCGACCTCGGCCCCGAGGGCGGCGACGGCGGCGGCCACATCGTCGCAGAAGGCACCCCCGAAGACATCTCCCAGAGCCTCCACTCCCACACCGGCCACTGGCTCGCCCGCGTCCTCTAACTCCGCGCCGTAAAAAACATGCCTGTCATCCTGATCCGGGTGCCGGGTGCCCCAGGTCTCGCCTTTGAGACCTGAGATTACAAGCGCTTGCAGTTACCAAGATCCGGGTGCCCCATCCATGCCGCGCTTTTGCGGCATGGGTGGGAAACCCACACCCCAGCCCACTGTCATCCTGAGCGAGCGCAGCGAGTCGAAGGATCCGCGGCTGCCTTCACAGAAGCCTCCACTGCGCCGCGCTTCCAACCAAAGCAACAGCGAAGCTACGGCTTGCTGCTCTCCGGTTCAGGCCATGGATCCGATCGCAGCGGCGTACATGCGCTCTGCACATACGCAAGGCCGGGCAATGGAATCCGGTATGTGTTCGTTTGGAAATCCCATGTCGCGAGCGCAGAGCTCGACATGATCCCGCCGTTATCCCCCGTACAACTGCCATTGGTTCCAAGAAAGGGTGTATTTTGCACCCGGCATCGGCAGCTCAACGGCTTGCTCGGATTCGTCAGATTCTGGATTTCCGTGCAGGGAGCGCCGTCGCAGACAGCCCAATACAAATCCCCGCTATAGCCCTCTGCGCTTTGATCGCAGGCCGCCACCTTCCCATTCAGCAGACTGCACCAGCCCCGATACGAGAAAGTTGACACCCAGTCGTACGGAACGTGATCGACTTTGTACTTTCCATATTGAATGGCCTTGCATACAGGAGCGTCATCGAGCGCGCAAGGATGGCGGTTCGTGCATTGGGCCTGCGTCATCAGTTTGATCGCAATATCCTGGATTGCATCTGTTTCCACGATGTGATTTTCCTTCACTCTCAAACAGTCGCAATCAGCCGTATCACCGTGCATCTGGCAGTCGGTGGATGCGGAACAAAGCGCGTGCCATCCCGTGCACTCAACAAATAGCTGCGGCTCAACAATCGACGGATGAGCCTTGCCATCCGCCCGTTCGACCGATTGTGACAAGCATGTCGGCCAATAACTCATGGCAACGCAGGCCATAAAGCAGAGGAATAACTTCGCTTTCATCGTCTCCCTCCCGTCCGTCCGCGGCAAAAGTGAGCCGGTGACCCTGCCACGGATGGAATACTCCTCACTTGCAGCCGAGTCGTGCCAGCCATCTCCTTACAACGCCGGCCGGTTCCGCCCATCCAGAACAATCGCAACAGGATTCAGGATCTTTGCCGGATCCGGTCCGCGTCTCGAGCCCGGATTCACATAGTTGCGCTGAATGATCTTCATAATGTCGCCCCTGGGCACGAGCCTTGTCGGAATCTCGATACAGTGGGTTAGCCCAGTGCAGTCGCGCGCTACGTAATGCACATAGAACAGATCCGAATTGTTCTGCAGCGCTCCCGCAAAGTTCGCAGCAGTTCCCGCCAGTCTGGTGTCATCAATGTTTGCAACGCCCACAAGTTCAGGGAACCAGTTCACAGATAGGCTTGTGTACCTCGCATTTCCTGTCTGTGTTGAAAGCGTCCCGACCACGGCGATAACCTCCCCGTTGTCGATCTGGAATGACCCGCTGATCTGGTAGTCGGCGTCCTGCGAGTCTCCCAGGCAATCCATCGGGCCACGCGCAGGGTCGGGATAGCCAAGGCAGTGTTGCCCAAGCAAATCCAAAAATTTATACGCGCTGAAAAACGAGACAGTGCTCGCCTGCGGTTGTGCCCAGCGCGCGCGGACGGCATTCACAAGTGCCGCAAGATCATCGGTCAACGTGGTTTCATCAAAGTTCGCCGAGCGTGGCTCATACGTCACCACCGGAAACGGATTGTCGTACGGCCGCGAACTCATGTCACGCACACGCAAGATCGTCAGAGGAAGTTCGCTCCGCCATTGATCACCGGCTGTTTGGTCCGTTGGCATGGAGTATCGGATGTAAGTGATCAGATCGTCCGCCGACCGGCCGAGTCCCACCTTGACTAACTCAGGCGCGACAGGCTCCGTGAAAATATCGGACGCGGAAGCGCCCGCGCTCACCAGCGCGTCGGTCATCTTCGCCGCCATGCCCGAGTCGGATGCGATCACAAAGTAGGCGGGCCTGTTCCACGGATCCTGCCCGGTCTGCTGCTCGATGACGACGTTGTTTGTGCTGTTCCCGATGCTCGACAGCATCATCCTCCGCGACGGATCAGGCGAGACGCCAAACAAAATGCTCTGCAGCAGCGGATCAGCCGCGACCTTTGGGTAGATCGGATCACTCGCGTTGAAGGCAGCCTCCCGCGTAAAGACGTTCGATCCAATCCCGAAATAGCGTGCCGCCGGAGGAAGCTGCGCCACAATAACCAGCGCCTCCCGCGGGTCCAGCCTGTATGTCGCAGACATGTTTCGCTGCGCCTCGGTAAGGATGTGATGGAACTTCTGGTCTACGTACTCGTCCTTCCACGGTGGCACGATTGCCAGTACGTACGGAGCCGCCGGATTGTTGCCATAGCAATAGCCGATGGTCTGGATTGGAAATTTGCAGTCGTCCACGCCCCACAGCGTCCAGCACCCGCGCGCAACGGCGAAACCGTTTGTCTCAAGGTTGGCGCGGAACTCTCCGACCATCTGCTCAAGCGCGGCGGGAAGCCGATTGGAGTTGCCCAGTGGATCGGTTGCCGTAGCGGTAGCGCGATTCTCGGCCCTGCCCAGCGTTGAGCCATGACACAATGCCAGGCCGAGACATGCCAACCCGAAAGCAACGTAGCGATGAATCTTCATTGCTGTTCTCCTTGCTGCAAGGTTGCCAACTCGCGTGGCCCTGTCAGACGTGCACTCTTCTCAACGGATCTGCATCAAGTGAAAGCTGCTTCTGGCTGGAGGGGTCAACTGCATCAGGCTCTCTCTCCGGGTCACCGACCGAGGTATGGAGTGTGAGATTTGCCGAGTGTGGAAGAACAGCAGGGGGGCATGCTTCACTTCTTGCACTCGTCGCGGGTAAACGGAATGTGTTGCCGAGCCCCGGATATGTGCGGATAGCCGCTCTTTTCTGGCAGTGAGCTTCACTCACGCCACAAGAGCGGCGTCCGCGACTGCAGGTATTTAACCTGAAACGGGTTTTGGGTCTGTGCCTGAAATCACGCCTGTCTGTGACAACCCCGTCGTCAGCAGAAGAGTGCAGAGCATAGCTGCAAAGGGTCCGGGCTTTAGCCCATACATCCCAGCCACAGCAAGAACAGGGTGAGGCAACGCAGCATTCAGTCCGGCAGCGGAGTACCGCCCTCCTGCGGAAAGACCCGATACTCCACGCTGATCCGGTCCTGCTCCATCCCAGCCTGCACATGCGTCCGGTGCAGGGCATCGCCCAGAAAGAGCAGGCCGTCCCCCAGCTCCATCGTCGGAGCCCAGAATGCATCTGCCCCAAACCGCCCGCGCAGTTCCATATCGTCCAGCTCGGAGAAGTGAAGCAAGCCCGGCTGCCGCTGCCGGACAAACTCCAGCCCCGGCGAGTCAATGCCGCAATCATGCAGCGGAATCCAGCATGTCAGCAACTCGGTCATCGGAATCGCCGGTCCCGGCTTCAGCGGAAAGCGAGCGCCCAAAGCCCCATCCTGATGCCAGTTCTGCACGTTCTGTGCCGAGCCGGCCCTCGGGCCCGTGCCAAACTTCTTCCGCACCCACGCGTGCTCCAGTGGGCATCGCCACGGCCCCCGCAGTGCCTCACAAAATATCGGTTCCAGCTCCGCCGCGGCCAGCGGAGCCAGCAACTCGCTCTCTGAGGCGCAACCGAAATCCAAAAGCGCCGTCAGCTGTACGGAGTGCGATGTCGGGGTGAACCGGTATCGCTCGGGAAGGGAAATCCCCGCGTCGATCGCGTCAAAGCACCGGACCGCAGCCTCTCGCAACCCAGCCAGCACCGCCCGCGCAAAGCCGCCGCGCAGCAGGACCACGCCCTCTTCCCGCAATCGCGCAGATGCAGACCTGATTGGCACTCCGCCAAAGCCTCCCGCCCTCCGGCAGTATCTCTCCCGGCCATGGGTGTTACGGGTACGGGGATCAGTCGCGGAGGGCGATCAAACCCGTCAATCCATCCCGCCCGCACAATTCTCGCAACCCCATGAAAACAAAGCGAAAATTCTTTCTGCAAAATGTGCGAAGTATTTCCGCGCCATTCGCTACCCTTGAAGTATTGCCGAACCAAAGCCAGCAGCAAGGGACGAAAAGCTGCCAGCCAGGGGGGTACCCCCCACCCCCCCCCTGAATATTTTTGTTTTCCACAGAAATCGTGCGAAAAATTATGCGGTTCTGTGAAACAGTTCCGAACGAATCAATTAAGTCGTTTTTAATCAATGAGTTTCCGGTTTCCCGTCCCGCAGCCGCCGAATCCCCAGCGGATTCGCGTCCTGTAACTCCGGTGGCAGCGTCGCCTCAGGAAATCCCTGAAAGCACACCGGCCGCGCAAATCGGTAGATCGCCAGCGACCCCACCGACGTGAACCGTGGGTCGCTCGTCGCCGGATACGGCCCGCCGTGCACCATCGCGTGCGTCACCTCCACGCCTGTCGGCATGGCGTTAAAGATCAGCCGTCCCGCCTTCTGCTCCAGCACCTTGATCAGCTCCGCATTTGCCGCCAGGTCATTCTCGTCGCCCAGCAATGTGGCCGTCAGATGGCCTTCCAGTGCCCGTGCCGCGCGCACATAGTCTTCGGTCCGGTTGCAATGCACCAGCAGCGTATCCGGCCCAAAAATCTCCTCCGCCAGCGCCGGCCTGCCCAAAAATTCATCCAGGCCCACCGTAAACAGCTTCGCCCCGGCCATGCAGCCCATCGCGTCCTCCGGCAAAGCCGCCTGCGCCGCCGCCGGATTCTCCGCAGCCCGCACCTCCGTCGCGCGTCCATACTCCCGCGCAATCCCCGGCGTCAGCAGCGTAAACGGAGACGCCTTCTCCACCAGTGCCTTCAGCTCGTCCAGGAATGCCTGTCCCTCCGGCGCTTCCGGCACCAGCACAATCCCCGGCTTGGTGCAGAACTGCCCCGCGCCCAGCGTGAACGACCCAAACACCGTCGCCGCCAGCGCAGCCGGTCCCTTGCGCAGCGCGCCCGGCAGCACAAACACCGGGTTCCCGCTCGACATCTCCGTAAAGCAGGGAATCGGATCCGGCCTCGCCGCGGCCAAATCCATCAGTGCCCGTCCCGCGCGCAGCGATCCCGTAAACGCCACCGCCCGCGTCAGCGGATGCCGCACCAGCGCTGCTCCTGCCTCAATGCCCGCATCAAACACCATCGTGAAGACACCCGGATGCAGCCCCTCCGCTGCCACCGCCTCGGACAAAATCATGGCCGCCATCTCGCTCGTCCCCGGATGCGCCGGATGCGCCTTCACTACCACCGGGCATCCCGCCGCTAGCGCCGACGCCGTATCGCCGCCCGCCACAGAGAACGCCAGCGGAAAGTTGCTCGCGCCAAACACCACCACCGGTCCCAGCGCCCGCAGCATCGAGCGCAGATCCGGACGCGGCATCGGCTGGCGGTCCGGCAGCGCCGGATCAATCCGCGCCTGCACCCACGAGCCTTCCTCCACCACGCCGGCAAACATCCTCAATTGTCCCGCCGTGCGGCCCACCTCGCCCAGCAAGCGCGGCATCGGCAGTGCTGTCTCCAGGTGCGCGCGCTCCGCCAAGGCCTGCTTGTGTGCCTCAAATCCATCCGCCGCGCGCCGCAAAAACGCCGCCCGCGCCCTGCCGCTCGTCTGCGAATAGCTGGCAAACGCCTCCGCCGCCAGTTGCACCGCCGCATCCACCTCCGCGGCGCTTGCCGCGTGGTACACAGGCGGCAGTGCCTCGCCCGTCTGCGGATTGAAAGCCTGAAAGCCTGCTCCATCGCCAGAGCCGCGACGAGTCCCGAGGAAGGAAAGTCCAGTGAGTTCCATGGTCACTACGCATTATCCCGCATCCGCGCCGTTCCTCAAACCTCCACCGGTTGCCATCTCTAGTGTGAATTGGGTAGAACAGGTTGAATCACTCAGCGGCATAAATTGCATAGGCTGCTCGTTGGCCGCACCACATTCCGGAGGTTGAGATCACATTGGGCTTTTCTACCGGTTCCATCGAAACACAAAAGAGTTCCCGGCTCGGGCAGGACAGCGATGCGCCGCTCATCCCCGCCGGACGCCTCATGCCCTTCCTTGTCGTCACGGCGCTCTTCTTTCTTTGGGCCATCCCCAACAACCTCAATGACATCCTCATCCGCCAGTTCATGAAGTCGTTCAACATCAACCGCTCCAGCGCCGCCGGCGTGCAGATATGGTTCTACCTCGGCTACTTTCTGCTCGCCATTCCCGCCGGGCAGTTGATGCACAAGTTCGGCTACAAGTTCGGCATCATCACCGGCCTGGTTCTTCTCGGCACCGGCTGCTGGATGTTCTATCCCGCCGCGCAGGCCGGCCTCTACGGCTTCTTCCTCGTCGCTCAGTTCGTCATCGCCAGCGGCCTGTCCTTCCTTGAGACGGCCTCCAATCCCTTCATCGCGCAGATCGGGCCCACCGCCTCCAGTGAGCGACGCCTCAATCTCTCCCAGGCCTTCAACCCGCTCGGCTCCATCACCGCCGGGCTCATCGGCACCGTCTTCATCTTCAGCGGAGTCAAGCTCACCGACGCGCAGGTTGCCGCCATGCAGGCCGCCGGAACCTATCAGGCCTATCTGCACTCGGAGACGCTGCGCGTCGTCGCTCCCTATCTCGTTCTCGGCTCCATCGCGCTCTTCTGGGCCCTGCTCGTCCTCTTCACCAGGTTTCCTGCCGTCGGTGCAGAAGACGTCTCCCGCGAAGACGCAGGCCCCGCGCGGCACGTCAGCCTCTTCCAGCGCCACTTTATCCTCGCCATCCTCGCCCAGTTTCTTTACGTCGGCGCGCAGGTCGGCACCTGGAGCTACTTCATCCCCTACGTCGAGTCCGCCACCGGCATCGGCGACAAGGCCGCCGGATACATGCTCACCGGCACGCTGGCCGCCTTTGCCGTGGGCCGCTTCAGCTCTGCCTGGCTCATGCGCCACTTCCGCGCTCGCACCATGCTTGGCGTCTATGCCGTCATCAACGTCGTGCTCGGCCTCATCGCGGTTGCGCGTCCGGGCTGGTTCGGAACCATCTGCCTGCTCACCACCAGCCTCTTCATGTCCATCATGTTCCCCACCATCTTCGCGCTTGGCCTCAAGGGTATGGGCGACAAGACTAAGACCGCCGGCTCGCTCCTCGTCATGGCCATCCTCGGCGGAGCCGCGCTTACCAAGGTCATGGGCATCCTCGCCGACGCCCACGGCATCGAAATCGCCTACTTCGTTCCCATCCTCTGCTTTGCCGGAGTCGCCCTCTACGCCTGGTTCGGCGGCGAGCACCAGCCCGCCGAGGCCGCCAACTAAAACAACAGCGGGGACGCATCCCTACGCGTCCCCGCCAGTCCTTCCGTGATTGTGTCGCCGCGCTGCGCGGCCTACTCAGCCACCACCGGATTCGTCAGCGCGCCCAGCCCTTCCACCGTAATCGTCACCGTCTCGCCCGGCTTCAGCCAGCGCTTCGGATTCCGTCCCAGGCCCACGCCATACGGCGTTCCCGTCGAAATCACGTCGCCCGGCAGCAGCGGCGTAATTGAAGAGATGTACTCCACCAGGTCGGGAATCTTGAAGATCAGCTCGCGCGTATTCGAGTTCTGATGCGCCACGCCGTCAATCGTCAGCCCGATCGCCAGCGCGTGCGGATCGCCGATCTCATCCGCCGTCACAATCGCCGGGCCCATCGGGCAGAACGTCGGAAAGCTCTTGCCCAGCGTCCACTGCGAGGTCGCCAGTTGCACGTCGCGCGCGCTCACGTCATTCACAATCGTATAGCCGTACACGTGCTCGCGCCACGCCGCCCCCGGAATGCGATACCCGCCCTTGCCTATAACAAAAGCAAACTCCGCCTCATAGTCCGGCTCGTTCGAGTTCTTCGGCAGCACAATCGCGTCGCCCGGTCCGATAATCGCCGGTGTCAGCTTGAAGAACACCACCGGCACCGTGGGAAGCGCCATCCCGGACTCAATCGCGTGGTCGCGATAGTTCAGTCCAATGGCAAACACCCGTGGCGGGTTCGCAATCGGCGCATGGATGCGCACCGCGTCGGCGCCCAGCACCGGGCCACCCGGCGCCGCCGTCACGCCGGCGGCGATCACCGCCAGCGTATCGGCATAGCCCGCTGCGCTCAGGTCAACAACGCGGTTATCCGGCAGCAGCGCGCCGGGGCGCAGACGGCCATCCGCGGCAGAAAAGGATACAAGCTTCATTCGACCCTCCGGGGCAAATCTCTTTCAGTGCAAAAATGCCAAAAGCCGTCTCTACGCAGCCGTCCAGCCGCCGTCAATCGCAAACAGCGATCCGGTGATGAACGCCGCCTCGTCTGAGGCCAGATAGCGCACCATCGACGCTACCTCCTCCGGCCGGCCTAGCCGTCCGATTGGCTGCCGCGCGCGTAGCTCCGCGCGAACCTCTTCCTTGTTGTGCTTGTGGAACTTCTCCAGATACCCCTCCACAAACGGAGTCTCCACCGTGCCCGGACAAATCGCATTCACGCGCAGCGTCTTGGCATACTCCACCGCCAGTTGCCGTGTCATGGCCAGCACCGCGCCCTTGGTCGTGCAGTAGGCAAACCGCTGCTTGATGCCCACCTGTCCTGCCACCGAGCCGATATTCACAATCGTGCCTGTCCTGCCCGTATTCTTCTCCGCGCCCAGCAGCAGCGGCATAAAGCCGCGCGTCACCAGGTACACCGAGCGCACATTCACATTCATCAGCCGGTCAAAGTCATCCGGCTCCGTTGCTTCAATCGATCCCACGTGGCCAATCCCCGCGTTGTTCACTAGGATGTCCAGCCGCGTCAGGTGCGAGACAGCCGTGGTAATCGACTCGCGGCTCGTCACATCCAGGTGCAGCGCCTGCGCTGAGCCAATCTCGGCCGCCAGCTTCTCTGCCGCCGGAACGTTGATGTCCGCCACCCACACAAAGGCTCCGGCCCGCACCAATTCCCGCACCGTGGCCTCGCCAATGCCGCTTGCCCCGCCTGTTACCAGCGCATGCCGCCCATCCAGCCGGAACGGTTGCACCGTCTCCGTCTTCGCCTCCGCCTGCTTCTCCTTTTTGCTCATCGGAATCGCAATCCCTTTCTCTCAATCTCGTTTTGCGCCGCTCTAAGAATAGCCCCGCTCGCCTCATCCGTGGTCACCGCGCGTGTCATCACCGCATCCACAATCGAGGCAAACTCCGCCATGTGCGGCCCCTTCGGCAGTTGCCGCGCCCCAAGCGAGATCGCCTCAATCTCCCGATACACCGGAATCTCCGCCTGCAGCTCCGGGTTGCGCCACGTCGATAGCCGCACGCCCACCGTGCCGTGCCGCGTAATGCCCAGGTCGCGCTCCGGCGTCGCCACAAACCTCAGAAACTCCCACGCAAGCTCCTTGTTGCGCGAGCCCGCGCCCATCGCCAGCGCCCAGAACACCGAAAGCGAAATCGCCTCGCAACCCGGCTCCGCCGGAATCGGCGCAATCGCCACCTTGCCCTTCAGCGGCGAATCCGCGCGACCCGATCGTGCCGCGAAACCAAACCAGTTCGCCATCATCGCCACTTCGCCGTCCAGAAACAGATCCCCTGACTGCGTCGAGTCCAGTTGCGGCGACCACGGATGGCACACCCCTGCATCGCGCACCATGCTGCGATAAAACTCCAGCGCCGCCATCGCCTGCGGCGTCGCCAGTTGCGGCCTGCCCTCGGCATCCAGCAGCTCGCCGCCCCGGCTCCACAGTTGAATGGCAAAGTCATACAGCGTGTTGTGCCCATCCGGAAACGCAGCGAACACCGTGCCGTAAAGCCCGCTGCGCGCATCCGTAAAAAAGCGCGCCGTCTCTTCAAACTCCTGCCAGGTCTTCGGCGGAGCCAGCTCGCGTCTAAACTGCCGCTGAAAGGCCTCGCGCCTGCCCGCATCTGCAAACAGATCGCTGCGATACACCAGGCACTCCGGCCCGTCATGCCAGGGCAGGGAAGTCAACTTCTCTCCAAACGTCACCGGCTTCACCAGTGACTGCGCCCAACCCTCCGGCCAGTCCGCAATCGGTGCGCGCTTCATCCACGGCGCCAGATCCTCCAGAGCGTTCTTCTCCAACCCCTCCGCTAGCCAGTCAATTACCAGCAGAGCCAGGTCAACGCTGCCGTCGCGCAATCCGCCACCTGCAATCGCCGACGCATACAGATCGTGGATTCCCGTCCGGACAAGCTCCACGCGCACGCCCGGATGCGCCGCCTCAAACAGCAGCGCCTCTTCCTCCATGGCATGAACAAAATCTGCGTAGTTGCGAATTGCGATTCGGAGTGTCGTCATGGTCTTTCCGTGCCGGGCGGCTCGCCCTCAGTCGGCCTGCATCTCGGCTCGCACCCGCGCCAGCACCTGCAGATAAGCCCGCGCCGTCTCCGTAATCGTCTCCGGCTTGCCGGCATCGATGGCGGCAAGATTCACAAGGTCGCTGCCCACGCCCAGAGCCCGCGCCCCGGCCCGCAAAAAGCTCTCCGCCGTCTGCACCGTCACGCCCCCCGTGGGAATCAGCTTCAGATGCGGAAACGGCGCCAGCAATGCCTTCAGGTAGCTCGCCCCGCCCATCGCCGAGCAGGGAAAGATCTTCACGTAGTCCGCGCCCGCGCGCCACGCCGTAATCACCTCGGTCGGCGTCAATGCTCCCGGAATCGACAGCTTGCCCATCTCCAGCGTCCGCTCCACCACGTCCGGATGAAAGCTCGGGCTGATGACAAACTCCGCGCCGGCTTCGATCGTGGCCTGGGCCTCCGCGGCCGTGGTTACCGTGCCTGACCCAAGCAGCAACTGTCCGGCATATTCGTGCCTCAACTCCCGCAGCAGGTCCACTGCTCCCGGAACCGTCATCGTGACCTCTACCACCGTCACCCCGCCGGCAATCATGGCCCTCACCAGCGCGTGCGCCTGCGCCGTGGACCGAGCGCGCAGCACCGGAATCAGTCCTGCCTCTTCAATCGCTTGTCGAATCTGTTCAGACATCATTTTTCCTTCCTTCACACTCTACCGCATGCCGCCCGTGCTCCGTCCCGCGCCGCCCCTGCGGAAGGAATTGCCTTACATGATAGATTTCAAGGGTTGCAGAAAGCTGGCCGAATACCGCACTGGAAACCCGCCTGCCCCGCATCGCGCAGGCGCTTGTAATAAGAGGTCAATCACCGTGAGCGAGAACCCATTTGATTTAACCGGCCGCGTAGCCGTCGTCACCGGAGGCACCACGGGACTGGGACAGGCAATCGCCATGGGCCTGGCCAAAGCCGGAGCCGATGTCGTCGCCACCTCGCGCCGGTTGCAGCAGGTGGAGGAGGTCGCCGCCGCCATCGAGTCGCTCGGCCGCCGTTCTCTGCGCGTCACCAGCGACGTACAGGACCGCTCCACGCTGCAGGCACTGCACAGCGCCGTCCTCCGCGCCTTCGGCAAAGTCGATATCCTCGTCAATGCGGCCGGCGTCACCCACAAGGCGCCAACGCTTCAGGTCGATGAATCCGACTGGATGCGCGTCCTCGACACCAACCTCAACGGCACCCTCCGCGCCTGCCAGGTCTTTGCTCCCACCATGGTCAGCGCCGGTTACGGACGCATCATCAACATCGCCTCGCTCTCGTCCTTCGTCGCCTTCTATCGTGTCGCGGCCTACTCCGCCAGCAAGGCCGCCGTCGTATCGCTCACGCGCTCGCTCGCCATTGAGCTGGCGCAGACCGGCGTCAACGTCAATGCCATCGCCCCCGGCGTCTTTCCCACACCGCTCAACGCATCTCTCATTCAGGGCACGCCCCGCGGCGAGGAACTCCTGCTGCGCACGCCCATGCGCCGCTTCGGCCAGGCCGACGAGCTCGCCGGCACCGCCGTATTCCTCGCCTCCCAGGCCGCATCCTTCATCACCGGTGAAACCATCGCCGTCGATGGCGGCTTCCTTGCCAGCGGAGTCAACCAGTAGCCCCCACTCCAACCACGAGCAAGCGTCATGAAGATCACCAATGCGTATGTGAACATCACCTCGCCGGGCCGCAACTTCGTCACCCTCAAAATCGAGACAGACGAAGGCATCTACGGCCTCGGAGACGGCACCCTCAACGGTCGCGAGCTCGCCGTCGCCAGCTATCTCACCGATCACGTCATCCCCTGCATCCTCGGCCGCGATCCCTTCCAGACCGAGGACATCTGGCAGTATCTCTATCGCGGTCCCTACTGGCGTCGCGGCCCCGTCACCATGGCCGCCATCGCCGCCGTCGACATCGCCCTGTGGGACATCAAGGGCAAGGCGCTCAATACCCCCGTCTACAACCTTCTCGGCGGCAAAAGCCGCGATGGCGTCCTCGTCTATGCGCACGCCAACGGCAAAGACATCGATCACGCCCTCGAAGACGTCGCCCGCCACAAGGAGATGGGCTACCGGGCCATTCGCGTGCAAAGCGGCATCGCTGGCCTTGCCTCCACCTATGGCGTCGCCAAGAGCCCCGGCCGCTACGAGCCCGCCGAGCGCGGCCTGCCCACCGAGTACGAGTGGGCCACGGAGCCGTATCTGCGCCACGTGCCCAAGCTCTTTTCCCGCGTGCGCGATGCCTTCGGCGACGAGCTTCATCTCCTCCACGACTGCCACCACCGCCTCACGCCCATTGAGGCCGGCCGTCTCGGCAAAGAACTTGAGCCCTTCCATCTCTTCTGGATCGAAGACCCCACGCCCGCCGAGTTACAGGAGGGGTTCCGGCTCATCCGCCAGCACACCACCACGCCCATCGCTGTCGGCGAGGTCTTCAACTCCATCTGGGACGCGCACGATCTCATCCGCAACCAGTGGATTGACTACCTCCGCATGACCCTCGTGCACGCCGGCGGCATCACGCACATGAAGAAAGTGGCCGACTTCGCCGCGCTCTATCACGTCCGCACCGGCTTCCACGGAGCCACCGACCTGTCGCCCGTCTGCATGGCCGCGGCCCTGCACTTCGATACCGCAATCCACAACTTCGGCATCCAGGAGCACATGCCGCACACCGACGAGACCGACGCCGTCTTCCCGCACCAGTACTCCTTCCGCGACGGATTCATGTACCCCGGCGATGCACCCGGCCTCGGCGTCGATCTCGACGAGGCCCTGGCGGCAAAGTACCCCTACCAGCGCGCGTATCTGCCCATCAACCGCAAGCTGGACGGCACACTCACCGACTGGTAGCCGCGCAGCTCGACTCATCCTTGCGGGCGCGAACCAACCTGCACACGCCCGCTTTTGGATTCACCGCGCAGGTAGGCGATAATGCGTCTGCGCACACCGCGCGCACGATTTCAGCAACACAAAAGCAGACACACAGGGGGCACTATGGC
>JAJXWS010000083.1 GCA_021781495.1 Acidobacteriota bacterium | reverse complement strand
TACCAAGTGATACTTGCAGTCCCACACCGTGTGGCTGCCACGCTTGTAGTCTTCCATCCTTCCAAGCCTAGCCCTATCCGTCGCCTAAAGGCGAGGGGTTTACCGATCCCCTATCGGGGACTCTAAACCGGAAGCTTCGTCTTAACTGCATCCAGAAGTGGAGCCGCAGCTCATGCAGCGGTAGCAACTACCGTTTCGCACCATGATGGCTCCGCAGGTGCCGCAACTTGGCGCATCGCCCATGTCATACAGGTCGCGCATGGCGTCTGCCGCATGATAAAGGCCTCTATCCTGCAGCGAAGGTCCATGAGTAGGACTAGGCTCTGGCGCGGAAGTCGCGTGCACTTCCGGAGCTATGCCGCCAGCCGGTGCCGACGTGGTGCCCATGCCAGTGGGCTGACCGCTCACTTGGTTGAGCCGTTTGGCAACCTCTTCGGCCAGTCGCGCCAGGTGGCTTTGCGAGACGGATTCCTCGTGCGCTTCCGCCTCAGAGAGCAGCGTTGGTGCGGCCGGCAACTGCGGTGCCTGCGGCGCAAGTCCGGCGAAGAGCGAGAGCTGAGTGCCAGACAGGAAGCGCAGGTTGAGCCAGCGGAAGATGTAATCCATCAGGCTCTTGGCGTAGCCGATCTGCTCATTGCCGGTCCAGCCGGAAGGCTCAAAGCGCGTGTGCGCAAACTTCTCGCATAGAACGCGAAGCGGCACACCGTGCTGCAGGGCAAGCGAGATGGAAGTCGCAAAGGCATCCATCAGGCCGGAGACCGTAGACCCCTCCTTGGCCATCTTGATGAAGATTTCACCCGGCTGGCCGGTTGGGTACAGGCCTACCGTAATGTAGCCCTCGTGGCCCGCAATGGAGAACTTATGCGTGACCGATGCCCGCTCCTCCGGCAACCGATGGCGCACGGCGCGCGGTGGCGCATTCAGATCCTGCTCTTCGATGCGAGGCGCGGGCCGGGCAGGCTCATAGCCCGGAGTCGCCGTAATCACCGGAACCGCAGCGGCCTTGGCAATCTCATCCATGGCCCTCTGGAATGCTGCGGCGGCGGCCACCACCTGCTTCGCCGTGACCTCGATCTTTTCACTGACCTTGGCCTCGAGCGTCTTCACATCTGCTTCCGCAGCGGGCTGACCAGCCGCCAACTGCGTCAGGATGCGGCTGCCGGCTACATCGAGCGCCGACGGTTCGTGTTGGGTCTCAAGGCTGGTATTCAGCGGCTGCGTGCCCTTGGATCCATCGCGATAGATGGCGACTGCCTTGATGCCCTGGCGCCAGCTCTCCGCATACGCCTCCGCCACATCCTCCACCGTTGCCTCATGCGGCAGGTTCACGGTCTTGGAGATAGCGCCGGAAAGGAACGGCTGCGTGGCGGACATCATCTTGATATGCCCCATGTAATGGATGGACCGCGTGCCCTTGGCCGGCTTGAAGCTGCAATCGAAGACCGCGAGGTGCTCCGGCTTGATGCCAGGGGCGCCCTCGATGGTGCCGGTCGCATCGATATAGCTGACGATGGCGTTCACCTGGTCGTCGCTGTAGCCAAGCTTGAACAAGGCCGCAGGTACGGTATTGTTGACAATCTTGATCATGCCGCCGCCGACGAGCTTCTTGTATTTCACCAGAGCCAGATCCGGCTCAATGCCCGTCGTGTCGCAATCCATCATGAAGCCGATGGTGCCGGTGGGTGCCAGCACGGTGGTCTGCGAGTTGCGATAGCCAAAGCGCTCGCCGTAGAGCAGCGCCATATCCCAGCACTCGCGGCTGGCCTCAATCAGGGAATCCAGCTGCGGCACGATGAAGGGCTCGCTGCTGCGACGCGACTTGCCAATGTTGTTGACCTCTGCGCGGTGCATGCGAATGACGTCGAGGAATGGCTCCCGGTTTACATAGAAGCCGGGGCAGGCGCCTCCCTGACGCTCCACGCTGGCCGTGAGCGGCGTGGCCGACGGAATGGGCGGGCAGGTGGCGGCGACAATCGCGGACTGCAGATACGCCTGGCCGCACATGATCGCCGTGAGAGCCGCTGCCAGATCGCGACCTGCCGCCGAGTCATACGGCAGGCCAAAGGCCATGAGCAGCGCGCCAAGGTTGGCATAGCCCAGGCCGAGCGGCCGATAGTCATGCGAGTTCTTCGCAATCGACTCCGTGGGATAGCCGGAGTTATCCACCAGGATTTCCATGGCCGTAATGACCACGGAGATGGCATGACGATACGCCGGAATATCGAAGCCGCCAGCTGGCGTAACAAACTTGAGCAGATTAAAGCTGGCCAGGTTGCAGGCGGAGTTGTCGAGGAACATGTACTCCGAGCAGGGATTCGATGCGTTGATGCGCGCCGTGTTCTTGCTGGTGTGCCACCTGTTGATCGTGGTATCGAACTGCAGGCCGGGATCGCCGCAAAGCCATGTGGCCTCAGCGATCTTGCGCATGATCTCGCGCGCCTTGTAGGTCTTCACCGGCTTATGATCCTTGACCGTGTAGGTGGTAAAGTTGCCATCCGCTTCATAGGCACGCATGAACTCGTCGCTCACGCGCACGGAGTTGTTGGCGTTCTGGAAGAAGATGGACGAGTAGGCCTCGGAGTCCGGGCCCGAGCCGTCATAGCCGGCCTTGATGAGCGTGAAAGCCTTGGCTTCCTCCTTGGCCTTGCACTCAATAAAGTCCATGACGTCCGGATGGTCCACGTTGAGGATGACCATCTTGGCGGCGCGGCGCGTCTTGCCGCCGGACTTGATAACGCCCGCAAACGCGTCAAAACCGCGCATGAAGCTGAGCGGGCCGGAGGCCTGGCCACCGCCGGAGAGCAGCTCCATCGAACCGCGAATCGAGGAAAGATTTGTGCCGGTGCCCGAGCCCCACTTGAAGAGCATGCCCTCCGTCTTGGCCAGCGTCAGAATCGAGTCAAGCGAGTCATCCACGGAGTTGATGAAGCAGGCCGAGCACTGCGGATTGCGATAGCCGGTTGCCGCGAACACCACACCGCCGGTAGCCGGGTCCCAGTGCCAGCTCTGGCCGTCGGCCTTGGGCTCCAGCCGGTCGCAGCCCACGTTGAACCAGACCGGCGAGTTGAAGGCCACCTTCTGCGTGAGCAGCATGTGGGTCAGCTCGTCATGAAAGACAGCCGCGTCGTGGGACGTGGCAAAGTAGCCACCGGCGATACCCCAGTCCCGGATCGTCTCCGCCACGCGGGCAACAAGCTGCCCCACGCCGGTCTCACGCTCCGGGGTGCCGAGCTGCCCGTGCAGGTACTTTGAGGCCACAATGTTGGTTGCCGTCATCGACCAGTCGATCGGCACCTCAACCTCTTTCTGCTCAAAGATCGTGTTGCCCTTGCTGTCCGTAATGGATGCAGTGCGGCGCTCCCATTGGACTTCGTCGTAGGGGGATATCCCCTCATTCGAAAAACGCCGGGCAAAGGTCAGTCCCCCTTGGTTATAGGGCGACTGCGCAGACGGAGCAGAAGTTTGAAGATTGGCCTCGTTCATCATGTTGTTCTCCCTGGGCAACTTTGTGAATGCCAAACCCTGGTCCGGCGCGGTTCAGCCTGGAGCGGGTGACGTGGATCTGTTCCAGTGGACGGAATCGGAGCCGGAAAGGCAGCGCAATTCCCTATCGTTGGCGGTCTGCGGACGGAAGGTTCAGCGATCTTTTGTGACAGCCCGTTTACAGCCGCAGATGAAAAAATAGCGCTGTCTATAGTACAAGTCAACTGCAAACCACAAGATATTGTATTTTGTTCGCATTTTGGGAGTTGCCTCCCCAATTCCAGCCATTTGCCTGTGGAAAGCGCAAACACCCTTGCCGGCAGCGGGTTCCGGCAGGCGCAAATGCAGCAAATGCAGTGCAGATGCGGCGTTCGCACATGATGGGATGTCCTACCCCTTAGAGTAGGCCTCCCATCAGGCAGGCACAAGGCCGGATGCCGGTGTAAAACCGGGCCGAAACTGTGCGAAATCATGACATTGCACTGATCCCAGGGCACACGTTCCTCCTCGGCGGGATGAAAGTGGACTGCTACGCTGAGACCATGGACAAGAACGCAGCAGATTTGCCGGACTGGCGCCCCGCCCTGAAGCCGCGACCAGTGACGCTGGAAGGGCGCACAGTCACCCTGGAGCCCCTGGATGCCACGCGCCACGCCCCGGCGCTCTGGGAGGCGGTAAGTGGCCACGACGCACTGTGGCAATGGCTGGCAGACGGGCCGTATGCGGACGAGGATGCCCTGAGAGTGGCCATTGCGGGCAAGCAGGCGGCTGCTGACGCTGTTTTCCTGGCCCTGGTGCCGAAAGCCACCGGAAAAGCGGCGGGCTGGGCAAGCTATCTGCGCATGGAGCCAGCGCACGGGGTGATTGAGGTCGGCAATATCCTGCTCACGCCAGCTTTGCAGCACACAACGGCCGCCACCGAGGCGATGTTCCGGATGGCCATGCATGTTTTTGAGGACCTGTGCTACAGGCGCTATGAGTGGAAGTGCAACGCAGAGAATGCCCCAAGCCGGCAGGCCGCATTACGGCTCGGGTTTACCTTTGAGGGAGTCTTCCGGCAGCACATGGTGGTCAAGGGGCGCAACCGCGATACCGCCTGGTTTTCCATGCTGGACAACGAGTGGCCCGCCCGTAAGCGAGCATTCGAAGCCTGGCTCGACCCAGAGAATTTTGATGAGAACGGGCAGCAGCGTAACAGCTTGTCCAGTTTTGCTGCGTCGCACCCCTGACGCCTGTTGTTTTTGTCCAAAGGCAAAGTGGCCCGGCACATTGCGCGCCGGGCCGCTTTGGTTTTGCGTTGTCCGCCAGTCACGGCAGAGTTGAAATATCAGTTGCCGGCTTTGGTCTCGATCCGCATGCCGTAGAACGACTTCCGCACAAAGAAGATCGACACAAGGAAGAAGGCCACCGCCAACGCGTGCGCGAGCATCGGATTGCCGGAGCTGAGCGTGACTGCAAGCTCGACAGCGAGCAACCCGAACAGCGTGGTGAACTTGATGATCGGATTCATGGCCACCGACGAGGTGTCTTTGAACGGATCGCCTACTGTATCTCCCACCACGGTTGCGTCATGCAGCGGCGTTCCCTTCTGTTTCAGATCCACCTCGACGACTTTCTTCGCGTTATCCCATGCGCCGCCGGCATTGGCCATGAAGATGGCCTGATACAGGCCGAACACCGCAATCGAGATCAGGTAGCCGATAAAGAAGAACGGCTCAAAGAACGCAAACGCAAGCGTCGCGAAGAAGACGGCGAGAAAGATGTTGAACATGCCCTTCTGCGCATAGAGCGTGCAGATCTCCACCACCTTCTTGCTGTCACTGACCGACGCCTTCTCTACGCCTTCCAGTTTGATGTTGGCCTTGATGAACTCAACCGCGCGGTAGGCCCCGGTGGTCACCGCCTGCGTGGAAGCGCCGGTGAACCAGTAGATCATTGCACCGCCGGTAATCAACCCGAGCATGAAGGGCGCGTGCAGCAGAGAGAGGTTCTGCACGTTATAGCTCAGTCCGCCGGTCAGCGCCATGATGATCGAGAAGATCATCGTAGTCGCGCCAACCACGGCAGTGCCGATCAGCACGGGCTTTGCCGTAGCCTTGAAGGTGTTCCCGGCGCCGTCATTGGCTTCCAGCAGGTGCTTTGCGCGTTCGAACTTCACGTCGATGTTGAAGTCCTTCTTCAATTCCTCTTCGATGCCGGGGATAGTTTCAATCAGTGACAGCTCGTAGACGGATTGCGCATTGTCCGTAACCGGCCCGTAAGAATCCACGGCAATCGTGACCGGCCCCATACCCAGGAAGCCAAACGCCACCAGGCCAAACGCGAAGACGGCCGGCGCAAGCATCAGCGCCGCCATGGATGTGCCCGTGCTCCAGTAGTAGCCCATGCCCATCAGCGCAACCATGCAAAGTCCCAGCCAGTAGGCTGAAAAATTGCCGGCCACAAATCCTGACAGGATCCCCAGGGAGGCTCCACCCTCTTTCGCCGACGTCACCACTTCTCTCACGTGACTCGAGTCCGTTGAAGTGAAGACCTTGACCAGTTCGGGGATGATCGCACCCGCCAGGGTTCCGCACGAGATGATGGAAGCCAGCTTCCACCAGATCGTTCCGTCGCCGAGCGAGGGGATAATCAGGTACGAGACGATGAAGGTTAGCACGATAGAAAGGATGGACGTAATCCACACCAGCGAGGTCAACGGCGCCTCAAAGCTCATCTCGTCGGAGTCACTGTATTTGGCTCGGGCGATGATGCCGTTGAGAAAGTAGGCGCCAGAGCTGGAGAGCAGCATAGCCACGCGCATGACGAAGATCCAAACCAGCAGCTGCACCTGCGTCATGGGATTCTTGACCGCCAGCAGGATGAAGGTGATCAGGGCCACGCCGGTGACGCCGTAGGTCTCAAACCCGTCGGCGCTGGGGCCAACCGAGTCGCCCGCGTTGTCGCCCGTGCAGTCGGCGATGACGCCCGGGTTGCGCGCATCGTCTTCCTTGATCTTGAAGACGATCTTCATCAGGTCGGAACCGATGTCGGCAATCTTGGTGAAAATGCCGCCGGCAATACGCAGCGCCGCGGCGCCCAGCGATTCGCCAATGGCAAAGCCAATAAAGCATGGGCCCGCATACTCGCGCGGAATGAACAAAAGGATGAACAGCATGATCAGCAGCTCAACCGAGATAAGCGCCATGCCGATGCTCATGCCGGCCTTCAGCGGAATGGCAAACAGCGGGTACGGTTTTCCGCGCAATCCAGCAAATGCCGTCCGCGAGTTCGCAAATGTATTCACGCGAATTCCGAACCACGCCACCCCGTAGCTGCCGCAGATGCCGACAACGCTGAACAGCAGGATGATCGGCAACGTAACCGCAATCGATTTCCCCGGCACCGGCGCCAGATAGCCGAAGTACAGCGCGATAATAACCGCGATGAAGCCCCAGAGCACCAGGATGAACTTGCCCTGTGTCACCAGGTAGGTTTTGCACGTCTCGTAGATCAGCTCGGAGATGTCGCGCATGCTGCGATGAACCGGCAGGTTCTTCAGCTGCACATAGATCGCCAGGCCGAACAACAGGCCGCCGACGCAGAACAGCAACCCGATCATCAGCAGGGCGTGTCCGTTCACACCCAGAAAGCTGACCGTCGACAGATCCGGCAGCACCAGGTTGGCTTCTCCTCCACCCGAGTGTTCCGGCTGCGCATAGGCAAATGTGGGAAGCAGCAGGCCCAGGATGGCTGCCACGGTCTTATACGGACGCCTGAGAAATGCCACCGCTCTCTCCTTGATTGTTGCCGCCACGTTCTGCATGGCAGCATTCCCCGTGTCAGAGCCGAGCACATCGCGCGTGAAAAGCCAGGCCACCAGGAGCGAAAGCACACTCACGCCCTGAAAAAAGTACACCCAACCCAGTGCCGTCACTTGTCCTCCAATGAGAAAAGTTTGAAGCCAAATTGCAAATGACCCCGAGATACGCGACCCGATGAAACCGGGGGGAAAGTCACCGGAAATGTAACACCCGAGTCGGACACTGTCGAGTGATTGCAATCACAGGGTTCCAGAGGCTCCAATTCCGCCCGGATATGCAAATTTACCGTTCTTCCAGGGCAAAGCCATTTAGAGTTACTGGCGAGGAGATCCGCAACCCCACATGCAAGGAACTGCACTGCTGACACCCCGCCAGGCCGCCGAGCGGCTTGGCATCAGTTATCCCGCCATCAAGCACTGGATCCTGGCCGGACGCATTCAGACCGTCAAGACGCCCGGAGGACACCACCGCATACCGCTGAAGGCGCTGGAAGAGTTTCTGCCCGCGGAACCGGCAACGGCACCGTCGCCGCGCATCAGCGGCCGCAACCAGTTGCACGGCTCCGTGCTCGAGGTAAAAGTGGAGGGACTGCTGGCCAAAGTGGTGCTTTCCGTCGGTGGACAGCGCGTAACCGCCATCATCACCGCCGACGCCGTGCGCGAACTGAACCTGAAACCGGGCGAGGAGGCAGTGGCGTTGATCAAGGCTACAGAGGTGATGATTGCCCGAACCTGATTCACCCGCCAGGACGCCTGCCGCACTTGATTATGCTTACTTTTAACTGATTTTTATCGATTCTATTTGTATAATTCTCTTGAATTCGCTCTTAAATGTTCAGGAGATTCCGTTGCAACTGGCAATTTTTCTGCTTCCCCTTCCCCTGTTTTTCGTCTCAAGCGCACCGATTTCAGCCCAGACCGCTCCTGCGCCGCAGGCAAAGAGCTGGGTGGGCCGATGGCTCGGCAACGTCTCTGCCACGCAGGCAGCACAGCCGCACTGGATGACTCCGGTAGCCACGGTGACGCCGCGCCTGGAGCAGGAGTTTCGCTTTGACACGTTCCACCAGGAAACATCCACCGGCAACGTCACGAATCTGGACGGCGGCAAGGGCCTGGAGCTGATCCCGACCCGCCGCACCGAGTTGCTGCTGAACCTGCCGCCCTATCTGTTGCACCAGAATCCGACTGCGGCGGACGGGTGGGGCGATGTCTCCTTCCTGATGAAGTACCGTTTCTTTGCCCGCAATGAGCAGCATGGCGCGGCCATTGTCACAGCATTTCTGGGAGGCTCCGTGCCAACCGGCACCCACAAGAATGGTTCCATCAGTGCGGTGGTGCTGCCAACTCTGGCAGCCGGCAAGGGATGGGGCAAGTGGGACGTGCAGGCCACGCTGGGCGGAGGGCTCCCCGTGGACAGTGTGCAAAAGCTGGGGCGCACCATTCTCTCCAACAACACCCTGCAATATCACGCGCTCAAGCAGCTCTGGCCGGAGATTGAGATCAACTCCACCTTCTGGGAAGGCGGAACAAACGACGGCAAGAAGCAGACGTTCGTCACGCCGGGTGTGATCTTCGGGCGCTTCCCCATTCACCACCGGGTGGCGCTTGCCGCTGGCGCCGGCTTCCAGATTGCCACGACGCACTACAACCAGTACAACCATGCCTTTATCGGCACGATCCGCATGCCGTTCTAGCGGCGCGCCACGGTCTCGCGCGACTCACTCCACCGGGATAAGGATTTTGTCGTCGGGCAGTGCAACCTGCAGATTCTCCTGGGACTCGTCGCGCGCGCCGTCAGGTAACGGATGCAGCTTGAAGAGCACAAGGACATTTCTATCCGGATCGTCCAGGGCGCGGAAGCTTGCCACCTGCTCCAGCGAGAAGTGGGTATGGATGTCGGCAAGGGTGCCGGGGTCCAGATCGTTCCAGGTGGCGTACCAGCCGGGCTTGTAGACAGCAAGCTTGTCCGGCAGTTCCTGCGTGCCAAAGTCGTCGCACAGGCTGGGCAGATGGGTGATCAGCGTAATTTCGTCTCCGCTGATCGACGTCAGGATCCGGTTGCCGTTGGGATGCTGATCGATATAGTCCGTAAGCTGGCGCGCAGCGGTCACAAGACTGTATTCGGGGTGCAGAACATAGCTCAGCGTCCAGAAAGTGTTCAGAACCGCGGCCGTACCGGCAAGTGCAAGCACCAGCCGTCCCACAAGACGCGGCGCATTCGCCTCTTCCACCAGTGCTGCGGCTCCCTGCGCCACAAGGAAAAAGCTGAAGAAGGCCACCAAGGCAAAGTAGCGTGGCTGCGGGTGATCCTGGTAGGTCATGAAGAGGATGTAGCCCACAACCGATAGCACGGAAGCGCCGAAGAGCGGATCAAGCAACAGCCTGTGCGCCCACGGACGACGCCATGCAACCAGGGTCGCCACGACCACCAGCCCGGAGAGCGGAATCAGGATGTGATCCACCCAAAGCCCGCCATGAAAGGACCACCAGAAGCTCTGGATGGGCCAGAAAGCCGAGTCGGGCTTTACGTAATCATTGATATAGAAGAGGTACTTGTAGTCCGCCAGCAGGCCAAGGCGGAGCACAAGCGCCATCCACGCGCCAAAGCTAAGGGCAAACGATCCGCCTGCGGCCAGCGCACAGCGCACGGCCAGCTTGCGATCGCGCCACAGCGGCAACAGCATGGCCCAGCCCAGCCCCGGCAGCAGAAAGACCGCGGTGGTTTTGGTCAGCACCATCAAGGTGAACATCAGGCCAATCACCGCCGAGGTCCACACCGGGCGATGGCTGGACGGCAGGCGAACAGCCAGGTTCAGGGCCGCAAGCAGAAACGCCGTAAGCATCGGCTCCAGTATGGCCAGCCGCGTAAAACAGTATAGGAACGGGCTGGTCACCAGCAGCGTCAGGGCCAGCAGGGCCATCCAGCGCGGTCCGCGTGTGCGCAGCAGCAGATAGCTCATCAGCAGGTTGGCAAAAAAGAACGCTGTAGACAGACCGCGCGCCGCCTGAATGGAAACGCCGGTAAAAAAGAAGACAACCCACTCCAGAAATGGCCAGACCGGCACAGCCGGCGCGGGGTTAAAGTCACCCGGAAGATACCACTTGCCAAAGAGGTGGGCGCGGATGGCTGCATTGCCATACCAGCCCTCATCCGTGTACTTGGCCCAGTCGCTAAACCACGGGGAGTGATTTGGAAAGTCGGCCTGCAAGTGCAGGGCATGCATAACAGCAAAGCTGATGATGAAGATCAGCCAAAGGGCATAGGCCCAGCGTTTGCGCTCTGCATTCAATCCCTGCATCCCCCTCCCCATCGGGTCGACGGCACTTCAGAGTCCTGCCTCAGCACCGCACGGATGGCATCGCCTCACCGCGTCCGCATGCACACTGCCAGAAGAGTCCGGCAACGCCCGGATGGCGATTGCGAAGGCCGGCTACTCGTAGGCCAGTGCGTCGATTGGATCCTTGCGGGCGGCAATCCACGCCGGATACAACGACCCGAACATGGCGCCGAGAAATGCGATGATCGCGCCTCTCCCAATCCAGCCGGCAGTAATTTCAAAGTGCTGCGTGGGGAAGATGTGGAACAGCAGCGTACGCACGGCATAGGTTCCGGTAATGCCCAGCAGAACTCCGGCAGCCGCCATCACAGCCGTTTCGCGCACCACAACCCCGACGATGGCCGGCTTTGAAGCTCCGAGCGACTTGAGAATGCCAATCTCCCGCGTGCGCTCCAGCACTGCCGTATACATGGACTGGAAGATGACCAGAAAGCCCACGATGACCGCGATGCCCGTAACCACATCCAGCGCAAGGTTAAAGCCGGGCAGCTTTTCCGGAGTCATCACAGAGAGCCACTCCTCCATCGACTGCACCAGATTGTTCTCAAGGCCGCGCGTATTGTGGATTTCGGTGATAACGGCGTTGGCGTTCGCCGGATCGTCACACTTGATGTAAAAGAGCGAGGCCTTGCCCTCGGCACCCATCAGCTCGCCAAGAGTATCCAGCGGAACCAGCTTGCGCCCGCCCTTGCCGTGCTCCACAATGCCGCAGATGCGGAATGGGTGATTGAGAATCTTGATCGTATCGCCGACCTTGTAGCCGCCGTTGGTGCGGGCAAACACATCATCCACGATCACGTCATTCGGCCCCTGGAACGGGCCGCCGGCAAGATACACAAACGGGCGCAGCGCGTCGAAGGTCTGGTAGTCGATGCCGTAGATGACCTCCACCGTGGGCGAGGTGGAAAGACTGTAAATGGCCGGCGACACCACCTTGACGTGCGGCAGCGCCCGCAACGCAATGGCGTTCTTGATGGGCATGGGCGCTCCGCCAACGCCATTCATGTAACTGGCGTTGGACGGGCGCACCATCACATCGGCGCCGATGCCGTTGGTGCGTTGCTTCTGGTCGTCGAGCATGCCCATGAAGATGCCCACGATGGACAGGATCATGATGACTTCAATGGCCACGGCGGCCACGCTGATGATGGAGCGCAGCGGGCGATGGAGCAGATTAGCGAAGACGAGCTTGTTCATGCGTTGGGCATGGCGCCGTGAAAGCAGGTGCTTCGCGCACGGCCCCCTCATCCACTAGGGTAACAGGCTCCGCTTGCAGAGCGGGCCTCGAACGCCATGGTGCCGGTCCCCCGCCGTCGCGGCATCTCACACTCCTGTGGGATATTAGATAGTTCATAAATATGCTCAAACCCTGTGCCATCAATGGTTATTTGCTACAGGCATATGAAAATAAAGGCGAAACTCACAGGATTGACTTTGACGGGAGCGTTCCCACGGTTTATCGTATTTGTGGAAATCCCCCGGGGCTTTGACCCCTTCTGGATGCCTATGGGCAGCTTTGGAGAAGACCTGCGCACCGAGCGGTTATCGCGGGGCGTAGCGCTGGAAGATATAACGGCAGTTACCAAGATTAGCCAACGCCATCTCGTGGCGCTGGAAGAGGACAAGTATCGCCAGCTACCGGGTGGCATCCTCAGCAAGGGCATTGTACGGGGATACGTTGGCGCGCTGGGGCTGGATGAGCGGGACTGGACAGAGCGCTTTGTGCTCGCCTATGCCTCCTCTGGCCAGGTTCTCGACGACGACCGAAGCTGGATGGCATTCGCCTCCAATGTGGGAAAGGCCAGAATCCAGAAGCGCGAAGCAGCGGAGATGCGCCTGCGCTGGCTGGGAGCCGTTTTACTCGTAATAGCCGCCTCGGCCGGGATATTCCTTACCGTTCGCTATTTTGGAGTTCGCGCCGGCTGGTGGACAACGTTGCTGCCCCTGGAAAACCACCTGGTGAGCATGGTTGAGCGCCTGACCTCTGGCGTGCAAGCGGTGGCCAATCACGCGGTTACGTGGTGGAAGAGCTAGCTTTCTTCCTTTTCTCACTCTCCTTCATATCCACGCATTACGGTTCACACCTCCCTACACGCCTTTAAGAGGTCTGTTATTGCCATTCGCTGCAGGGCTTTGCTCTGGGCCGCTCCGCGCAAGTAACATAGTAGGGGTACACTCGCGGGCTAAAAACTGCGAATGTCGGCTTGTCTCCCCGATGCAGGAGAGGTTGTCGTGGCACCCTCCGCGCCGGCTCATCCAGAGAGAACCAGCCATCGCGGCAGGCCACTAACTGAAAATCCCTTGGATGGGGAGGAATGCGAAGTTGAGCGATCGTTTCTTGTTTACCTCTGAGTCCGTGACGGAAGGCCATCCGGACAAAATTGCCGACCAGGTATCCGATGCAATTCTGGATGCCTGCCTCGAGCAGGATCCTTACAGCCGTGTGGCGGCAGAGACACTGACGGCAACCGGCCTCGTCATGATCGCCGGAGAGATCACCACCAAGGCCTACGTTGACTTCCAGAGTCTGGTGCGCGGCGTGGTGGCCTCCATCGGCTACGACAATGCCCTTTACGGGTTCGATTCCAATACCTGCGCCGTCATCTCCTCGATCAACAAGCAGTCGGGCGACATTGCGCAGGGCGTGGACACCGGCGGCGCCGGCGACCAGGGCATGATGTTCGGCTATGCCACCAACGAGACACCCGAGCTGATGCCGGCTCCCATCTCGCTGGCCCACAAGCTGACGCAGCAGCTCACCAACGTGCGCAAGAACGGCAAGCTCGCCTATCTGCGCCCCGACGGCAAGAGCCAGGTGACGGTGGAGTACGACGAGAACGGCAAGCCGGCCCGCATTGACGCGGTGGTCGTCTCAGAT
>JAJXWS010000173.1 GCA_021781495.1 Acidobacteriota bacterium | reverse complement strand
GTCATTCGGCCATCCCACGCGCACGCTCGTCAGCACCCATGCCGTCGCCGCAACCAGCGCAAAGACCAATCCATGAAACAGATTCTTCCCCGCCATCACCGCCCGCACCGGCGTGGGAGAAAGAAACAGGAGCCGAACCCCTGCGCCTTCCGTGCCCAGCGCGTTGAAGATCAGTTGCGACACCCCCATCAGCGCATACGCCAGGCACGCCGGCAGTGCGATCGCCGTTCTTGCCCAGCCTTCTGTCGCATTCGCCTGCAACAGGGTGCTCAGCACCAGCACCATGAAGAGCGGAGCGCCGACGACATACAGCACCGGCATCGACCGCAGCGCAGTGCGCAGCTCTTTCTGCAGCACCGCCGCAATCGGCCCCGCGCCGCGCATCGGCACGCTCTCTGCCGCCCGGCCGCCAGCATCCGAAGCGGCAACCTCGCTCAGGTCTTCTCCGCGAAACTCCGCTCCCAGGCGCAGCCCCAGCAGCGCCATCAGCATCGCGCCATACACACCCAGCTCTGCCAGCCCAGCTCTGCCAGCGCCAATCCTGCCTCGCCGCCACTCGGCTGCGCCAGCACGCGCGCCGCCAGCCCCGGCGGCAGCCAGCGGTCCACAGCTTCCGCGGCGCGCGCGGTGCCTTGCGGCCACCCCCTGCCCTCCGGCTCTTCCACCACCGGCCAATGCCGCGGCACTCGATGCTCCGTGTTCTCCTTGCGCAGAGCGGGGTTCAGCAACTGCACGCTCAGCACCACCGCCGCCAGCGCTGCGCCCACCAGCTCCCGTGAGCGCCGTCGCGCCAGCCATCGGTCAAGCCACACCAGACTCAGCCGCACCAGTACCACATTCATCGCCGCAAACAGCAGCACAGCCGCCAGCGCCCACGCCGTCCGGTCCGGACGCGCCACCGCCACGCCAATCCAGATCCCCAGTGCGCACAGCCCGCCCTGCAGAGTAGAAACGTCCGCCACGCCTGAAACAAGATGCAAGAGAAAATACGATCCGAAGCTCAGCGGAAAGCGCAGCAGGTCCCCCATGTCGGAGTGCCCCTGAAACCACGCCAGCCCGATCGGCACCGACTGCCAGATCAGCAGCAGCGTCCAGAAGAGCAGCCGCATCCGGCTCCACTCTCCGCGCGCCGCCAGAACATACGCCAGAAAGCCGAGGCCGATGCTCAGCCCCACGCCCATCATGCAGTAGAAAATCACGCCCAGGCCGCGCGCACCCAGCTCCCAATAGCCCTCCGGCGTGCGCAGGCTGTGCGTCAGCATCTGCCAGCGCGCGCGCAGCAGCGCCGCGTATTGCGCCCGCGCAAGCCCACCCAGCGGTCCCCTGTCCTGCCACCGCGGCCTCGCGCTCACGCCAGCCACGAGAGCTCCTGCGCCGCCGCCCCCGGCTCCGCGCCCACAATCGACAGGAAAATCTCTTCCAGCGTCAGCCTGCGGCTGCTCTCCTCGCCCGGCAGGCGCGACGCCACACCCGCGCGCAGCTCCTCAATCGAACCGTTCGCCACCAGCCGCCCATGATGAATGATGGCCACATGGCTGCACAGCCGCTCCACAATCTCCAGCACGTGCGTCGTTAAAAAAATCGTCGCCCCGCGCTGAATCATCCCCTGCAGCAGACCCTTCAGCATGCCCGCCGCAATCGCATCCACGCCCTCAAAAGGCTCATCGAGAAACAGCACGCTCGGCGCATGAATCACCGCCGCCGCCAGCGCCAGCTTCTTCTGCATCCCGTGCGAAAAATCCGTAATCAGCTTGCGCTGGTCGCTCGCCAGGTCCATGAACTGCAGCAGCTCTTCCGTGCGCTGCCGCGTCGTCGCAAGGTCCAGCCCATACATGCGCCCGGCAAAGTGCAGATACTCGGTCGCCGTCAGCCGTCCCAGCAGCGCCATGCCCTCCGGCGTCACGCCAATCTGCCGCTTCAGCTCCACCGCGCCCGCGTGGAACGGCTCGCCCAGAATGCGAATGCTCCCCGATGTCGGCTCCAGCAGCCCCGTCAGCATCTTGATCGTCGTGGATTTGCCCGCGCCATTCGGCCCCAGAAATCCAAAGAACTGACCCGGCGCCACTGTCAGAGTCACATCGTCCACCGCCGTCAGCGTGCCAAACCGGCGCGTCAGTCTCTCTGTTTCAATCGCCGCACTCGCCATGTCCCGTCCGATTGCCAACGTTGGCCCGTTCGATTCCTGTCTCTTTCACGGTGCATCTCAGGCCGTCGCACGCGCCGCTGGTTCGCCTGCTTCCAGTCCAAACGGATCATTGTCCCTGTCTGTCACCTGCGCCAGTGCCGTCAGCCGTTCGGCCAGCTCCGGTGTCCAGCAGCCCTCCGGCGCGCGCCAGCTCCAGTTGCCCGTCGCCACCGCGGGCGTATTCATGCGCGCCTCTGAGCCCAGCTCCAGCAGATCCTGCGCCGGAGCAATCGCCATCTGTGCGGCGCTTGCCTCCACCGCGCGTAGCAGCGGCCACACCGGCCTCTCCTGCACCGGGCCCACATACGCCTCCACCTCCGCACGCTCCGCCGCGCCCGCGGTGCGCCACCAGCCCAGCGTCGTGTCGTTGTCGTGCGTGCCCGTGTAGGCCAGCGTCGCCGCGGCAAACTGGTGTGGCAGGTGCATGTGCGCCTCCGCATTGCCAAAGCCGAACTGAATCACCTTCATCCCCGGCATGCCCATCTCCAGCCGCAGCGCGTCCACCTCCGGCGTAATCACGCCCAGGTCCTCGGCCACCAGCGGCAGCGGACCCAGCACGGCCTCCAGCGCGCGAAACAGCTTCAACCCCGGCGCCGTCACCCACTCGCCCTTCACCGCCGTCTCTTCCTCCGCGGGAATCGACCAGTACGCCTCGAACCCTCTGAAGTGATCCAGCCGCACAATGTCATACAACTGGCAAGCGCGCCGGATGCGAGCCAC
>JAJXWS010000172.1 GCA_021781495.1 Acidobacteriota bacterium | reverse complement strand
ACAGTTCAAGCAGTTCCTTGACGCCACACACTACGCGCCCGCAGACAAGGGAAATTTCCTGCGCGACTGGAAGAGCGGCGACTATCCCGAAGGCTGGGGCGGTCGCCCCGTCACTTGGATCTCCATTGAAGACGCGCGCGCCTACGCCAGGTGGGCCGGCAAGCGCCTGCCGCACGAGTGGGAGTGGCAGATGGCCGCCGAAGGCACCGATGGCCGTGAATACCCCTGGGGCAGCCAGTGGCAGCCCGTCAACATCCCGCTGCCGGATAAGGGCCGCACCATGCGCGGGCCCGACCCCGTCGATGCGCACCCACAGGGCGCCAGCCGTTCCGGTGTGATGGATATGGTCGGCAACGTCTGGCAGTGGACCGAGGAATTCACCGACGACCACACTCGCGCCGCCATCCTCCGCGGCGGCGAGTACTATCAGCCGCAGGGCTCCGTCTGGTACTTCCCGCCCGCCTTCGGCAATCATGAACACAGCAAGCTGCTGCTGATGGCGCCCAGTTACGACCGCTCCGGCGGCATTGGTTTCCGCTGTGTGCGCGACGCGCAGTGAGTCTGTCGCAAACGGACCGCTCTTCAGGCCACTTCGTTTTCCAGCACGCCGATCGGCTGAATCGTAATCCGGATGCGGTCGCCGCTCGCCAGCGTGAAGGCGTTTGGCGGAACAATGCCTGTCCCCGTCATCAGGAAACAACCATGCGGAAACGAGTTCTCCCGGTGCAGATACTCGACGAGAACCAGCGGATCGCGCTTCAACTCCGTCAGCGCCACGCAGCCCGCAAACTCCACCATCCCGCGCCGGAAGATCTCCAGCATAATCTCCGTCGCATGTGGAAGGGGTATCGTCGCCAGCAGAATGCACGGGCCCAGCGCGCAGCTTCCGCTGTACACCTTCGCCTGCGGAAGATACAGAGGATTCTCGCCCTCAATATCGCGCGAGCTCATGTCATTGCCAATCGTGTAGCCCGTGATGCGCCCCGTCGGACTGACCAGCAGCGTCAACTCAGGCTCCGGCACCGACCACCGCGCGTCACGCCGGATGCGCACCTTCTCGTCCGGCCCCACGGTCCGGTTCGCCGTCGATTTAAAGAACAGCTCCGGCCGCTCCGCCGAATACACGCGGTCATAAAAGTCACCGCCGCCCGCATTCTTGGCCTCTTCCATGCGCGCACCGCGGCTGCGATAGTAGGTCACACCTGCGGCCCAAACCTCCTGCTGCCCAATCGGCGCCAGCACTCTTGCCGCATGAAACTCGCTCGACGGCCGCGCAGTCGCCACCACACCGGCCAGAAACTCCGGCAGGTCCTCCCGCGCCATCAAATCGTCCCAACTCATCTCCGGCACGCGATAGTGCTGCGCGTCCTCCTCAACAAAGTTCCCGCGATCCGTACGATAGAGCTTCAACCGTGCACGCCTCCTGCGCTCGCCTCCATGGTACATGGATAGCCAGGCACAAAAGCCTGTCGATTACTGACGCAGCGCATCAAACGTCCCGGCACGCACAGCGCCGGCCAGCGCCTCGATCTCCCCGGACAGCACGCGGTCCTGCTCCAACTTCGGCACAATCCTCCTCACCGCATCGTGCGCCTCCTGCACACGGCGAGCCGGTCGCAAGGGCAAACGACATTCAAGCCCCTGCGCGGCACACATCATCTCGATGGCGAGCACGCGTTCCGCGTTCTCCACCACCTGCCGCAGCTTCAGCGCGCCCGTCATGCCCATCGAGACATGATCCTCTTTGCCGCCATCCGTTGGGATACTCCCCGTCGACGAGGGATGGGCCAGTACCTGGCACTCGTTGATCAGCGCAGCGGCCACAATCTGCGCCATCATAAAACCCGATGACACACCTGGGTCCGCAGCCAGAAATGCAGGCAGGCCCTCGTTGATATCTGGATTCAGCAGCCGGTCGATACGCCGTTCCGTGATGCTCGCCAGATCCGTCATCGCCACCGCCGCATAGTCCAACGCGTACGCCAACGGCGCTCCATGAAAGTTGCCTCCACTCATCACAACGCCGTGTGCAGCCCCATCTTCGCGCTGCTCGGAAAAAATCAGAGGATTGTCCGTCGCAGAACCGGATTCCGTCTCCAGCACGCCCGACACATGCGCCAGCACGCCGCGCACGGCTCCGTGCACCTGGGGCATGCAGCGCAGGCAATAGGCATCCTGCACGCGCGTGTCGCGCACTCGGTGCGACTCGCGAATCTCCGAGCCTTCCAGCAGGTTCAGCAAGTGCGCCGCTGCTGCAATCTGCCCCGCGTGAGGCCGCGCCTCATGAATCCGCGCATCAAAGGCCGCCGGCGTTCCCTTTAAGGCCTCCAGCGACATCGCGCCAGCCACATCGGCCAGCTCCGTCACCCTCATCGCTCGCGCCGTGGCCAGCCCGCCCACCGCGGTCATGGCCTGCGTGCCATTCAGCAGCGCCAATCCCTCCTTCGCGGTCAGCCGCGCCGGTTGCAGTCCCGCGCGACGCAGCGCCTCGCCGCCAGGCATGCGCTCGCGTCCAAACCACGCCTCGCCTTCGCCAATCACCACCAGCGCCAGGTGCGCAAGCGGCGCAAGGTCGCCGCTCGCTCCCACCGAGCCCTTCTCGGGAATCACCGGATGCACGCCTGCGTTCAGCAGAGCCACCAGCAGCTCGAGCAGCTCCGGCCGCACGCTACTGAAACCCTTTGCGAGCACATTGGCGCGCAGCAGCACCATTGCACGCGATTCAGCCTCCGACAGCGGCTGCCCCACCCCGCCTGCATGGCTGCGCACCAGGTTCAGTTGCAGCTCCGCCAGCCGCTCCGGCGCAATGCGCACATCGGCCAACTTGCCAAAGCCCGTGTTCACGCCATAAACGGTCTCACCAGCCGCCACAATCTCTTCAATCCTCAATCGGCACGCAGCCACGC
>JAJXWS010000171.1 GCA_021781495.1 Acidobacteriota bacterium | reverse complement strand
GCCGCCGAGGGTCATGTCGTGGTGCAGGGCGGCGTGGAGGTTGAGGGTCTGGGTGCTGGGGTCGGCGCCGTAGAGGGTGCCCATGGTGCTGACCATGACTTCGCGCGCGAGGACGCTGGAGATGAGGCCGATGCCAATCTTCCAGTTGAAGCCGAGCGGGGCGATGGCGGGCTCGATGAAGTGACCGAGGCGGCCGATCATGCTGTCGGCGAGTTGCGGCGCGGTGTAGTGGCCGCCGGCGACGGGCACGGGCGGAATGTGCGCGAGGAGCCAGAGAGCCAAGGTGACGCCGAGGATGACAGTGCCGGCCTGATAGAGGAAGACGCGGGCGCGGTCAATGAGGCGCAGCCCGAGCGAGCGCAGAGTGGGCATGCGGTACTGCGGCAGCTCGAGGATGAAGGGCGTCTCGCTGGACTTGAGTACGGAGCTTTTGAGCAGCCAGGCGGTGGTCATGGCGGCGACGAAGCCGGCGACGTAGAGGCCGAGCATGACGAGTGTCTGCAGACCGATGACACCGTGCAGATAGTAGTGTGCCGGAATGAAGGCCGCGATCAGCAGCATGTAGACGGGCAGGCGCGCGGAGCACGTCATGAAAGGCGTGACGAGGATGGTAGCGAAGCGGTCGCGCTTGTTCTCAATGGTGCGCGTGGCCATGATGGCCGGGACGGCGCAGGCATAGGCGGAGAGCAGCGGGATGAAGGCTTTGCCGTTGAGGCCGGTGGTGCGCATGACGCGGTCGGCGATGAGCGCGGCGCGGGCGAGGTAGCCGGAGTCTTCGAGGATTCCGATGAAGAGAAAGAGCAGAAGAATCTGGGGGAGGAAGACGAGGACGGAGCTGATACCTTTCCATGCGCCGTCAATGAGCAGGGATTGGAGCCACCCGGCGGGAAGCAGCGGGCGGACGAGTTCGGCTGCGCGGGCGAGGATGTCGCCGAGACCGTCCGAGAGCGGCTGGCCGATGGAGAAGACAACCTCAAAGACACCGATGACGACGACGAGAAAGAGCAGCGGACCCCAGATGCGATGGAGCAGGATGCCGTCGAGCTTGCGACTGCGCTCGGCAGAGAGCGGCGCGCGGTAGCCGGTGGTGCGGCTGACCTGCGCGGCCCAGGTGTGGGTACTGGCGGCGTTTCCGAGGACGGGCAGGGTAAGCGGCTGCGCAGTCTGGCGGGTGGCCTGCCGGTTGAGAAAGAGCGAGACAGCCTCAAGGCCGGTGCCGCGGAAGGCGCTGATTTGCGCGACGGGCGTGCCGAGTTCGCGGGCGAGCTGGAGGGGGTCGATTTCGCCGCCGCGGGACTCCATGAGGTCGGACATGTTGAGAAGGACCAGAGTGGGCAGGCCGAGAGCAAGGACGGGGGCGGCGAGCATGAGCTGTCGCGTGAGATGGAGCGAATCGAGGACGAGCAGTACAGCGTCTGGCCGGGGCGTGCCGGGCATCTTGCCCTGGAGCACGTCGATGGAGACGCGCGCATCCTCAGTGTACGGATCGAGCGAGTAAACGCCGGGAAGGTCGATGAGCGTGAGATCGTCGCGGCCGATGCCGGCCATGAGGCCCATGCGCTGCTCGACGGTGACGCCGGGGTAGTTAGCCACCTTCTGGCGCAGGCCAGTGAGGCGGTTGAAGAGCGTGGACTTGCCGGAGTTGGGCGGCCCGATGAGGACGACGGTATGCAGCGCCCCTTGTGTGGAGGGCGCTGTGGACGGCGTGAAGGCCGGTGTCTCGCAGCAGGCGTTCATTGCAGAACCTCAGCAGGTTGAACTAAGGAGAGGGCGGAGGTTTCGGCTTCGGCTGTGCGGACGCGGATGGACTTGGCGGTTTCGACGCGGAGGGCAATCTCCATGCCGTCGATGGCATAAACAGTGGGGTCGCCAGCCGGGGCGCGGCGTACGGCGGTGACGACGGCATTGGGGACAAAGCCCATATGCATCAGGTGGTTCTGGACCGAGTCGGGGAGGTCAAGAGAGACCAGGATGCCAGTTTCACCAATCTTGAGTTCGCTCAACACGCTCACCCGCCGGACTCCTGAGAACTGCCGAAAGCGCAGCACCCTAAAACTACGACCAGAATAGTCGGACTTCAGTATACGACCATTTTGGTCTGATTCGCAAACCGCAGGAGAGAAAAACATTTGGCTGAAGAACATGGGTCGATCCCTCCGGGAGCCGGGGCGGGAAGGATTGGGAAAGTGACGCGTCCTGACCCGTCCGGTGGCGGCCGCTTTCTTGCTCTATTGGCCGTCCTCATCTGTGTAGCAGTCAGGCGGCAGGAAGGATGTGACATAAATCACCTGCGTGGAGAAAAACCAAGCAATGTGAGCAGACACGATGACTGGCCAGCCGTGGGGTCGAGCTATCTGGCAGCCCAGAATCTCAGCGAGCGCGTTGAGTGCTGAGCGCATATCGACGCTGGGTTTTGCAAGGGTGACTGGAAATGGGGGTTGCATGCGGGGATGACGAAAAGCAACCGCAGATCCTTCGACTGCGCAGGTGCGAAAAGCAGCGACCGCTTCGCTCGGGATGACCGCTTATTGGTCATGCGCGCTTCAAGACTCAGGAGATTAGAAGCCTGCGCCGGGGATGTAGTGGTACTCGATTTTGCCGGGGCGCTTGACGGGGTCGCCGGTGAGGTCGTGGGTGTGCCAGACGACGCTTTCGGCTGCGACCTCAGAGTGCTGGCCGAGGAACTGGAGAGCGTAGACGCTGGCCGTGGGGTCGTCTTTCTGGTCTGCGAATTTGGCGGATTCGATGGCTGACTTCTGGCGATCGCCGAGACGGCGGTAAATGATAGCGAGCGAATAGTGGGCGGCGAGGTCGTCGGGGTCGATGGCCTGGAGTTTCTCGTAGGCGTCGCGGGCATGGGCGTAGTCACGAGCCTGGAAGTAGCTGAAGCCGAGCTCGCGGAGTCCGTCTTTGGCGCGCGGATATTTGTCGAGCATGC
>JAJXWS010000170.1 GCA_021781495.1 Acidobacteriota bacterium | reverse complement strand
GATGAAGACTTCGGCAGTAGTCCCTCGGTTATCACCTTAAATCCGGCCATACATTATCAGTTCAAAACCGGCCAACGGGATTGGCCGAAGACGTGATTGTTTTACCTTGCGGCGGCGAGCATTTGCAAGGCGTGGATTGAACCGACGGACTCATGGTTGATCTGGAAGCATGGTAAGGTTGTATTCGCTCCGCCGGGGTCGCGCCCTGCGGAGTGATCCAGGGCCGATGACACGGGGCTGGCTCCGAAGGAATCGGTGATCGAGACCCTCTGCGGTTTGCCCGATGGGCGGCCGTTGGAGGGTTTCGTATTTAAACCAGTATTCCTAAGGTGAGTCTCCGTCGTGGGAGGCCTCTGGATCACGAGTCGCGACGACGCCGGGCGTTCTTTGCCCGGCATCCATTTTGCTTTTGCCTGTGCTCTTGCTTTTGTCATTGGCCATCTCCCGTGCTGCCGGTTTTGGTGCGGTAGCTGCGCGGGCCGCACTTGAGCACGTGGCCGTGATGCAGAAGCCTGTCGAGCATAGCGGTGACGGCGGCGCTGTCGCCCAGCAGCTTTCCCCAGTCGTCTACGGGGCGATTCGATGTGAGTAGCGTACTGGCGCGTTCGTAGCGGCGCATGATGATCTCCAGCAGTTCCTCGGCAGCGGTCAGCGGCAGCTTGCGCATGCCCAGATCGTCGATGATTAACAGCGGCACGGTGGTCAGCATTTCCATGAGCTCCTTGCGCTTGCCATCGAGCGTGGCGTCGGCCAGTTCTTCCAGCAGGGTGTGGGCTTCGCGATACAGCACGCGGTAGCCCTGCTGGATGACGGCATGCCCGATGGCCTGTGCGCAGTGGCTCTTCCCGCTCCCAGGCGGACCAAGGAACAGGGCGTCTTCGCGCTTTCCGACCCAGTTTGCCGTGGCCAGTTCGAAGACCAGGTTGCGATTCATCCGGGCGTTGAACTGGAAGTCGAAGTTGTCCAGGCGCTTGTCCGAGTCACGGAACTGCGCCTGTTTGTGGCGCCTCTCCAGCAACCGCTTGCTGCGGCAGGCCAGCTCATCAGAGACCAGCGTTGAGATCAGGTCGATGGCCGCCATGTTCTCCGACTGTGCTTGCAGAAGGCGGGTTTCCATCACCGCGGCCATGCCGCTCAGGCGCAGTTGCACCAGGGAGCGATTGAGTTCGATCAGGTTCATGATTGGGATTCCTCGAAGTGGATCCGTTGCTGGATCAGGTCGCGATACTGACTCAGTTCGCGGATGAGCGGGTCGACCTGTCGCAGAGTGAGAGGAGCCTGCGGACTGCGCTCCAGATAGCGACGCACGAAACGATACTCGGCAACGCGCAGCTCCAGCGCCGCCGCACAGGCGTCGTCACAAGCCACGCTGCCATATTGCTTCACCAGCCGGAGAATGCCCTGGATGCGACGCATTCCGAGTTCTCCCTGGCGAGCATGGATGGCATCGCAGACGGCGCCGATGTTGGCTCCGGCCTTGTGCGCACGCGCCAGCAGTTGAAGCAACTGCGGCGGCGTGCGGCGCGGGCGATCCGCATCCCGGATGCGGTGCCCACCACGCTTGCCGCTCAGATGCTCACGCAGCAACTCGCCGGTACGGGGATCAAGCAGCCGCACGAACATTGCGTCCCACTGCACGTTGACCTTCCGCCCGATCCAGCCCGGCGGCGCTCCATAGTAAGCCGCTTCAACTTCGACACAGCCATCCAGATGAACCGTGCGCTCGCCATACTGGTAGTAGCGGAACGGCTCGAGCGGTAGCGCCTGCAGATGGGCCTTCTCCTCGGCGAACATCGCCGCCACTTGCCGCTTGGTCCGGCCGTGGATGCGCTTGTCGGCCCAGTGCTCTTCCCAGTGGTCCAGGTATGCCTGCGCCTCTTCCAGGCTCTCGAACTTCTTGCCCTTCAGTGGCGTCTTCTGCGCATGGGCTACGCCGGACTCCACTTTCCCTTTTCGATCCGGATCACGCACCTTGCACGGCAGCGCCGTCACGCCGTAGTGCGCCAGAACGTCGCGATACAAGGGGTTCAGACCAGGATCGTAGAAGTCCGGGGACAACACGCCCTCGCGAAGATTGTCCAGAACTACGATCCGCGGAGAACCGCCAAGCCGGCGAAACGCCTTCTCGTGAAGCTCGGCCCACATCCGCGCACTGGATCGGAAGACCAGCAGCCGAACACATTTCCGACTGCAGCCAAGCGTCAGAACGAATAGCCGCGTACGACGGTACTTGCCGCTGTCAGAATCGCGCACCAGCGGTCCAGTGCCGTAATCAACCTGGGCCTCCTCGCCGGGTTTCGTCTCGATGATTACTCGCGCTTCAGGCGACACCGATCCGCGCAGTTTGAGCACGAATCGCTGAACACTCTGATAGCTGCTTGTAAACCCGTGCTTATCGACCAGATCTTGCCAGATACCCATCGCGTTCCGGCCCCGCGACAGCTCGAGCTCGATCATCTCCCGATACGGTTCACTGGCTCCAGATGGGCGCTTGCTACCCTGCCCCGGCAACGTCGTTTCCGGGAAAAAGCCGGTAATCACTTCATTGGCCGGTTTTGAAGTATCGGCGCGGGTAGAACCGGAAAAGCCGGTGATCACCTCTATGGCCGGATTTGCCGCGTCTTCGCCAACTGGGTCGGTGGTCACCGTGCTAGCAGCCTTTGCTGGAGACTTCCGGCCCCAGCCACCCGGCGCCCGCAGAGCTATCCCAGCCGACCTTAAGTATCCGCCAGCCGTCTCGCGACGAACTCCCGTCGCTGCCTCGATCCGGCGCAAGGACCAACCAAGTCGACCCAGCGCAATCACCTGTTCCTGCTTCGCTTTTTCCAAGACATTACCCATGCCAACAGAGGCTAATTTCCCCTGCCGGAGCTAATGTCTCAGGCCCCTTCGCTATGGCCGCTTTTGAGGTGATAACCTATGGCCGCTTTTGGGTGATTACCGAGGGGAATGCGGGATAGCGGGCGCCAACGATCTCAATGCTGGCTGACGCTT
>JAJXWS010000169.1 GCA_021781495.1 Acidobacteriota bacterium | reverse complement strand
AGACGGCCTACTTTTTTTTCGAGGAGATGAATGAGCTCGCGATGAGCGGCCAGATCTTCGTCGTCACCGAGGATGGTGGCGGTGAGATGGCCTTCAAGCGAGTGGGCAGCGCGGAGAAAATCGCCTGGCTCGCCGCAATGCACCAGCAGAGTATTCGGGCCGAAGATCTCGTCTTCCAGGTGAGGTTTACTGAGAAATTCTTCAAGAGATACTGTAAAGATTTTTGTCTGGGCAAGGCACGTGGACGCAGCCTGCGGCGCAGGGGATGCAGCAGCAAGCGGAATGTCGAGAGCGCGTGCTTCTGTGGTGCGGGCATAGGTTTGCGCAATACCTGCTGTGAGGAGCGTTGCAGGAGCGGCGGATTGCACCAGAGAACGAAGAGCGTCGAGGAAGGCCTGATCGCCGGGAGCGCCGGCGACGAGGACGATGCCAGGCTTGGTGCATTGCTGACCGGCGCCGAGAGTGAAGGAGCCGAACAGGGAGGCTGCAAGCTGCGAGGGGTCGCGGCGGAGCGCGCTGGGCAGAATGAAGACGGGATTCCCGCTGGACATTTCCGCAAAGCAGGGAATGGGATCGGGACGGGCAGCGGCCAGATCCATGAGGGCGCGGCCGCCGCGCAGCGAGCCGGTGAATGCGACGGCGCGAACAAGCGGGTGGCGGACGAGGGCAGAGCCGACGTCGATGCCCGAGTCGAAGAGCATGGTGAAGACGCCGGGATGAAGGCCTTCGGCTGCCGCGGCTTGCGTGAGGATGTCGGCTGCGATCTCGCTGGTGCCGGGGTGGGCGGGGTGCACCTTGACGAGGACAGGGCAGCCCACTGCGAGCGCGGAGGCGGTGTCTCCGCCGGCGACGGAGAAGGCGAGCGGGAAGTTGCTGGCGCCGAAGACGGCGACGGGCCCGAGGGGGCGCAGCATGGAACGGATGTCGGGGCGCGGAATGGGCTGGCGGTCGGGCAGAGGCGGATCGATGCGGGCCTGGACCCAGGAGCCCTCTTCGACCAGCGAGGCAAAGAGGCGCAACTGGTTCGCTGTGCGGCCGGCTTCCCCGAGAAGGCGCGGCATGGGTAGCGCGGTTTCAAGATGAGCGCGTTCGGCGAGTTCCTGCTGACGGGCGGCGATGCCATCGGCGGCGCGGCGGAGAAACGCCGCACGCTGTCTGCCACTGGTCTGAGAGAAAGACGCGAAGGCCTGAGAGGCCAGCTGAACAGCGGCGTCAACCTCGGCGAGCGATGCCGGATGATAGGCGGGCGCGAGAGCTTCTCCGGTCTGCGGGTTGACGGCGTGGAAGCTCGTGGCGTGCGCTGCCCCGCGGCGGTTGCCAAGGAAGGATTGTCCGGTGAGTTCCATGAGTGCCTTTCGAAGAGTGCGCCTGCATGGGTGAATGCAAGCGCGAGCGGAATCGCTGGGACGCAGGTCTATTCCGCAGCGACAGGATTGGCGAGTGAACCGAGGCCATCAATCGTGACCGTGACGGTCTCGCCAGGCTTGAGCCAGCGCTTGGGCGTGCGGCCGAGGCCGACGCCGGGCGGGGTGCCGGTGGATACGATGTCGCCGGGCAGAAGCGGCGTGATGGAGGAGAGATACTCGATGAGCTCGGGAATCTTAAAGACCAACTCGCGCGTATTGGAGTGCTGCAGCGTTTCGCCGTCGATGGTGAGGCTGATGTCGAGTTGATGGGGGTCGGGGATTTCATCTGCGGTGACGATGGCCGGGCCGAGGGGGCAGAAGGTTGGAAAGCTTTTGCTCATGGACCACTGCGAGGAGGCGAACTGTACGTCGCGGGCGCTGACGTCGTTAACGATGGTGTAGCCATAGACGTGATCGCGCCAGGCAGATGCGGGAATGCGGTAGCCGCCTTTGCCGATGACGAAGGCGAACTCCGCCTCGTAGTCGGGCTCAGTGGAGTTTTTGGGCAGGATGATGGTGTCACCGGGACCGATGATGGCGGTGGTCTGCTTGAAGAAGACGACCGGCGTAGTGGGAATGGCCATCCCGGATTCTTTGGCGTGGTCGCGGTAGTTGAGCCCGATGGCAATGACGCGCGGAGGATTGGCGAGCGGCGCGCGCAGACTGATTTGCGAGGCGGGCAGGACCGGGCAATTTTCGCAACTTGTGTGGCCGGCGGCGATGACGCTGAGAGCATCGGGAAATCCGGCAGCGGAGAGGTCGGCGACTGAGCCATCGGCGAGCAGGGCGCCGGGACGGGTGATTCTGTGCTGAGCGGAGAAAGAGACGAGCTTCATTTTGGATTCCTTGAAAGTTGCGAGAGAGCCAGGGGCAAAGGAGCGCGGTCAGGCTGCGGTCCATCCGCCATCGATGGTGAAGAGCGAGCCAGTGATGAAGGCGGCCTCGCTGGAGGCGAGATAGCGCACCATGGACGCGATCTCCTCCGGCTGGCCAAGACGGCCGATGGGCTGGCGCGCGCGCAGTTCGGCGCGCACCTCTTCTTTATTGTGCTTGTGAAACTTTTCGAGATAGCCCTCGACAAAGGGCGTCTCAACCGTACCAGGACATACCGCATTGACGCGGAGAGTCTTGGGATATTCGACTGCGATCTGGCGGGTCATGGCAACGACGGCGCCTTTGGTTGTGCAGTATGCAAATCGCTGTTTGATGCCTACAAGGCCGGCAACGGAGGCAATGTTCACGATGCATCCGGTGCGGCCGGATTCGGCCTGGGCGGCCAAAAGCAGTGGGAGGAAGGCGCGGGTGACGAGGTAGACCGAGCGCACATTGACGTCGAGCAGGCGATCGAAGTCGTCCGGCTCAGTCGCTTCGATAGAGCCGACGTGACCGATGCCTGCATTGTTGACAAGGATGTCGAGCCGAGTGAGGCGAGAGACGGCGGCAGCGATGGATTCGCGGCTGGTGACATCGAGATGGAGGGGCTGTGCGCCGGGCAGCGTGGCTGCAAAGGCTTCGGCAGAGGTTACGTTGATGTCGGCTACCAGGACACTGGCCCCGGCGGAAGCGAGTTCGCGAGCTGTAGCTGCGCCGAT
>JAJXWS010000168.1 GCA_021781495.1 Acidobacteriota bacterium | reverse complement strand
ACGCCCACTCCGCCAGCTCTGCGTTCAGCGCATACACCTGGCCGTCAAGCGGCGCCGCTGGCTCCTCAAACGGCCGCGTCTTGCGCAGCGGAATATACCCCGTCGTCCACTCCTGCGGCATCTCGCGCGCATCCAGTTCGTAGCCAAGGTCGCCATCCACCACCCAGCGCGCCCACACCGCAGAGCCCAGGGAAGCACGCTCTGGCGTCGCACCCGCAATGCCCGCCACAATCCAGTAGGCATGCTTGAGATCAAACCGCGGGTCCAGCCCCACCGCTGTGATCGTTGCCGCCGCATTCGCCGTGCCTTGCCCCGTGAGTACGGCCATCTCGCCCTCGTCATTCATGCGCACCGCGTGATAGGCAGCCGCCAGCGGATATACCCGGTCCAGATGGTCGCGCTCCACCCAGAACTGCAACTCACCCGGCGCATCGCCCGTGTCGTTGCCCTGCTCGAACATCGCCACCACCACGACCTTCACTTCAATCTGCCGCGGTCGCGCAAACGTTGCAGCACAGCAGGACGCGAGCATCAACCATCCGGCAAAACCACTCCAACGGAGCCTCATTGAATGCGATAGTACATCAGCCCCTTCGTGCACTTTCCATCACGCAGCGATGTAGCATGAGAACCACGAGGTGCGCGCCATGAAGTCGTGGAAGAGCCTGCTCTCTGCCGTCGCGATTGCCATAATCGGCCTCTCAGCCCATGCCCAGCAGCCCGCGCCCACGCATCGCTGGGCCATCGTGCTCCACGGCGGAGCGGGCGTTATTGAGCGCGCCAGCATGGATCCCAAAACCGAAGCCGCCTATCGCGCCGGGCTGAAGGAAGCGATTGAGGCCGGGGCAAAAGTCCTCGACAACAACGGCTCCGCCCTCGACGCCATTGAAGCCGCCATTCGCATCCTCGAAGACAATCCGCTCTTCAACGCGGGACGCGGCGCCGTCTTCACCGCCAACGGCAAAAACGAGCTGGACGCTGCGATCATGGACGGCGCAACCCTTCGCGCCGGCGCGGTGGCAGAGGTCACGCGCACACGCCATCCCATCAGCCTCGCGCGCGCCGTGATGGAGAAGTCGCCGCATGTGATGCTCGTCGGCCCCGGAGCAGACGCATTCGCGCAATCGGTTGGCCTCGAACAGGTGGACCCCAGCTTTTTCTTCACGGAGAATCGCTGGCAGGCACTCATCCGCGAACTGAAGAAGGAAGGCCTGCCCATTCCGCCGCGTCCCGCCGGCGCGCCACCCGCCCCTTCCACACCCATCGCGGAAATTGAACCGCCCGATGCGCACAAGTACGGAACCGTCGGCGTCGTCGCGCTCGACCGCTCCGGCCACATCGCCGCGGGCACCTCCACGGGCGGCCTCACGGCCAAGCGCTGGGGCCGCGTCGGAGACTCGCCTATCATCGGCGCGGGCACGTACGCCTCCAACCAGTCCTGTGCTGTCTCCGGCACAGGCACAGGCGAATACTTCATCCGCCTTGGTGTCGCCCGCGAAGTCTGCAATCTCGTTCAGTTCAAGGGAATGCCGATCCAGCAGGCGGTCGATGCAGTCATTCACACGGAGTTGGAAGCCCTGCACGGCGATGGCGGCGTCATCGCCATCACGCCCGACGGCCAGATGGCCTGGAGCTTCAACACACCCGGCATGTTCCGCGCGCGCATCGCCGAGGGCGGCAAGCTGCAGATCGGCGTCTACAGCGACGAGCCGTGACCTCCGCGCCTACTGACGTCCCAGCTCGAGCAGGCGCAGATACGTCCGCCCATGCAGCACGTCGCCATCGCTCGGTTCGCTGTCGTCCCATTGGAATTGCATCTGGCGGAAGATCCAGTGATTGCCCTCCCGCGTCAGGATCGCCGTGAAGCGCAGCGGCCGCTTGGACCGCGCAAAATGCACCGCCCCGTCGGTGGCTACCCAGGCAATGTCGCCCATCGCCCACACGTCGGCGTGCTCTACGTCCAGGCGAAGATCACCCCAATACTGCCAGTCTCGCTGGATAAAGGATTTCACCGGCGCGTAGCCGCGGGCCCACTCATTCGTAGCACCTTCCGTCCCCAGTGCTAGGGTGTCGACGTTCGGGTCAAATAGCTGCGCCATGAACTGATCCAGTTCGCCGGGGTTGCGCGCAACATATCCAGCCTGAAACTCCTGCAACGTCGCAAGCACGCCTTGCCGCACATCAGGAGTCGCATCGCCCGGCGGCTGCAGCCGCTGCGCGCGCACCATCTCTGGCAGCGTGCTGTGCAGGTGAATGGATGCCACGTACCCCCCGGCAAAGCTGCACAGCGCCAGCCCCAGGCCCGAGCTCAAAATCAGCGTGTTTCTGCGCGTCAACATACCTGGGCTACTGCTCCATCCACTCTTCGCCCTGCCTCCCGGACCGTCTTCGGGCACGCGGCGGGCACAGAGCTCGCGGTCAGACGGCACCATCCGGCATTCTCATCCCGACAGCATGTTCTTGGAAATACCACCTCAGGGTAAGACGCCCATCACTACCGGCGGGAGGTGTCACCGTCGGCTGCCACGCCCCGCGCCTCGGCCTTCTCGGCCAGCACCTTGTGCGCCGTATCTTCCAGCGCCTGCGCCTCGGGCAGATATCCCATCGCCTTCTGGATCATCGGGTCCCACTCCGCCAGGGCGCGAAGCCCTTGCAACTGTCCGAACTGGCTGGTCAGAATCTGCTCTCTGATGTTGATCTTCACCCAGTCCAGCACGCCGGTCAGGTCCGCCTCGTTCCAGGGAATATTCTCGCTTGTCAGGTACGCCTTGAACTCCTTCAGCACGGCATCGTCCACCTCGAAATTCCTGGTGACCGGATGCGTTGCGAGGTAGTGGGGCGCGAAATGGAAGAACACCGAGCGGTACAGCAGCTCATCTTGAAAGGCGTTGTTCTTCGGCGATTCAATCTTCTCGTCCGGCGTGATGCCGCCTCCGCCATACACCGTCCGCCCGCTGTCGGTGAACTTCACCTCGCGGTTCGTCGCGTTCGAAGGCATCGCTCCC
>JAJXWS010000167.1 GCA_021781495.1 Acidobacteriota bacterium | reverse complement strand
CCTCGCTCAGTACCTTGCGCAGATTCTCCTCGGCCACCGCCGCGCCCACGCGCAGCCGCTTGATCGAACCGCCTTCGGCAAACGCAACCACGCGCTCGCCGTCCACAATCGACGCGCGCGTCCGCGTCCCCCCACCGTCAATCCCCAGCACCAATGCCATGCTCTCCTCGTATTGCCCGTCTACTGCGCCGTCTCCGCGCCATCATCGCGCAGCGTTCCGGCCAGCACATTCAGGCTGCCGTCGGTCTTCGGCGCCCGCAGCCCCAGCATGTGCGCCAGCCACGGATACAGATTCACATTCTCAAACGGCAGCACAGTGTGGCCCGGCAACAGATCCACGCCTTCGGCAAAGAAGCTCGCCTTCATCTCCGGCATCAACGCCGGATCATACCCATGCGCGCCGGCCGTCGGCGCCTTGTCCGGCTTGCCCGCCTCCGGTCCCCGTGCGCGAATCGCGTACGGCCCTGTCGCAATCACCACCGGATCGCCCTCGCGCTCATTCTCGCTGTAACGCAACTCCCCCGGCACATTCCTTCGCCGGTATACCTTGAACTCCGGCGCCGCCTTCTTTAGAGCGGTGTACACGCGCTCCCGGTCTGCCTCGGTCTTCCCGTACAGCAGCGCCCCCGCCGTCTCAAATCCGTTCAAATCGGCAAACTGGTCCAGCGTCACCCACCCGCCATCCACCTTCGTCATGCCGTGGTCGCTCACTACCACCAGGTCCACCGGCAGCTTGCTCGCATCCAGCCCGGCCTTCAGTTTGCCTACCAGACCATCCACCTTGCGCACCGCCGTCCGCGTCTGCTCCGCATCGGGACCGAACTCATGCCCCTCATGGTCCGGCTCGGAGAAATACAGCGTGATCAAATGCGGACGCTCCTCCTCCGGCAGCTTCAGCCACTCCAGCACCTGCGCCACCCGCGCCTCTTCGCTGATTTTGTCGTCGTAGTGTGCGTAATACGTCGGCCGGTAACCCGCAATCTCCGCCTCTGACCCTGGCCAGAACATGCACGCCGTCCGCATCCCCTGGCTCTCCGCCAGGCTCCACAGCGGCACACCGCTATACCAGCTCCCGTCTGTCACCGCTTTCGCGTCGCTGATCGCGTACCGCGCCTGCTTCGCCGGATCGTAGAAGCTGTTCGCCACCAGCCCGTGGTGCTCCGGGTAGAGTCCTGTCACAATCGTGTAGTGGTTGGGGAAGGTCAGGGAAGGAAAGCTGGGCAGCATCCCCTCTGGAGCCCACACACCCTCTTTGCCAATCTCCAGCAGGTGCGTCGCTCCATCGCGCTTCGCATAGTCCCACCGGAACCCGTCCAGCGAAACCAGCACCACATAGTGCGCCTTGCGCGCTGCGGCCGAGTTCGCGCCGTGGTCAACATGCTCCACCGGCAACGACGTCTCGCTGCGCGTGTCCTGCCCGGCGAGCCATCCGCCGCCTGCCGCCAGCCCCACCGCCAGAATCGCTGGCGCAAACCAGCCCGCTGCGCGACCTCGCATGCCCCTTACCTCTGCATCAGCTTATCGCACGCAGCACAAACCGCATCATCCGCCATCCACACCATCCCCGCGCCGGCGCAACCCCGCTCAGTTGCTGGGTGGTGGTGTCGCCGCATCCGCTGCCGGTGCCGCAGCCGGAGCAGCCGCCGGTGCTGCCGGCTGTCCCTTCGAGAAGCCCCGGATGTACGCAATCAAGCCCTTCACCTCATCGTCCGTCGCGCGCGATTTGTCCTCTGGCGGCATCTTGTCGTTGCCCTTGCGAATGAGCGCCGTCAGCTCGTCATCCGTCTTGTCTGCCAGCGACTTCGGGTCGGTCCAGTCCGCGAGCGTCAGGTGCATATCCTTGGCCACGTCTGTTTTGCCGTCGCCGGTCGCCCCGTGGCACATCGCGCAGTCAAACCCATAGATCTGCTTCACCTTCGCCACGGCCTTCGCCTTGGCCTCCGATTGTGCCTTGGCATCCGTCTGCGCCTGACCCTCCGCATTCGCGCCAGCCTTCGCACGCGGATGTGCCGCCGTTTGCTGCGCGCCCGCAAAGACCCCACTCGTCACCACAAAAGCAACAACCACGGCAAGGAGCATGAACCGCTTCAACATAACGTTCTCCTCAGTTGCAGGTGTCCTGTTTCCCATCGTGCAGCTGTTCGATTGAGATTCGACAGCATTATAGGCCCCGCTGAAAGTGAGTTGCATCACACAAGTTTCGCAATGTTCCCCATCGCGCACAGCCGCATTCCCGTTGTGGTATACGTTCCTTCATGTCCCGCAGACTCGTTTGCTCCGTCACACTCCTGGCTGCCTTGCTTTTCGCCGCTTCCGCCCGCGCCCAGTCTTCCGCGCAAACACCGCCTTTGGGCCCGCCAATGGGTTGGAATAGCTGGGACGCCTACGGACTCACCATCGACGAAGCCGACTACCGCGCCAACACCACCGTCCTCGCCGGCCTCCGCCAGTACGGCTGGAGCTACTCCGTCATCGACGAAGGCTGGTACATGCAGGATCCCTTCGCCCCCACCGTCCCCGCTCATAAATACGTGTGGGACGCCAACGGCATCCTCATCCCCGCTCTCAACCGATTCCCTTCCGCCGCAAACGGCCAGGGCTTCAAGCCCCTCGCCGACTGGGTCCACGCCCAGGGTCTAAAGTTCGGCATCCACATCGTCCGCGGCATCCCCCGCCAGGTCGTCGATCTTAACCTCCCCATTGCCGACACCAGCTTCCACGCCAAAGACGCCGCCGACCTCGCCGCCACCTGCCCCTGGGATGAAGGCAACTACGGCATCGCCGACAACGCCGCCGGCCAGGCCTATTACGACTCCATGCTCAGGCTCTACGCCGCCTGGGGCCTCGACTTTATCAAAGTCGACTGCATCAGCGACCACCCCTACCGCCCCACTGAGATCCGCCAGATCGCCGACGCCATCCGCAAAACCGGCCGCCCCATCGTCCTCAGCCTCTCGCCCGGCCCCACCCAGCTCGCCCATGTCGCCGAGATCCAGAAGTACGCGCAGATGTGGCGCA
>JAJXWS010000166.1 GCA_021781495.1 Acidobacteriota bacterium | reverse complement strand
AGAAACAGGCTGCGCGGAGACGTGCGGCGCGACGGCCGCCAGAGCGAGGAGCACCCAGGCGGCGGGGTGTGCGATCCGCCTTGCGCTACTCCAATGCATAGATGGCGAGCCCGCTGAGCAGCTTGGGGTAGAAGTCAGTGGATTTCTGCGGCATGACGGAGCCGGCGAAGGCGACCTCGCGCAACTGCTCCATGGGGACGGGATTGGTGAGGAAGGCGACGTCGGCCTCGCCGCGGCGCACCTGATCGACGGCCTCGGCGGCATCGCGCAGGTAGCGGATGTTGGTTTGCTCTCGGACCTTTTCAGCATCAAGGCCGAGGAGGCGGTCGAGCACGATGGTATGCAGGAAGCTGAGGTCGAGCTTGCGCTGCGGCTCGGGCAGTGCGGCGAGCTCGGCGGCGGCTTCCGGCCGGGCGCGCAGCAGCAGGGCTCCGGTGCGCGTGACGGCGACGAAGGCGGTGCCGGGCTGGGCGCTGAGCTGCTCAAGGTAGCTGGAGGTCTCGGCTGCCGGAAGGGGATCCACAGTGAACCAGGCCTGGGCGTTGCGGGAGAAGATCTCCGGCTGGAAGCCAGCCAGGCTGTGGACGACGCGGTGAGTGGGCAGGATGACGAGGCCTTCGGAGTCCATGTTGACGAAGGTCATCATGACGGCGGCCTCTGGGTAAGGCGGCTGGGGCAACTGGCTGGTGACGCGCTCAGAGGGCGCCGGGGCGGCAGGCGCGTGCTCGCGGGAGTAGTTCAGCGCGGTCTCATAGCGGTGGTGGCCGTCGGCGATGATGAGCTTCTTGTCGGCCATGGCGGTGGTGAGCAGGCGGATGGTGGCGGGGTCGCTGATGCGCCAGATGCGATGCTGTACGCCGTACTCATCGGTAACCTCGGCTTCGGCGGGGCCGGCACCGTCGTAGAGGATGCTTTCGACGCTGCGGGCGGGATCCGAATAGAGCATGAAGATCTGGCCGAAGTGGGCATGGGTGGCCTTGAGGAGATTGAGGCGGTCGCTCTTGGGCCCGGAGAGGGTGTGCTCGTGGCGGAAGACGACCTGCTCGGAGTAGTCGTGGAGCTTGCCGAGAGCGATGAAGCCGCGGCGCTCCTTGACGATGCCGGTGCCCGGGACGCGGAAGCGCTGGGCGTAGGCGAAGATGCAGGGAGTTTTCTCCTGAACAAGAACGCCCTGCTCTTTCCATGCACTGAAATCGCGGGCGGCGCGGGTGTAGACACTTTCACCCCGCTCGGCGTCGAATAGTTCAGGCAGGCCAAGAATAATGCGGACCAGGTTGTATGGGCTGCGCTGGTAGTAGGCCTGCTGCATGGCCGGAGAGATCTTGTCGTAGGGCTGGGTGACGACGTCTTCCAGCCGGACTGCCGAGGGGTTGTAACGCCAGGCGCGAAATGGATAGACGGTGGCCATGCTGAGGTTGAACTCCCGTTGAATGAACGGAATCAGCGTCCGGCTTCCCCGCACGTTGCTACCGACGGTGCCCGGCGCGTTCAGGCTCGATTGTATCCCAGCGACGCAGCGTGGCAGGGCGCAAGGGCCGCGGAGAGTAAGCCAGCGCATAGAGCGGACGAGTGAAACGGGCAGAATTGCCGGGCGTGCTAATATCGCCTTCAACCTTCTTTGGGTACAGGGCATGAGGGTACTTGCGATGCGGCGCATGAGACAGGAATGGCATCCCATCCTGCGGCTGACGGGCCGGCTGTGGGCGTGCGTGCTGGCGGCATCGCTGGGCGGATCACTGGGCCGGGCGCAGGTGGACCAACTGAACAAGGTGCATGTGCCGCCGCCTGCGCAGACGACACCGGGGCAGAAGGCTCCGGCGGGGGCCGAAGCGCCGCCGCTGACCGGCAAGGAGGCGCTGAAGGCGCGGCCGGGATCGCTGATCCGGATGAACGTGGACCTGGTGCTGATTCCGGTGACGGTGACGGACCCGATGAATCGGCTGGTGACGGGGCTGGAGCAGGAGAATTTTCAGGTTTTTGAAAACAACAACAAGCAGAAGATTACGAGCTTTGCCAGCGAGGATGCGCCGGTTTCCATCGGGATCATCTTTGATCTTTCGGGGTCGATGACGTCGAAGCTGATTCGGGCGCGGGAGTCGATTCTGCAGTTCATCAAGACGGCGAACCCGGAGGATGAGTTTTTCGTGATTGGATTCAATGACCGGCCGGAGCTGATTGAGGACTTCACGAACTCGGTGGAGGACATCCAGGCGCGGCTGGCCACGGTGCGCAGCGGGCATCGCACGGCTCTGCTGGACGCCATCTACTACGGGCTGGGCAAGATGAAGGAGGCCCGGCACGATCGCAAGGCGCTGCTGGTGGTCTCGGACGGCGGCGACAACCGCTCCCGCTACACGGAGAGCGAGGTAAGGGCGCGAGTGCGGGAGGCGGATGTGGAGATCTACTCGATCGGAATTTTTGATCCGTACGCGCCGACGCCCGAGGAGCGCGCGGGGCCGGTTCTGCTGAACGATATCTCAGAAGAGACGGGGGGACGGCTCTACAAGGTGGATGACCTGTCAGAGATGGGCGACATTGCGGAGAAGATTTCAACCGAGCTGCGCAACCAATATGTTCTGGGTTACAGGCCCAAAGACCTGACCCCCGACGGCAAGTGGCGTAAAGTGAAGGTGAAGCTCGATCCACCCGCGGGGTTGCCACCACTTACGGTCCACTCCCGCACCGGCTACTATGCGCCTTTGCAATAACGCTGCTTTCGCCATTCTGATCTGTGCATCGACGCTGACGCTGGGCGCGCAACGACCGCCTAGCCAGCCGAGCCCAAGTGCGTCCACGGGGCAGGCTCCCCAGCTGACCGTGGACACCGACCCGGTGCGCTCGCCGGACGCTGGCGCGCCCGCCACCACGACTGGAGCCCCCTTGCCCAAGGAGGGTGGCGGCTACGTGCTGCGCACGGACGTGGAAGAGGTGGTGCTGAACGCCACGGTGCTGGATGGCACCCGTCTGGTCCAGGACCTGAAGAAGCAGAACTTTCAGGTGTTTGAGGACGGCGTGCAGCAGAGCATCCTGAGCTTTCAG
>JAJXWS010000008.1 GCA_021781495.1 Acidobacteriota bacterium | reverse complement strand
TGCGGCCAGTTCGTCAATGCGCGCGAAGGCGGCCTGCGTTTCAATCTGCGCCATGAGGCACAGGTCGGCGTTGACCTGGCTCTGCCGGGCGAGGATGTCGTCGGTGACGCCGTAATCCACGGCGCGTGAGACGGAGAAGATGCCGCGACTGCCCTCGGGCGCAAAGCGGGCGTACTTGCGGAGATCGTGCATCTGCTCGGGCTGCTCCACCATGGGGACGTCGAGGATGTCTGGCCCGCACTCGGCGCCCTTGAGGACGCTTTCGCGGCGCACGTCGGGAATGCGAATCATGGTGAGCATGCCGGAGCCTGCGGCCATGCGACAGAGATCCGCTGCCTCTGCGAAGGTGATGTGGCCGTGCTCCATCTCAATCCAGATGGCCTGGTAGCCAAGATGCGCGCAGACCTCCAGGAAGATGGGGTCATAGAAATAGCATGCGGCGCCGAGCAGGGTTTTGCCGCCGTTTGCAGCGACGGCTTGCCGAAGACGATTCATGGAGCTTCTCCAAGGTGGATTGCGGATAAACGGGACTGCCTGCGTTGCAGCAGCCAGTCCCAAAGTGTGTGCGCGGCGGGCGAGGCCTTGTGCGCGGGAAGAATGCAAGCGGCAGCGAGGCCGACACCGAGCAGCAGAAGGTTGCCGACAGCGCCGATGGTGTACTCGTGCCAGGGGTAGTTGTAGCGGCCCAGGTTGAGGATCTTGCCGTGGTCCAGCGTGAGCGAAGCGTACGCGGTGAAGATGAGGTTGGCGACGATGCCGGCGACGGCTGCGGAGGTGCCTGCGCGGCGCGCGAGAAAGGCAAGCAGGAAAAGGCCTGCGAGCCCACCGGCGACGATGGCCGTGGCCGTGTAGTAGAGCGCGAGAGCCGGACCACGTGAGTGGGTAAGGATGAGTGCGACCGCGATGGCGAGCAGTCCGCAGAGAACCACCGATGCCTTGCCGAAGCGGAGTCGCTGCGCGTCTGAGTGGCGTGGGAAGAAGTGGGCGTAGAAATCCTGGACGAGCACGAGGGCAAGGCAGTTGAGATCAGAGGCCAGCATGGACATGGCCGCGCCGCAGAGCGCCGCAAGAATGAGCCCGCCTGCTCCGGCTGGAAGTTGCGTGACCATGAAGTACGGGAAGACCTGGTCAGCACGCGTGATGGTGGAGGGCAGCGTGTTGCCGGGGAGCTGATAGAAGGCCCAGAGGAGCGATCCGATGAGCATGAAGGCTGTCCAGACCGGAAGACAGAGGACGCCGCCGAGAACTGCTCCGCGCAGGGCGGAACGGTCAGCGCGCGCGGCGAGATAGCGCTGCACGACAGTTTGATCGGCGGTGTACTTCTGCAGATAAAAGAAGATGCCGTAGAAGGCAAGTGTCCAGAATGTGGGCTTGTCAAGATGAAAGCTGAAGCTGCCGAGGCTGGTCTTGTGATGGATCGCGACAAGATGCAGCATGGCGGCGGGCGCGGAGTGCGGCGAGAGCAGCAGCATGGCAAGTGTAATGGTGATGCCTGTCCACAGCAGCACGCCCTGAACGACGTCGGTCCAGATTACGGCGCGCAGGCCACCGATGAAGGTATATGCAATGGCGACGGCGCCAAGCGCGGTGATCACGGGAGCGACGGGCCATCCGGTGATGCTGGTAAGCGACAGCGCGAGCAGATAGAAGACGAAGCCCATCTTGGCGAAGTGGCCCGCGGCAAATGCGAAGGATGCATACATGCGGACGCCGGCCCCGAAGCGCTTGCCGAAGTACTCATAGGCCGACATGGAGACGACATGGCGGAAGAAAGGCACGATGAACGGCCCGATGGTGGCCAGAACCAGCAGCAGCATGATGCCGGGAACGAGCAGGTTCCAGTCGCCTGCATAGGCAGCACCGGGATATGCGATGAAGGTGACGCTGGTGATGATGGTGGTGAGGAGCGAGATGCCTGCGGCCCATCCGGGCATGGAGCGGTTGGCAACGAAGTAGGAGTCGGTTGTGGTTTGACCGCGACGGAAGCGCAGGCCCACGCCCAGCAGCATGAGCAGGTAAGCGGCGACGAGCAGGAGATCGACACGATGCATGTCAGCCGTTCCCCTGTTCCTGGCTGGTCAGCCTGCCCTGGCGGACGCGCTTGCCGATGGCCATGCGGGCAGCCAGGCGCATGGCCGCTTTCATGTTCGTGGGATCAGCCTGGTTGCGGCCGGCAATGTCGAAGGCCGTGCCGTGATCGACGGAGGTGCGCAGGATGGGAATGCCGAGCGAGACGTTCACGGTTGCTTCAAAGTCGATGAGCTTCATGGGAATGTGGCCCTGGTCGTGATACATGGCCACGATGAGATCGAACTCGCCGCGGAGGGCGCGAATGAAGATGGTGTCTGGCGAGTGCGGGCCGGAGCACGAGATGCCCATCTGGCTTGCCTGCGCGATGGCAGGCGCGATGAACTCGGCATCCTGCGTGCCGAAGAGGCCATGCTCGCCGGCGTGGGGGTTGAGGCCGCAGACGGCGATGCGCGGAGGCTGCTGGCGCATGAGGCGCAGCGCCTCGTCACCGAGCTGGATGGTGCGGAGGATGCGATGAGTGTTGAGCCGGCAGGCCTGCTCGAGCGGTATATGGGTGCTGACGTGCACGGTGGCGAGCTTGTCTGAAACGAGGAGCATGCGGGACTCAGTGGCGCCGGTCAGCTCGGCGATGTACTCCGTGTGGCCGGAGAAGGAGCGGCCCGACAGCGTAACGGCCTCTTTGTTCAGGGGCGCGGTGACCATGGCTCCCGCCTTGCCCTGCAGGCAGAGCTCGGTGGCGCGGCGCACGTATTCGACGGCGGCGAGACCGTACTCCGCACGGAGCTGGCCGAAGGCAAGAGCGTGATCCGCTGGCAGCGCATGCATGGGGACGAGTTCACAGGGCAGGCTGTGCAACGGAATCCGGCTGAGCCGCGCAGCCGCTGCGAGCGCGGCCTGATCGCCGATGAGCAGCCAGTGCGCAAGGTTGGCCGTGGCCGGGTCGCTGAGCGCCTTGAGCGCGATTTCGGCACCGACGCCGGCTGGATCTCCGATGCTGATGGCGATACGGGGAAGAGAGTTCATGAAGAAGCCGCCAGTGCTTTGAGTATGCTGCAGAGGAGTTCGGGCGAGCCGAAACCGCCGGATTTTGTAATGACGATGCGTTGGTCCATGAGGCCGCCGTGCGCGATGCCCCACGGAACGCCGGGAGCGAATTCGCCGCGCAAGGTGAAGGATGCAGCGCCGAGGGCACGCGCGGCAAGCAGGGCCGTGTCGCCGCCGGATAGCAGGATGGCGTGGGGCTGATATTGCTCGAACTCGCGACGGATGCATTCGTCATCGCCGGCCTGATGCTCGATGCGGAGCAGGCGGGCGTTGGGATGGAAGCCCGAGGGATGACTGGCCGCGAGCGGCTCGAGTTGCCGGAGAGTAACGGCGTGCGTTGTGCCCAGCACGAGCAAGGTGCGCGCGGCGTGCGGCAGAGGGGCTGCGGGTTGCACGTGCTCCGCGAGGCTGGCGAGCGCGGCGGCAAGGCCAGCGGAGCCGGCCAGGAGCAGGCCGGGAAGGGATTGTGCGGCACGGGCCAGCGCCTCCAGGTCCTGCTGCGTGACGGCATCGCACAGCAACAGTGACTTGCCTGCGGCGAGCGCGGTGGAGAGGTCCTCTGGGTGGCGAATGATGGCGATGACAGGTTGAAGCGCGGCACTGAACAGGTTGCGCACGTTATGGTGCTCGAGCGTGCCGGTTGCGGCATGTACCTCAAGAATGCCGTTGCGGATGACGCGGCCGGCTGCGGGGAATGCCGGTGCAAAGAGAACTGCGGGCGCACCGAGCGCGCTTTGGATTGCAGCGAGCTCAGCCGCGATGGGGCCGCGGAGCGTGGAGTCGATTTTCTTGAAGATGCGCGTTCCGGGTGTGAGCGGCAGCCGGCGGACGGCTTGCGCGACGGCTCTTGCGGCAGTCTCTGCGTCCTGGTTGCGCGATGCCGTGTGGAAGGCCTGCACGCTCTCCTCCGCATCCCTGCTCGCGGAGGAGGCGGGGTCGATCCAGACACGCACCCGGTGGCCAGCGCGGAGGAAGGCCGCCGCGGCGTCACATGCGCCGCTGAGGTCGTCGGCGAGCAGCAGGATTCGAGATGCAGGCATAGCCGTCTTCCGGTTTTGTTCCTGGAGCGCGTGTACGGCAGAGGTGTGCATGAACGAAGTCTCGTTTATTTTCGAGAGTATACATTTACTTTCTTTTTTGTGTGCCGATGCAGATCGGCATTATTCCGGCAAGCGGAATGGCATGTCTAGCCGGAGGGCTGAGGCCGCGCTGGAGGCATGGCGATATGGGAAAGAAAGTCCAGATGAATGAGGAGGGTAGCCTGCCGAACTGATATGGAGAGCGGACGTAAGGCAAGGGCTACCCTTCGGTGTTGTGGAGCTATTTCGGTTGGATTTGGGCGGCCTCAAGCAGAGTGATGGGCTTGCCGTCATCTGCTGTGATCTGGAGGCGATGCGCACGGATTGTGGCGTAACGCACGGTCATGCCTCGCTGCGCGCGGATATTGACGTCCTTTAGCGTGAGGCCGGTGATGGGGCTCTCGGACAGTCCGGCAACGAGGCCTGCCTGCCGGGCGCCGGTGGCGCTGAGGTGTTCGATGCGAATGTCGTGCATGCGAGGCGTGAGGCGGGTGACGGGCTGCTGCGCCGGGGCGTTGCGGGCCTCTCCGTAGTAATCGGTGACCACAATTGGCGTGACGACATTGGTCATGTTGAGGTGGCTGAACTGGAAGTGGCCGATGTCGCCGCCGCGGTCGCGGCCGGATTTGATGCGGACTCCGTTGGTGGTGCCGGTGAAGGTGACGTGAGCCGCGCGCACGTTTTGCACGCCGCCGGCAATCTCACTGCCGATGGAGAGGCCGTGGCCGTGCAGAAAGGTGCAGTCGTGGATGGTGATGTCCGTGCTGGGATCGTCTGGACCCGGTGAGCCGGGCTGGCCGGATTTGATGGCGACGTTGTCGTCGCCGACGTCGATGGTCATGTGCTCGATGCGGACGTGGTGCGCGGAGAAGGGATCGATGCCATCGGTGTTTGGCGAGCGCGCGGGGGCGAGGATCTTTCCGTTCCGGATGAGAACGTTGCTGGTGTAGTAGAGAACGATTTGCCAGGAGGGCGAGTTCTGCGCGGTGATATTTTCGATGCGGATGTGGCTGCAGTGATCGAAGAGGATGAGGCGTGGACGCAGAGCGGGCGTGAAGTCGGGCATGTGCCGGTGGCTGTAGACGTCTGCCCACCAGGGCTGACCTGCGCCGTCGATGACGCCGCCGCCGCGCAGCGTGATGTGGCTGGCGTGCGATGCGCTGATGAGAGGCTGCACGGCCGGCTCGCGCAACTCCTCGGTTGGGGGATAGTCGTGCCTATCCTGGCTGCCGAGCAGTGTGGCGCCGGCTTGTACCTCAAGCGTGATGCGGCTCTTGAGAACGAGCGGGCCGGTGAGGAAGGTTCCGCTGGAGAGGCGAACGATGCCGCCTGTGCCGGCGCAGGCGTCGATGGCGCTCTGGATGGCGCGCGTGTCCTTGGTTGTGCCGTCGCCTTTTGCGCCGTATGCGCGGACATCGCAGACGGGTGCGGCGGAAGCGGCGATGCCGCTGAGCAGGACCGACGCAAGCAAGAGCAGCGCCGCGCAGACGCCGCGGATGCACCACAGGTTTGCACGATGGGATTGTTGTTGCATGAATCTCCTTTGAGGCAGCGGTATCGAACGTTGTTTACGGATGCGTCGCTGGTACGGCGGCGATTGCTGAGGCGCAGCGGACGAATGCCGAGCGAACTTAGTGCTGAGGTACATCGCGCAAAGGCAGGCGAACGAACTTGATGGTCTCGCGCCGCCAGGAGTAGGTGATGAGAACGTCTCCATTGGCGGCCTGCACAATGGCCGGATACGAGTATTGGCCGGGGCCGTCCTCAAGGGTTTTGAAAATGTGGAAGTGCTCTCCATCGCGGCTGACAGCCAGGTTGAGAGGCGTGCGCTGGTTATAGCTGTTGTTGAAGACGAGAAGGATGCATCCATCGCGTAGCCGCACTGCATCGATGCCGGAGTTGGGATTGGGCAGGTTGAGGAAGCGAGCCTGCGTCCATGTGGCGCCGTCGTCGTGGGAGTCTGCAACGGCGATGCGCGCGGATCGCGTGTGGCTGCGCGCATAGAAGCGCAGATGGTGGCCGCCGAGCGAAACGACCGCAGGCTGAATGATGCCGATGGTGGATTTCGCCGCCGGATATACCTTGGTGTGTACACTCTGCGCAGGATTACCTGCAGGCGCTGCAGGGTGCGCGGCGGCAGCAAGCGCGGCAGCGCCGGGCACGTCGAGGTTATCCGGCACGGTGATGGGGCCGAAGTGCGTCCAGGTGGCGCCATTGTCTGCGGAGCGCTCAATCCAGGCTGTCCACTTGCCGTTCTCGACGGACGATCCGCTGACGATGTCGCCGTTGGGGAGCACGAGCGGCTTATCCTTGATTGGCCCCAGAATGCCGGAGGGAAGCGGTTCGGAGGCGCTCCAGGTGACGCCTTCGTCGCTGCTCCATTTGCGCGCGCCGAGCCATGTGCTGGGATGCGTGCCGAACTTGTAGTAGAGCCAGAGCCTGCCATCGCGCGTGTGGAAGAGGACGGGATTCCAGCATGCGACCCCCGCGGCCCGCGCCAACTCGATGGGAGCGCTCCACGTACCGTAATGCAGGCGAGCGCCATAGATGGCGACGTCTGGCGCGCCCTCTTTGGTTCCGGCAAACCATGCGACGAGGATGTCGCCGTTCTTCAGCTCAACCAGTGTGGAGGCATGATTATCGCGCTGCGTGCCCGGCAGAGCGTTGCCGCTGGAGAGGGGCGGAAAGAGGAAGCCGGTTCCGCTGTCCTGACCGTAGGCACAAACGAATCCAACACAGCAGATCCAAGCGAACACGCGCACAAGGAGTTTCATTGCGATTGCCTTATACATAAAAGTTGTCCAGCCTGATTCCAGATGGTGCTGACTCCTGGATCGCCGGTGGCAGCAGTAGTTCCGATGGAGCGGCCGTTGCACTGCCATCGGCCTGCGGGCAAAAGAACTTCAGCCGTCATGCCGGAGGGAGTGGTGACTGCGATCCGCGCAGGGGCTGCCTCAACACGCAAGGCGCCGAGCGGTGTTGCGACTGCTCCTTTGATCCATTGGAGACCCGCGAGATCGGGACGCACCTGCACGCGTTGATCGCCGGGCTGGCGCGATGTAACGCCGATAATCTGCTCGAGGAGCCATGCGGCGGGACTGCTGGACCAGCCGTGGCTGAGGCTAGTGTAATAGCCAACTTTATCGTCGGCCTGCAGCCGCGCGTGCGGATCGGAGGCGGCCCATTGCGGGTCCCACGCCTCCCAGAAGCTTGTTGCGCCGGCGTTGAGCATGCTGCCCCAGTAGGCGCGCATCCATGCAAGAGCCTGCTGCCTGTGCCCCAGCTCTGCCATGGCTGCGAGCAGATAACTGCCGTAGTAGGGCGTGATGACGTCGTAGGATTTGCGCTCTGCAACGGTTCTGGCAAGGACGCTCCATACGGCGCGACGCTGGGCCGGAGTTTGCACGGCTCCCGCGAGCACGGCGATGGCGTTGGTCTGCCAGCGATCGCCGAATGCGCCTTGCGCATTTGTGAGGAACTGCTGCGCGGCTGTAGTCATGGCGTCCGCGAGAGCGTCATATTGCTGCGAATGGGCGTTGTCGCCCACGAGACGAAGGAGCCATGCTGCGCGGCGAAAGGCGAGAAGGTACTCGAAGTGAACGGCGCGTCGCGCTTCAGGGGAATCACTACTGAACTCCGGAGCCCAGTCGACGAAGGGCTTGCCGCCACCTTTGGCAGCGTAAATATTGTGGGCATCAAGATCGCGCTGCATGAGGGCAAGGAGCTGCAGCATGCGGCTGTGCACGTTGCCTAATTGAGGAAGATCACCCCAGCGCATGACGTACTCAGACTCGCTGATGACCCACCAGGCCGAGTAGCCCGGCAGGCCGTTGACCGGGCCCGTGACGGGAGCATTGCCAATGCTGTCCTCCAGGCCTGCCCGCACCAGACGCGCGTCGCCATACACGTCGGCGATGACGCGATCGATGACCTCGTTGTCGCCAGCCCAGCGGCCGCGGTCTCGCTTGATGCCGTCGAGGATCGAGTCCTGCATGGACAGATGCGCTGTATCGACTGCGGTGTTCCAGATGCGATTCAGTGTTGGATCGCTCGATTCGAAGCTGGCTACTTGGGAAGCGGGATAGGCGATTGCTTCTGCTGCGACGTTGGCTTTCGGCTTTGGATCGGCATAGCGCACGAGGGCATAACGGAAGCCGGTTTTGGGGCCGTGCGCGATGTGACCTGCGGGGGCATCCAGCGAAATGTCGCCGAGGAAGGGCTGATGGAGCAGCTCGCCAAGGGACTCTCCGTAGCGGATGGTGGCATGGACCGCATGGGTGCGCGCCGTGATGAGCAGGCGTCCGTTCAGCTCGTGTCCAAAGTCGAGCAGCAGACCATCGGTGGTTGCGGTGGTCGTTGCCGGTGGCAGAAGGCAATTCGCCAGGTAGGGAGCTTCTCCGAGATAACCAGGCCATGCATACATGCCTGCATCGGCGTTCCACTGGAAGAAGTCGATGTTGCTTTCAATGCCGCCGAGGGTTGCGACGGGCTTCCACGCGGCGTCGTTGAAGTGAGGCGACTGCCATCCGCTCGATGGCGTGGTTGTGCTCTTCCACGTAGCGTCACTCTGGAGCAGCGGGGATGCGGGCACGCCCTGATCCGCAGGCAGAATTTTGACCGCGAGGACTTCGCCGGAGTTGAGCCAGCTGGTCTGCAGCGAGTTGGTGTGGTGATGGCTTCCGTAGCCGCGCACAACCTCGAGTGCGAGGGTGTTGTCTCCTGTGCGAAGGAAGGGCGCGACGTGTATCGCCATGGCGGCAAAGCCGATGTGATGACTGCCGTTGTAGTGAAGCGTTGTTACGAGGTTGCCGTTGATCCATACGTGAGCGATGCGCGGGCCGGCAACATAGAGTGTGGCTTTGGGCGGAGGCTGGGCGAGCGTGAACGACGTGCGGAAGAAATGCGGCTCGACCTTGAAGTCATCGCGCTTCAGCCGGCTGAGTTCCTGCGGATGGGTGATGACCGCTGCGTCGTCCGCGGTCCAGATATATTGCTCGGCCAGCGGCGCGTGAAAGCTGCCGATTGTCTGGCTGGGAGAGGCGCCGCACATCGCTTCCGGCGCTTCCCCGGGCGTCGTCATCGCGGCGTTCGCAGGCTGCGCGAAAGCGGCACTGCACGCGGCGGCCAGAAGGAAGGCGCTGAGCGAGTGGAGAGACGGATGCATGGCAACCTCTCTTATACACGCTGCGGCAAAGGGCAGGTCCCCGCATTTAGACAGTTCTCGAGATTCCGCGGACCGGAATTTGAGTGTGGCCTGCGTGTTTGCGCGGTTGGCGCGATGTGCGTCGTGTTGGCAAGCCAGGTGGATGTGCATTCATGGACGGGCAGTGTAGATTCCGTGGCCGCTGCTGCGCCTGCAGGCCATTTGCGGCAGGCACGCGGCCGGGCGAGCACGGGGCGAGTACGGCTCGGCGCTTTCCGTTGCATCATTCCAGCGCACGGAATGCTGTCGATGTTGAGTGTCGAGACTGGCCGACGGAGGATTTCCGCGGGATGCTCTTGACCGGAATCAAGCGGCTCTGTTCGGCTGCGCAAAACAGGGGCTTTGCACTTGCCCAGCGCAATCCGCTTGTCTGAGAGGAACTATCGTGGTCACAACGGCTCGTCCAACGCTAGCACTGATCCATACCAGCCCAACATTGACGCCGGTCTTTACCGCACTTTGCCGTCAGCATCTGCCGGAGGCCGACTTCTTTCACATGGTGGATGAGAGCCTGATCCAGGACACGATACGCGCGGGCAGGCTGCGGAAGATGACGATGCGCCGCGTTGTGGAGCAGGTGGCATCGGCTGCTGCGGCGGGCGCAGATGCGGTGCTTGTGACGTGCTCCTCGATTGGCCCGGGAGTTGCGCTGGCACAGCAACTCTTTGACCTGCCGGTGTTGCGCATCGATGAAGCGATGGCAGAGGTGGCGGTGCGCGAGGGGCATCGGATTGGCGTGCTGGCCACCCTGCGCACCACGCTGGACCCCACCACGGAGCTGCTGCGCCAGAAGGCGGCAGATGCGAACCGCAGTGTCGAACTGGTAGAGTGCCTGTGTGAAGGCGCATTTCCCGCAGTGCTGGCCGGCGATACAGAGACACATGACAGGCTGCTGCGAAAGGCGCTCTTGGAGGACTTGAAGGGAGTGGACCTGATCGTGCTGGCACAGGCATCGATGGCGCGTGTTGTGGCGACGCTGGAGCCCGGAGCACTGGCGATGCCGGTGCTTTCAAGCCCTGAGCTTGCCGTGCTGCAGGCACGCCGGGTGCTGGTTGGCGCACAGGCCGCGGAGAGGGACAGCGTTTGAAACGGCGCCACAGAGTGCTCGGCCTGCTGAGCGCACTGTCCATCCTTACATTTCTTGACCGCATGGCGATTGCCGTGACCGGTCCTGCCATTCAATCGGATCTGCATATCTCGACCGTGGAATGGGGCTGGGTGCTGAGCGGATACGTGCTCGCCAATGGCCTGTTCGAGATTCCTTCCGGCGTGATGGGAGACCGGCACGGGCAGCGGGTTGAGCTTACGCGGATTGTTACGTGGTGGTCAGCCTTTACGACGCTGACGGCGTGGTGCCATCGATTCTGGCAACTGGCCGCGGCGCGGTTTTTCTTCGGGATGGGTTCGGCCGGAGCGTATCCCAATGCCGCGGGGGCGATCTCCCGCTGGTTCCCGGCACGGGAGCGCGCGCGCAGCCAGGGAACGCTGTGGGCGGCCAGTCGCCTGGGGGGCGTGCTGGCGCCGCTGCTGATTGTTCCGCTGCAGTATCTCTTCGGGTGGCGCGCGGTGTTTTTCCTGCTGGGCGTGCTGGGTTTTGTGTGGGCAGTAGTGTGGCACAGGCTGTATCGCGACCGGCCGGAAGAGGACCCCGGTCTTTCAGCAGAGGAGCGGGCGGAGATCGAGGACGGCGGCGTGCGGGAGCGTGCGGGGGCCGTTCCGTTTCAGCGTGCTCTGCGTTCGCGCGCGCTGTGGATGGTGGTGCTGGCCTATGGATGCTATGGATGCTGCAGCTGGTTTTACTTCTCCTGGTTTCCGGCGTGGTTTCTGCATAAGACGGGACTTCCGCTGGAGGGCATGCTGCTGACATCGCTGCCGTTTGCATTGGGAATTGCAGGCAACCTGGCGGGCGGCGTGCTGAGCGACCGGCTTGCGGCGCGCTGGGGCGCCAAGCGGGCGCTGCGCCTGATTCCGGGCGTGTGCCTGACCGGCACCGCGGTGGTGATTGTTGCGATGACGTTGTGCCACGGCGTTCTCTGCGTGCTGGTGCTCTCAAGTGTCGGCTTTGGCGCGATGGACCTGATGCTGCCTTCTGCGTGGGCGATGTGCGTGGCGATTGGAGGCCGCGCCAGCGGCACCGCGACAGGCATGATGAACACCGCAGGCCAGGCGGGAGGATTCTTCTGCACGATTCTGTTTGGCTACATTGTGCAGTTGACCGGCAACTACAACTTGCCGCTTTGGCTTATCGCTGGAATGGTTGTGACGAGCGCGGCGATTTTTGCGAGTATCGACTGCACGCAGCGAATCGATGCGGACCTCGCTGCCTGCTGAAGGTGCCGTGCTGCGTTAACAACTGTCGTGCAGCACGTTGGAGAAGAAATCCTCGGGGCCAATCTGGCCGCCTTTCAGCACAAGCTCAAGGCCGTTGAGCGGTGATTCCGGAGCGTAGCCGCGGCAGAGCGGGGCTCCCGGGGTGAGCGGCGCAACGAAGGTGAGGGCGCGCAGGCCGAGTTGCTGGACGGCGTGCGTGGCCGTGTCGCCGCCGGCGATGACAACTCTGCGCACGCCGCAGAGCGACACAATCTCGCGAAGAAGTTTGCCCAGCCACGCCGTCCACTCTTTGCCGGATTGCTGCTTTGCAGAGAGCGGACCCATGGCGGTGTAAAGAATGACGCTGCGGCCTGCGGCGAGGGCCTTGAGCGCCTGTCGCTTGCGCAGGGGCCAGGAATCAGGATCGCCGAGCCGCCATGCGGCGAAACCCTGCGCGCGAGCGTGACGAATCTGTACGGCGGTGACTGGCGAGCAACTGCCGCTGAGCACGAGTATCTGATCGACGGGCCTGGGCGCAGCGGGCCGTGCTTGATGCGCCAGACGGCCGGAACGCTGCCAATGGCGCAACAGGCCGTAGGTAAATCCGGAGCTGCCAACGGCAAGAATCTGGCGGTCTGTTGCGAGATTGCAGAGGATCGCGGCTGTCTGTTTGAGCATGGCATCGTGGATGCCATCGAAGATGACAGCCTTTGCGCCGGCAGCAATCTCCGTCTGCAACTGTCGGGCTGCCGTGCCCTGCTCGAATGCGCGCAAGTCCACGAGGCCCATCGCCAGCGAGGTCTGCTGGGCGAGATGGAGCCGCAGATCGGCCTCGTACATGGGCGTGACGGGGTGTCGTCGCATGGTGGGGTGGCGGTCAATGCGGTGCATGGCGTTGCTGGCCGCGGCAAACAGGTTGCCGAAGGCAACGGCTCGACCGAGATGCGGAGTACCGACAACGACGGGCACGAACTTTGCCTGGAATGCTTTGCGGCCCAACTCGATGGCTCGCCCGATGCTGCCCACGCGCGGGGAGCTGTCAAACGTGGAGCAGACCTTGTAGTGGTTGATCGCGGCGCCCAGGGAACGCATTCTGCGGAAGACTTCGGGCAGATGCCGATCCATCCAGCGGGGGCTGTGGCTGCGGCTTTCGCCGGCAATGCCGATTGCGCGGCAATGCGGAAATGCGGCCAGGTCGGCCTCGCTGGGCAGATTCGTAAAGAGAACGGCGGGCATGCCATGCAGTGCCAGCGCCTCCAGCACATCAGTGGAGCCGGTGAAGTCATCGCCGTAGTACGCGTAAAGGATGCTGGATTGCGTTGAGGTGCTCAATCGGGAAAGGCCTCCAGAGCGCCGCGCAATTCTGTGTGCGTGCTTGCATACTGCGCGAGTGGAATGCCGTCGACTGCGGCCTGCCACGCCTGGTGAAGGCTGCGCACGCCGGCTGCCGGTCCCGCGGGATGGGCGAGAATGCCGCCGCCACAGGCGTAGATGAGGTCCAGGCTGCCGAGCGCCTTGTAGGTATCTGGCGCCTGCCGCGCTGACTGGCCTGAGGAGAACACCGGCATGATGGTGCAGCCCTTGTAGGGAGGCGCGAACATGGGCGTGAGGCATTCTCGCGCAGAGGCGATGACCGAGGCATCCTCCTCGCAGAATTTGTTGCGCAGGCCGTTGACGTGGACATGATCGATGCCGGCGAGACGCCAGAGTTTTTGATACGCAATAAAGCTCATGCCGATGGCGTGGGAGCGGCCGAAGATTCCCCATCCATTGCGATGGCCGTGAATGGCCAGGCTGGCATGACGCCGAAGCGCAACCATGCCGGGCAGGCCCACGCTGTTCAGGCTGACCATGACGCAGGTTCCGCCCGCGGCTGCCACCAGGTCGTGACGGCGCTGCATTTGATCGATCTCGCCGGTGATGTTGGCGGCATACATGGGCCTCTTGCCGGTGTGGTCGGCATATTCGTTGAGGACGCGCAGCACCTGGGGAATGCGCTGATCGAAGGGGCAATGCGGGCCGTCGGCCTGCAACTCATCGTCCTTGATAAAGTCCACCCCGGCCTCGGCCAGCATGCGCACCTGGGCGGCCGTCTGCTCGGGCGACATGCCGACACTGGGCTTGAGGATGGTGCCGATGAGTGGCCTGCCGTAAACGCCGGTGAGCTGGCGAGTGCCCTCCACTGCGAACTGCGGGCCCTGATAGACGCTGAGAAACTCGGTGGGTAACTCGATGTCGAGCAGCTTGAGACCAGAGAAGGGCTTGAGCTCAAAGAGATTGCCCGCGACGGTGGCCAGCAGATTCGGCAGCGATGGGCCCATGTTTTCAAGCGGCCAGGAGAGGGTAACCTCAGCCGCGCGCCGGATGACGGGCCCGGTGTGCTTTCGGGGCAGACCGGAACCGCTGAGCGAAGGCGCATCGACGGCGCCGAGCTCGACAATCTTCTCCACACGCGCAGCATAGCGGGCGCGCAACTCGTCGGTTTCGCCGGGAGTCCGCACGAAGGTGCCCGTGGATTGCTCGCCGGCCATGATGAACGCAGCATCGGCAAGCGGAAACGCAGTTTCAATCCAATAGCGGGCTTTGATTCGGCTTGCGGCTCCGGGCTGAGTGGGAAGCGTGTCGCTCATGTCCTGATCATCCTTACGTTTGCCTGGGGATACTCTTCTCGCGCTCGGTACTGCTTGACGTTAAGCCCAATGGACGTTGCCGCGCACACTATTCCGTTTCTGCCGCTCGATTCCAAATTGCGGAATGGGTTTGGCGGTCAGGCATCGGCACGTCCGCGCTTTCCGGTCTCGGCTGTTGCGGTGCTTCGCTCATCCAGCGGGTAAATCAGATCGACGTTGCGCGGGGTAAGGAGCTGGTGCTTCACAAAGACGGTGGCGGGTGCAGGCTTTTTGCGCAGGATGTTCAAGGCCAGCGGGATCAGCTCTTCGCCGTAGCGCTCGGGGAAGTAGGCCACGGAACCGATGAGCCGGGTGCCCGGACGGCGCAGCTCGGCGCGTGCCTCGCGCAGGGCGTTCTGCCCCATGACGGCGCACTCCTGCGCAGCGCCGGCCTCCTCAAAGGCGCGCAGCGCGGCCAGAGCGCAAACGTCATTCACCGTGCCGACCAGCGTGCGTCGCGAACCGCGGCGGCGGAGATATTTACGCATCACGTCCAGCACCTGCTCAAATGAGCCGCGGCCGTTGAGGCGGGCCAGGGGTAGCTGCAGGATGTGCGGGAGCTCCTGGCGCAGCCCGTCGATGAAGCCGGCCAGGCGCAGTTCAAGCAGCGATCCGGCAATGGGCAGCTCCATCAGTACGAGCTGCTGCACGTCGCCATTCCAGTGCTCGCGCGCCCAGCGGCCGAGCGCGCGGCCGCCGATTTGCCCGGCTTTGTAGTTATCCGCGCCGAAGAAGGTGGCGCCGGGATGCGGGACCTCGATGGCGATGACCGGCGTGTTGGCTGCGAGAAACTTAGACGCGATGACCGAAGCCACCCGCTCGTAGGTTTGAAATTCCAGCACCAGGTCGACTTGCTCGCGGATGAGCAAGTCGGCGTTGCGAAGCGCTTCGCGGGCGCTGTAGCGGTTGTTCAGCGTGATGAGCTGGATGTGCTCGCGCGCGGCTACCGCCTCAACGCCGCGCGTGACTTCGCGCGCAAATTCGTTGTCTCCCTGCGAAGCGAAGCCGATGCGGAAGGGACGCTCTGCGATGGGGCCGAAGCTGTTGCGGTAGATGCCCGCGCCGGCGCGCTGAATAAGTCCGCCGTGGATGAGCGTGCGGAGCAGGCGGAAGGTGGTTGTCTTGGGCAGGCCGGTCCGCTCCATCACCTCTGTCAGCGCGAGTTCCTCGTCCAGGTAGCGAAAGGCCTTGAGTATCTGGCAGGCGCGCAACACGGTTTGCGACTCGTTGCGGTCAGAGTTGCGGCGGCCTTCGGTGGATGCGGGCTCGTCGGGCAGGTCGTCGGGCCGTTCGTCGGGTAAGGGGCGGTTTGCGGAAAGGCGGTTCGGACTCATCACGGCGAACAGGGTAAATTCCGATTTACGGAATTGCAACCCCGAAATGCGGGACAGCTTCGAGGGTGTTTGGCGGCCGGTGGACTTATAGGCGCTCAGCGGGAGTTTGGATCACTCGACGCCGTGCTGGATGCAGTGGCGTGCGAATCCTTCTCCGGACCACATGGCGGGTAATTTCAGGACGGAGCTTTGCAGGTTTCGTCGCCTCGTTCCGTGGAAACGGAAATGGGGCCAGAAATGTATGGCGGTCGAGTGGCCTGTGCGATGGTATCGTGCGTTGCGGAACGGCAAGGCGATGCGCGGCGAGACGCTGAAGCAGATTGCCGAATATGAACAGACGCTGAAGGACGCAAGGCCAAGCGCGAGCCAGCCTGATTACAATGGGTCCGTCAAGTGGAGCGGGCGCGTACCTTTGCCTGGACTCACTATCTTTCTGAACAAAAGGGGCGGGCATGGTCCGGCAGCGGATGAAACTTCTTCTTTGGCATGGAGCCGCATGTGTGGCGATGATGTGTGCGGTGCAGGCGGCCGCGGCACAGGCGGTGCATGGCGGCGTAACAGAGTTTCGCAATACGCTGATGCCTGAGCCGGCATCTTTCACTGCGCAGCCGGGGACGTTCGCGCTGACTCCCGCGACGACCTTTGGATTATCGGCCACCAGCGACACACTGCTGCAAGACGCCCTGTTGCGCGCGATTACGCGGCTGGAAGCGATGACAGGCGTTGAGCTGAGCAAGAACGTTGTGACTGGAGGCGGACAGGCGCTGGTGGAGATCAACGTAGCGCATCCGGCCGAAGCAGTGCAGACACTTGACGAGGATGAGTCCTATCAACTGGTTGTGCAGCGGGGATCCGTGTCCCTGACGGCTCCGAATGATTTGGGTGCCCTGCATGGTTTGCAAACACTTTTGCAACTGGTTCAGTACGGGCCGGATGGATATTTCTTGCCGGACGTGACGATTAGCGACAAGCCAAGGTTCAAATGGCGCGGATTGATGATTGACTGCGGAAGGCATTTTGAGCCGGTGCCGGTGCTGCTGCGCACGCTGGATGCGATGGAGGCAGTGAAACTGAACGTGCTTCACCTGCACCTGAGCGAGGATCAGGGATTTCGCGTGGAGAGCAAGCGATTCCCCAAGTTGCAGGAGATGGGTTCGGACGGTCTTTACTACACGCAGGATCAGATACGGGAGATTGTTGCGTACGCGCATGCACGTGGAATACGCGTAGTTCCGGAGTTCGATATTCCGGGGCACGCGACAAGCTGGCTCGTGGGTTATCCGGAACTGGCGAGCGCGCCGGGGCCGTACCACGTTGAGCGGGTCTTTGGGATTCACGATGCGGCGATGGACCCGACGCGGGAGAGCACGTTCAAGTTTCTAGACGAGTTTCTGGGCGAGATGACCGGGTTATTTCCCGACGCTTACATGCATATTGGAGGCGATGAAAATAAAGGGAAGCAGTGGCTGGCGAATCCGCAGATTCGAGAGTTCATGCAGGCGCACGGAATCAAAGATGCAGCCGCGCTGCAGGTCTATTTCAACCAGCGCATGCTGAAGATTCTGACGAAGTATCACAAGCACATGGTGGGCTGGGATGAAATTATGACGCCGGGACTGCCGAAGGACGTGGTGGTGCAGTCGTGGCGCGGAGCGGAGTCACTGGCGAAGGGTGCGATGGAGGGCTATCAGGGAATTCTTTCGGCGCCGTATTATCTGGACGCGATGCATACGGCGGCATGGCACTATCTGGCCGATCCGATTCCGGCGGGCACTGAGCTGACACCAGAGCAACAAGAATTGATTCTTGGCGGCGAGGTGTGCATGTGGGGTGAGCAGATTTCGCCGAAGACGATTGATTCGCGCATCTGGCCGCGGACGGCGGCGATCGCGGAGCGACTCTGGTCGGCGGCGACGGTGCGCGACGTGCCGGATATGTATCGTAGACTCGCGGTGGAGAACGTGCGGCTGGATGCGCTGGGAATGGAGCAGATCTCCGGGCCAGAGCGAATGCAGCGGCAGTTGACAGGGCGGCAGAATACTACGGCGTTCAAGGTATTCACCTCCGTGATCGAGCCGGTGAGCTTCGGGGAACGCTACAACCTGCAGCATACTGACCAATTGACTCCGCTGGACGGCCTGGTGGACGCGGTGATTCCGGATCCTCCGGTGCGGCATGAGATGGCCGATGAGGTGCAGGCGCTGTTGAAGGATGCGCCGCATTTCGAGCGCGGCCGCGCTCGCCTTGAGCGCAGATTCAAGAGTTGGGAGCAGACTTCCCCGGAGTCGGCCCTGCGAATGAAGGAGAAACCGCAGCTTGCACCTTACGCGGAGCAGGCCGCAGAGCTGGCGGAGTTTGGCGCACTGGGTACTGAAGCGCTGCACTATCTGGATGCTCCGAACGAGACGCCGAACGGCTGGCGGACTGCGGCGCTGCAGAAGATAGCCGCGGCGAAGAAAGAGAAGAGCCTGGTGCGGTTTGCGATTCTCGATCCACTGGAAGAGCTGGTGAGCGCAGTTCCCGCGGCGTCGGCGCAATGAGGTTTCTCTCATTCGGGATTTACATTCTGGGAACGCATTGCTGCTGAAATTGGCAAGTGCAAAAGAACCAGATATCAAATTGGCTTGCGGGCCGGGATTGCTCCGCATCGCGGCGGATGCGCGAAGGCTATTGGATGCAGGAAATTGGAAGGCAGCGGAGGAACGGTGTTTGCCGGTGCTGCGTGAAGATGCGCGCTGTGACAATGCGCTGAATCTGCTGGGATGCGTCTTGTTCGCGACCAGGCGCACGGAAGCGGAAGCGAACCTGGTTCGTTACGCCCGAAGGCCCTCTGTTGTCTATGAAACCAGACTGTGGCGGGGTGGACTACTTTTACTGCGCCCCGTTACGACGCTCCGGCAGTGTAACGGGGTCTACTTTTGCTTCGGTGTGTACAGGGGCAGATGGTGCCCCTGCACGCGCCTGGTATCAGCATCTGAGTCGGGTCATTCGCTCAAATGCATAGAAACTCCTGGATGGGGTCTTCGCGGAGTCGTCAGGAAAGCCCGAAAATGGGGCTGGGGCGCGTACTGTCGTTACCGTAGCGTTACCAGATTAGGAATTGAGAGAAGGTCGATTCGATTTAACTACTTGATTCTATTTGGCGTCCCCGACGGGATTTGAACCCGTGTTATCGCCGTGAAAGTGGTCGCCTGTCTGGTAACTTATTGAAACTAGACGGCACGGATGGCACAGTAAGACACTTTCAGGCACAGTTGGAGCGGGTAATCGGACCATTATCGGACCATGATCGAAAGTGCTCTGGAGCCATCGAACATGGAACCAGTGCTTCAATCTATCCTCGAATCGCTTCCACCAAAATCCCCGCGCTCGAAGCTCGAGCCGCACCGCGAACTGATCCGGGAACTGCGCCGCAAGGGGCGGACCTACCGCGAAGTCGCCCAGCTATTCCGTGAGCGCCTGGGGTTGTATGTCGCGCCCAGCACGCTCCATTCGTTCGTGAAGGTGCGCGCGAAGCATCGTAAGCGCACGCAGTTCGAGTTGCCACCGCTCGAATCAGTGAATGCGCAATCGGCAGGATTCGCCTCCATCGCTGCTCTCAAGACAAAACCGCTTCTTCAGAAGCCGAAATCGGCGCGCTTCGTCTTCCGGGAAAATGAGCCACTAACCTTGACCGCCACTGGGGGTGAACAATGACGGAGTTTTCAAAGCGCGTCGTCTTTACCATGGGCGGCAAAGGTGGCGTCGGCAAAACCGGCGTTGTGGTCGCCCTCGCCGAATGGTTTCAGGCCAACGAGATTCCCGTCACCCTTCTCGATCTCGATACCGAGAACAAGGCGCGTGGATCTCTGAAGCACTTTTTCAACGGGACCGTCACCAAGGTCGATGTTCATACCCCAGCGGGTTTGGATGCCTTTGTCGATCGCCTCGACGGCGGCACTCCGATCATCCTCGCCGATATGGGAGCTGGTGCCGGCCAAGTTGCCGCAGGCTGGTTCGACTCGATGTATGAGGATGTCGCGGCGACCGGCGTCCGATTTACGGCGGTAGGCATCGTAACGCCGGACCCTGCCAGCGTCGAGAGTGTGCTGGCGTGGGCGAATCGACTGCAGGATCGGGTGGAGTATGTCGTCGTCGAGAACGCGACGAGTGCGCTGGCGGATTTCACATACTGGCGTTCAACGAAACAGGCCAATCAGTTCCGTCAAGCCTTCGCGCCAGCCATTCTGCAGATGGAGTTTCGTCTGGCCGAACTCGAAAATCCTCTCCGGCAGCACGGCATTCAACTCGGTCAGGTCGCAGACCGCAAGACGATGGTCGATGAACTCAAAAGAGCATCGCTCGTGATGCGCGCGCAGAGCTACCGACGGCGGCTTTTTTCCGAATTCGACCGTGCAAAGGAGGCGTTCCTGCCATGAGCACCGCGTCACCCCCACAGAACCTCGAAATCGATTTGGTGGGAGAGCCGACGATGTTCGACTCTCTCGCTCGGCTTGTGCCTGACGAACTCCAGACCGCCTACTATCGCGTCCTCGCCCATACCCGGACTCTCAGTCCGGATGATGAAATGCTGCGCATCCTCGAAGCGATGGGTATTCTGGCGCTGCTCACGCGCCATACCCCGAAGGATATTGCGGACGAACGGGAACGGTTGCAGGGGTTGCTTGAGGCCCATCAGCAACACTCACAGCAGGCCCAGCAGAACATGCTGGGCTATGTTCACGAACTGGAATCACGGCTCGCCGATCTGCCCAGCGAGATTGAAGCTGGCCTCGATCCAAAGCAGATTTCCAAGATGCTCGGTGAAAGCCTGCGCCAGCATTTTCTCCGCTTCGGCGTGCAGGACACTGTTAGCGCGCTGCAAACCACGAGTGCGGCCATGACCGGCGCACAGAAGGAACTCTCCGCCGCTCTGCGCGCATTGTCAGATTCGCATGGCGGTGTGGTTGCGCAAGTCGAGCGTGCCAACAATCGCATTGAGTATTCACTGGAGGGTCGGGCAAGAACAATGGATGCGCTCCTGCACGAGTGGAAGAGCGATCTGTTGCGCATTTGGATTCCCATGGTTGCCGGAGCTTGTATGCTGATCGGGCTGTTCGGTGGCATGGAGATTCAGGGCTGCCGCGACGCGCCTGCGGTTACACCATCGACTACAACGGCGGTGCCAGCAGCTTCGCCTGTGACTTCTCAAGCTCCGGCTAAAGATTCCCAGACACGCCAGGGGGCAAAGGTAAGGCAGCAAAAATGAATAGGTTAACCTCCATCGCATTCACTGTTCATGAGATGTCAGCTCATGAGTGGACATCTCATGAGTTGACAACTTAGAGGTGTCCAAGCTTACAAAAATTGATGTAAATATCAATATATGCTTGTAAAATACGATTTATTGATGTATATATCAATTCATGAAGACACTTCAAGAACTCGGAGAAGCGGTGGCATCCGTGAGGCGGGAACTTCGGTTGAAACAGAAGGCCGTGGCCGAGCAGGCCGGTATCACGCCGGAATCGCTTCTGCGCTTTGAGCGCGGGCAAGTCTCAGAATTCGGCTCCCGGAAGCTCCTTGCTGTGCTCGCCGTGCTCGGCATGGAAGTCACATTTGTGAAAACCGGCATGTCTGGCTCGCTCGATGAACTCCGGCGGGAGCGCGGTGGCGCATGAAGCTCTCGGTCTACGTGCTCGGTCGTGAAGTTGCCGTTCTGGAATCGGCCGGCGACTTCAAATGCGTCCTCACCTATTTGCCGAACACAGCCGTCGAGGACTTCGTCTCACTGACGATGCCTGTCCGCACGGAGTCATGGGTCTGGGATGATCAGCTTCCTCCCATATTCCAGATGAACCTGCCGGAGGGCTATCTGCTGCAAGTGCTGCAGGAGCAGTTTGGCCCTCACATCGGCGCCAGCCCACTGGCGCTCTTATCGGTCGTGGGCAGAAACATGGTGGGTCGCATCCAGGTAGCCGCCCACGGTGCGCAATTGGAGGAGCCAGCAAAGCCCGTTGAAGTTGCAGACCTGCTGCAGGGTGATAACTCGGAAGAGGCATTTGCAGAATTGGTCAGACAGCACGCAACCAGCGGTGTCTCCGGCGTGCTTCCGAAGTTTCTGGATGCGCAGGAAGAGACCCAAAAAGAAGCCCCGGCCACTGGGAGGCGGCTTGGCCCGCATCAGAAAGCAACTCTGCTGACTCGCCGGCACATCATTAAAGGTTCTTCCGGCAGGCTACCGTTCGCCGCACTGAATGAGCATCTCTGCATGGAGGTGTTGGCCAAAGTGCTCCCCAGTGCAAAAACAGAGTTGTCGCGGGACGGCAATGCTCTCGTCGTCCATCGCTTTGATGTGAACGACGAAGGGCAGCCGCTGTGGGGGATGGAAGACTTCTGCGCTCTGCTGGGCCTGCGTCCTGCGCAGAAGTATGAGACCACATGGGAGCGAATAGCGCGTGCCGTTCGCGATCACGTCCCCGGCAATCGTCAGTACGAAACCTTCCAGCACCTGGCGGCAATCCTGTTGCTAACGTATGCACTGCGCAATGCGGACTGTCACGCGAAGAATATCGCTCTGCTGTACACAGCCCGAACGGATGTACACCTCTCGCCTGCCTACGACTTTCTCACTACGAGCGTGTACGCGGGCTACCAAAACAATCCTCCGGGGATTTCCTTCGGCGGCAAAAAGACGTGGACGCCGGGAAAGAACCTGTCGAAGTTCATCGCCGCAACCTTCGGCATACCCCTTCGCGAACAATCCGAAATGGTCGAGCGCATCAGCGATTCAGTCGCGGATATTGTTCCTCTGGTCCGAAGCAAAATGTCAGATCTTCCGGAGTTCAAGGAAACGGGCAAACGGATGCTGCTTGCTTGGCAAGAGGGTGTAAACGGCCTGCGTGATCGCCGCGTTTATTCCGTTGGAGACTGGCCGGCCGGCAAAGTCTTCGAGGGAATCTCCGATGTGCCGCGGCTTGAATCACGGCGATCAGCGGCCGGACGTTCTCCCTTGCTTGGTAGTCGATCAAGTTCGCGACGGAAAAAGCCCTGATCTGCCATGCTCTCAGGCGCCTGTTCAACGGAGATTGCCAGCCTGCCCGAGGTTCGCTGTCGGAACAATGGGAGTTAGATTCTTTTGACGTAAGATGCTCCTCTCGCGAACCGAAACAACTTGCTGTTGAATGGGCGGAACGGTTATATCTCGTTTCGGGACCTGAGGTGCCCGGCTGATCATAGCAACGCAATTAAGATGGAGGCGAACAGTCATTGTTGTCCGACTTACTAGTGCTTAATAACGAGTTGACCGCTATGTATGCGCTCTCCGGATTCGCATGGCGGTGTGGTTGCGCAAGTGGAGCGCGCCAATAATCGGATTGAGTATTCACTGGAGAGCCGGGCAAAAAGAATGGATGCGCTCCCGCATGAGTGGAAGAGCGATCTGATGCGAATATGGATTCCCATGGTGGCCGGTGTCAAGGGCGGAGTGAAAGGGAGCCACTGGGGCGGAGTAAAAAGTAAAAAGCCGTAGTGAGTTGGCGTCGCTCGGCCCGCGGGCTGCACCCCAGCATAGCTCGTTTCCGTTCCGATTAAATAACGCCTTAACACGCGAAGTTACTTATTCTACTAGGTCATAGATTGCCATCACAGAATTGTCTTGACAAAATCTCTCCGATCTCTGTATCCGTATTGCTGGTCCACAAACATACAAGACCCACGTCCTGTAAGAATTGACGGCCGTTCGACCCCCTATTCCCGATCTGCCAATGCACTCGAACTTTCGTTCTGGGCGGCGCGATGCCGATTCCAGAGTACGGAAACCGCAGATGCCTCGGTTAGATCGGGCAAGGAGGATGCAATGACGCATTCAAACAAGTTGCGGCATTACAGCGTGTATTTCTGTCTAATGATTGCGCTTGGGCTGGTCGGGAGAGATCTCGCGGCGCAGACGTACAGCGAGTCACAGCAGGTCCAAGACTCAAGTGGCAGCGTCATCGGCACGCTTCAGTACACCGTTAACGAAACCTCGGGTACCTGTCCCACGTCTAGCGGCTACCCGCCAGCTTACGGGAGTTGGGTGACAATGAACTACGAGACCTTCCAGTTTACTGAGACGACGGGGCATGCTGCGGGAGCAAGTTTCCCCCTTGGAGGTTCTGGAGAATACGTTCAATCGCCAGGCGGATCTTATTGTCCCACCCCCGGCACATTTCCGAGCAGTTCGATTACCCTTACCGGTGGGTACGGCTTCAGTATTCAATTCGACATCTGCGGAAACACGACATGCTCGGCTACCCTGACGGATGTGCCAGCGGGGTACGTAAGTCCGAAGTATATAGTTGCGACGCTGGCGTATGCGCCCCCGGGGCTTTCGAGTACAGCAACTTATGGAAGCTCTTTGGAGACAGGCAACACAACATCTACTAGTTCATCCTGGAAATCCACCGTAACAACAACCGAGACCTTTACCTCAGCCATCAATATTGCGACTCCGTTCCATGGCGGCAAACTCGGTCTCGGCGGCAAGCAGACGAATACTGCAACTCAACAATCGAGCGAAAGCCAAGGCAACTCCTCGACGTTCACGACGGACCTGAAGACAACCAGCAGCTTCCAGACGCCAGGTATGCCACCTACGTGGACCGGTTGGTGGGCGTCGGGTTTTAACCCGCACGACTATGACTGGCCATGGCTCTGGTTGAATGCCGTTTTGCCTTTTGAGGCTCCAACCATCTCGAGCAACGTTTGGTACGGATATGCATGGGACGCCTGCGATCCGGTAGTAGGCATGGATATATACGAGGTAATGAACGGGTACCTGGAGAACGGGGGAGGAGGCGTACCCTCAGCGGGCATCCGAGGGCTTAACAGCGCAGACCTGCAAGAGCTCGGTCGAGGGTGGGCAACGAACCCCCAGACATACATCAGTTCGGGGCAAATACCGTCAGACTGCGATGGTCAGACATTCGCATCTGGCGATTCTCCCGCGCTAAGCACAACAGACTACGCCAATATCCTTACTGCGGATCCTGTGCGTAACCAGAGTTATGCATTGAATCTGCAGAGCCCCAGCTACATAACTACTGGTGATGGTCGGTATACGCGGGCCAGTGCCTTTATCGATGTGGCAACCGGTCAGGTTACTCAAAATCAGCAGAACACGAATTTCCCATTTGTCCAAGCGGGTTGCGTAGGGTGCAGCCCGCCGAGCGAAGCATTTGGAGCCACATACACCGCCACTTCCGATATCGGAACGTCGCAAGATTACCAAGTGACTCAGACGTACGGTGTCGACAATTCGTTTAGTGGATCACTCTGGCTCGCCAATTTCGACTCTGAAGTCAGCACCTCGAATTCGGTCACGTCCGACTATTCCAGCAAGACCGATTTTACCAACTCCACATCGAATTACGGAACTTTCACGATCGTAGGTCCGCCGTGTAATTCGGGAGGCAGCCCCTGCTCGCCATCGTACGCGGGACCGGCTAGCTTCAATGTATATCAGGACAATAAGTTCGGTACCTTTATGTTTTGGCCGCTGCAGTAACAGCAGCGTTGCTGGTGTGTGGACGGTTATGTTCGCACACCAGCAATCGCAGCGCTCGATACGCAGCTTTGGGGGATCTGTGACACGGATTGCAATTGTCTTTTCATTCTTGTGTGCATTTCAGGTTGTAGCGCTGACCGCAAATCCGGTGCCATTTATCAATAACCCGCTGGTGCCGGGGGCCGCGGTTCCTGGCGGCCCGGGATTCACGCTAACAGTTAATGGCAGCATGTTTGTTTCCGGGGCAACTGTGAACTGGAACGGCCAGCCCCTTACCACAACGTTCATATCCCAATCTCAATTAACTGCGGCAGTTCCGGCGGCCGATATCGCAGTCGCATCCACGGCGTCGATTACGGTAACGAATCCCGGAAGCAACGTCGTTTCGAACGATGTCTCTTTTCAGGTCACCGCTCCGGAATCCATGGTGTATTTCAAAGAGGCGCCGGGATATCCAGCCGGGGTCGGAACTCCGGGAGCGCCAGCAGGAGTCGGCATGACCGTCGTTGCGGGAGACTTCCTCGGTAACGGAAAGCCGGATCTCGCGTTCGTGGGTGGCGCCGGAACCGATGCGAGTGGCTATGGCGTATCCCTTGTCGTAGGTAACGGCGACGGTACGTTCACCAGTTCGCCATTACAAGGTCCACATCAGGTCGGGCTTTATGGAGTGCAACGAGGCGATTTTAATGGTGATGGCAAGCAGGATTTAGCCGTCACGAACTGGGATGACAACACGGTTACGATCATGCTCGGTAATGGCGACGGAACCTTTTCCCAAGCGGGCTCTCCAATCCCGGTGGGGCCGGCTCCGATTGCCCTCGGTGTTGGAGATTTCAATCACGATGGGAATCTGGATCTAGCAGTCCTGAATTCCGATGTGAAGAAGAGCGGATCGCCGAATGGGTCCGTTACGATTCTGCTCGGCAATGGGGATGGGACTTTCACACAAGCTCCTGGCAGCCCAATTGCGAAGCCCTCGTTGTATGACTCCCCCACCAATATTGCGATCGGCGATTTTGATGGAGATGGCACCCTGGACCTCGCGATTGCCGATGGCGGGCCGGGTTCTATTTGGATTTTATTAGGTAACGGCGACGGCACGTTCAGAAACACTGCAGTTGATCCGATATCGACTCAGATGTTTTACAACGGAGGAATCGCTGCTGGAGACTTCAACGGCGATGGCAAACTGGATCTTGTGGTCACCGGCGTCGGTTCTGCGTATGCGGGCGATCTACATGCGATGAATGTACTGCTCGGAAACGGTGACGGGAGCTTCACAGCGGTGAAGGACTGCTGCGGCTTTGGAGACGGCAATTCGACTCGAAACTTCTATATGACAGTCGCAGATTTCAATGGCGACGGAAGGCCCGATGTGGCCATTCTATCCGAGGAGCAGTCGATTTCCCAGCCGGCGGATTTCGTTCAAATACTGTTGAACCAGGGTGATGGGACGTTCACGCCCACCGACTATTCTGTGCTGCTGAACCCGTTTCCCACCGCTTTGACCAGTGGAGACTTTGATAGCAGCGGGAGACAGGGAATTGCGGCGCTGGTTGGCCCGGAGGCGTTATCCTCTCTGGTGCAAGTCCCCAATCCCAGTTGGTCGACCCCGCCTAATTTTACGGTCTCCGCACAAAACACTTCTCTGGCTGTTAAGGCGGGTGGAAGCATAACCGACAATATTGCAATTTCCTCGCAATATGGGTTTTACGGCGAAATTACGGGCGAGACCTGTACCGGCCTCCCGACCGGAGCTACATGCACGTTCAACCCTGCGGTTCCGCCGGCCGTGATCCCGCAAATGATGCTTCCGCTCGAGAACTTTCAATACACGATCACGATCACCACTACTGCGCCATCCTATGCGACTTCGTCTACGTCCTCATCTGGGCAGTCCGGTCCGTACGGGAAGTTGCCTTTGCCCGTGTTCGCCGCGATGATTGGCGTGCCGTTTTGCTTTTTGAAACGATCACCTTACAGCAAATTACTACCTCTACGAGCACTCGCCTTGGTTCTTCTGATATCTGCCGGAATATCGTCCTGCGGCAATGGCACCATGGCACCGAACTTTCCAACAGGAGGAACGCCGCCCGGCACCTACAGCGTGATGGTGAGTGCCACGTCGCCTTCCGGCGGCGGTCTGAGGCATTCCGCAAAAATCACATTGACCGTGCAGTAGGGGAACGGAAATTGTAGGACAGAAATTGCACATCGAACGCAGATCGAAAATAGTACTCCGACAATTATCGATCAGCATTCGAGATTGTTCGGCCTGTGTTCGCCGCGGGGGCTCTCAGTTTGTTTCCCTAAGCCGTGAGGCTTAGGGATGGTGTCTTCCTCCAGAACGAGCGCAGTGAGACGGCGATGCCGCGCGATGGGGCAAAATCGACGCTTGCGGGATTAGGCCGCGCTGGCATTGATGCATACGGGCCGGTCGCTGGGAGCGGCGGTCGCTTACGGTGCTTCTCAGACACAAGATATTGCATTCGGATTTCGAACAGCGTTACGGTCGGGCTGTGCTGACTATACGAGCCATGACCGGCGGCGCTGGCTATGCACAGCGGCATCTGCAACACAGCGACTACTACGATGAACACCGCCGCGTACAGGGCGAGTGGCAGGGCCGGGGCGCAGAACTGCTTGGGCTGCGTGGCAGCGTCACCTCCGAACAGTTTGAGGCGGTACGGGAGGGGCTGCATCCCGAAACCGGCGAGTTCCTGCGCCCACGCCATAGCGCGGACCGGACAAACGGGGATGGTAGCGAACAGAGCAAGGCGCGGTCTCTCTACGATCTGACGTTTTCGGCACCCAAGTCGGTTTCGATTCAGGCAATGGTCGGCGGTGACGGGCATTTAATCGCCGCTCACGACAAAGCCGTCTGCGAAGCCCTGGCGGAGGCCGAAAACTATGCTGGCTCTCGCGTGCGCCTCAACGGTGCAAATGAGAATCGCACAACGGCAAACTGGATTGTCGCGACGTATCGGCACGACACAAGCCGGGAACTTGATCCGCAGCTTCACACACATGCCGTGGCCGCAAATCTCACCTACGACGGGGGAGAGGGCCGGTGGAAGGCATTGCAGGCGTCTGGCCTGTACGAGCGCCGCGCATATCTCACGGAGGTCTATCGGAATGCCCTGGCGCAAGAGGTGCGCGGGCTCGGCTATGAAATCGAGCAGCGCCGCGATCCGCGCGGCAAGGATCTCGGTTTTGAAATCCGCGGCGTGTCGGACGAACTGCTGGAACGATATAGTCAGCGAAGCGCACAGCGTGACGCCGCGATCACCGAGTTCACGAATGAACATGGTCGGAAGCCAACCGATAACGAGGTGGCTGTCCTGGTCCGCGAATCGCGCGCTGATAAGCTCACAGAGATTGCTACCGAACAGGTACGCCACCGGCAACAGGCTCGCCTGTCCCCGGAAGAATCCCTGGGCCTGGATCGCCTGCGGGGTGCGTCCTTGGAGCAAAGCCGCAGCGGTCCGCATCAACCCTCACTGGCGGTGGATTCGCTGCAACACGCAAAGAGCCATCTTTTCGAGAGGCGCTCCGTCGTCTACGATCACGAATTGCTGACCGAAGCTCTGCGGCATGGCCGCGGCCAGGTTAATCTGGCCGAGCTACGCGGCGCATTGGAAATCGAAAAATCCCAGGGAACCGTTATTCATGCAGGGGATCGGTTGGCAACGCACGAGAGTCTGGATCGTGAGCAGCGCATGGTTGCCATGGTGAACCATGGCATCGACCGATACGCGCGGCTTGGCGGCACACATGAGTTTCATCCATCCGAACGCCTGCGTGATGAGCAACGGCGCGCGGTGCAGCAAGTTCTCGATTCTCGCGACTTTGCCATCAACTTACGCGGCGCTGCCGGGACAGGCAAAACGGCCACGTTGCAAGAAATTGATAGCGGCCTGCGTGAGTCTGGCCGCGAAGTCACAGCAATTGCGCCCACGCGCGGTGCGGTGGAGGAGCTGCAAAAGGTGGGCTTTCGGGAGGCCGTGACAGTCTCACGCCTTCTCCAAGACGAGACGGCGCAATCTGCGCTCCGAGGTAGGGTCCTCGTCGTCGATGAAGCCGGCATGATCTCGGGGCGGCAGATGGAAGGCATACTCCGACTTGCGGATCAGCATCTCTCCCGCATCGTGTTTTCGGGTGACACACGCCAGATTCAGAGTGTCGAGGCCTCCGACGCACTGCGCATTCTGGAGCGCGAATCGCAAATGAAGAGCGTTTCCCTGACCGGCGTACAGCGTCAGACGCACGCGCAGTATAAAGAAGCAATTCAAACCCTGCGCCAGGCTCCCGAACAGGGCTTTGAAAAGCTGGAGCGGCTCGGCGCTGTGCACGAGGTTCCCTTTGGCGAGCGTGCCCGTACGGTTGCTGGTCTCTACCGGGAGATGACCGTCGATCCGTCACGGCGCGTCTTGGTTGTTGCACCCACGCATGAAGAGATTGGCCATGTCACTCGCGCGATTCGCAATGACCTTTCTGAGCGCGGTCAACTCGGCCAAAGCGTCACGATGGATCGATACGTCCCATTGCAATGGACGGAGGCGCAGAAACGTGATCTGGCGAACTACCATGAGGGGCAGGTGCTGGTAGTGCATCGGGCAGCAAGGGGTATGGAGAAACATGAAGCGCTGACGGTGGGCCGTGTTGACTCTGGCACGGTGATCGCTCGCAATGTACGCGGCGAAGAGAGGAGCTTTACACCAGCACAGACGCGCTCCTTTTCCGTCCATGAGCGGCAATCCATCGACGTGGCTCCGGGTGACCGCCTCATGCTTACGGCCAATCGCCGAGATGACGGTTTCCGCGCTACGAATGGCGAGCTGGTGACGGTACGCGGCATCGAGAGGGGACGCATTCAACTTGAGGATGGTCGCGCACTGCCGGCGAACTATCACCAGTTCGATCACGGCTACGCCATTACCGCCCATCGTAGCCAGGGGAAAACGGTTGACGGGGTAATCCTGTCAGCCGACGCCATGAAGCAGGAATTGTTCTACGTCGGCGCTTCCCGTGGCCGCAGTGAAATCGCAATCGTCACCAGCGACCGTGAACAATTGTGCGAATCGCTGGGTATTTCCTCCGCGCGTCCGTCGGCGATGGAGTTGGCGCGGGAACAGGCTCATCTACAACAGCCCGAGCACAAGACTCAGCAAGCTCCCGCCCAACAAATCGAACCACCTGTCCCTCGCCACGAAATCAGCATCGGTCATGACTTGGGCCTCGGCTTGTAAGCAGATCGTCAAATAGTGGCGCTTCGCCTCCTCGTAGAATTATGTGAGGACATCCCCATGGCTGACATCCAACAGCTCTTGCAGGAAATCCACAACTGTCCGGTTGCGACTTCCATTCGCAATGGGCAACCCGGTCCCTGCCAGACGATTGTTCTGTCTCAGACGGGCACGACATTCCATTCGCCTGAGCCCTGGTCTGGACAGATCACCACTGCGCCGATATTGTTTCTCAGTTCGAACCCCTCGATCAGCGAAGAGGAAATGTATCCCAACGCGTCCTGGGCAGACGAGCAAATCACAGACTTCTTTCAGAATCGCTTTAGTTCTCCTTCCGGTTGGGTGGACAGCAACCTATGCGCGCTGAAAAGAGATGGCACTCGAACCCAGTGGGTGAGGTACTGGGCTGCGGCCCGCGCTCGGGCGAGCGAAATATTGGACAAGCCCAAACCGGGAATTGACTTTGTGCTTACATAAGTAGTGCATTGCAAGTCGCGCTATCAAGAAGGGGTTCGAGAGGCACTTGAGTTTTGCTGCGATCGCTTCCTGGACAGTGTCCTTCCCATCTCGGTCGCGCACGTTCTGATCGTCTACGGTAAACCCGCGAAAGGTGCGATTGATCGTCGATACGGTTCTCAACTGATCACTTGGCACTTGCCTGAAAAACTGGCTGAGTGCCGCGTCGGCAATAGGTCGAGAATGCTCGTCTTCTTGCCGGCTCCCAATGAACATGGCCCCGAGAAGAGTTTGATTGCCAACATCGGAAACAACGGTATTTCTCTTCTTCGTTCATATCTTGCTTCGCGCGCAGGCTCCACGGTTTCCTGAGTCTCCAGATCGAACTGGGTGACGAATCCCTTTATCCGTCTGCATGACACTGCATCAGCCTGCACACCGCTGAAGTGTGGAATGCTTTGCGCAGAGAGAAATACTGACATTCCCCGGATATTAGGATTGTTCGCCGAGGCGGAGAGGGCGGTGTCAAGGGTCTTGACCGCTTCGCGGCGGCGCAGCCGCCCTTGACGCCGCCCGCGCCTCGGCTACGCTGCTGCTATCCGGGGAATGTCAGTGGGATTTGTCCAGTGGAATAGAGGTCCGAAACTAATTTCGTTTTTGTGAGATCGAAAATCCACGAGGACAATGAGTGCCAAAGAAGGACAATGGTGCACCTCCATGCACTTACTGTGCCCAACCGTTCGCTTTTGCTTCGTACGCCACATCCATGAGGATGAAATTGCGACCCAATCGGTGGGTTGACAGTGCTCCTTGACCCCACACATTGTGGTGCTAAGGAGTGTGCGAACCATGTTCGATTCCCCTCATTCTCCCATTTCATTCGAACCGCTACTGGACAGTGATCGGGCAGCAGCAATCATTCAAGTTCACCCGAAAACACTTCAGCGTTACGCACGAAATGGAATTGTTCACGGAGTCAGGGTAGGCAAGCTGTGGCGCTTCCGGGCGTCCGACCTGTATCGATCCGGCACGAGGATCGAAACACTCGACGACGACGACCAGGCACAGTAGGCTGAAAGCAGCTATCCGTGCCGTCTCACCACCCTTGACTTGGAGAGGAAATGAGACGTTCACGATTTCAGCAAGGCAGCCTCCGACTTGTGGAGCGCGCCGGAAGCCGGAAGGCGTGGGAGTACCGATGGTACGAAGCCCAGCCAGACGGTACACGTCGCCGACGCAACCTGGTGCTGGGAACCCTTGAACAGTATCCGAACGAAACCGCCGCACAAAAAGCGGTGGTCGCGCTTCGGGTTGACATTAACGTTGAGAGTCCGCGCGCGAGCCTGGCCCCGATCAGTGTCCAAATGCTCGTCGATCACTACCGGCAAAAGGAACTCGGCGAGGACTCGAACAAAACCTACGCGACTTGCAGAACGTATGAAGGCTACTTTCGCAAATGGATCTTGCCCCGTTGGGGCGAATACCGCGTGAAGGATGTTCGGGCAGTCGTTGTTGAAGAGTGGTTGCGTTCGCTCAAGCTGTCGAACGGCAGCAAAGCGAAAATGCGAAACATCATGCACGCTGTCTTCAATCACGCGATCCGATGGGAATGGCACGACAAGAATCCCATCACGCACGTGCGCCAGAGTGCGAAACGGGCCAGGATTCCTTTGGTCCTGACCATCGAAGAAACCGCAGCGTTGCTCGACTTGTTACGTGAGCCGGCGCGGACTGCCGTTTTCCTCGACGTGCTCACTGGCCTGCGTGTGGGAGAGCTGCTGGCCCTGAAGTGGAGTGACATCGATTTTGAAAAGCTGCAAATCTCTGTCACCCGCTCCATCGTCATGCAGCATCTTGGCGAGTGCAAGACTGAAGCCAGCCGCAAACCCGTGCCGCTCGATCCCCGGCTCGCGGAATCGCTCTACAACTGGCAGCTAGCAAGCCCCTATCCCCAAACCGGGGATTGGGTCTTTGCGAGTCCGCATTCGAGCGGAAAATTGCCGTACTGGCCTGGCGCATTTTACCGGGCGCACATCCTGCCAGCAGCCAAGAAAATGGGAATCGAGGGAATCGGCTGGCATACCTTCCGCCGCACCTATGCGACGTTCCTCAAAGCCAACGGTGAGGATGTCAAGACGGTGCAAGAACTGCTGCGCCATGCAAACAGTCTGGTGACGATGAACCTATACGCACAGGCAATCACCCAGAACAAACGCGACGCCCAAAGTCGCATTGTGACCATGGTGCTCGACGACAACCGTCTGCGCAAAGCGCAGCCCAGCGAGGGCACTTTCCCTTATCGGACCATAACGGACCTACAAATTTCTGGACGGGATTTGCAAGTAGCGCAATCTATTGGCGTCCCCGACGGGATTTGAACCCGTGTTATCGCCGTGAAAGGGCGGTGTCCTAGGCCGGGCTAGACGACGGGGACGCTAAGCTGAGGGATCAGCTTGGGCAAAAGTTGGACGGGATTGCCCTTAAGAAGGCTATCAACTTGCGCCTGTCATGTCAAAAAAACGGCGGGTACGTGTACGGGCGTATCCCCGGCGGCGTGCCGACTGGTCATTTGTCGCATGGCGGGCGGCAGGAATTGCCGGGAGCCGGCCAGCGGCTTCGCTAGCTGAAGCAGTGGCTGCCAGGGCCATTGCTTGCGGGGACCCGGAGTAGCAGCCCGGGTGCATGGTGCGAGCGATGGGATGCCGGCCGCATTCGTGCTGTTTGAAACCATGCATTTACGATACGGAGAGACTCCGTGCCGGTTGATTCGGAATCGTCTATAGTGCGCCTGCTCCAAGGCGAAGCGTGGCGGCGTCACACATTGTGGGTTTCCGGGACAGGCGCAATTTTTTGCGTCACTTGCGGGGAACCAAGCGTCAGATAAACGAGTAATTTACTTATCTGCTTTTTCAGGCCAGATCGCCGGGTCGGCGTGTGCCAATCAAAGCGAGCCCGTTTGCGATGGGTCGCGTTCGGCCAACAGCGGACAGAAGAGGAAAGAAGGACTGAGTGAGAAATACTGCCTTGAAGAGCTTTCTGGGTATGGGTTGTGCCATTTTGGCAGGTTTGGCGGTGAGTGGTTGCCATGGCAAGACGGCAGCGCCGGCCCAGGCCATGCAGGCGATGCCGGTGAAGACGGTGGTGGCAAATGTGACGCCGGTGGCGCAGAGCAGCGAATATGTGGCGACTGTGAAGTCGCGCCGGTCGGCCACGCTGCAGCCCCAGGTGAGCGGGCGCCTAACGCAGATTCGGGCGCGGTCGGGCGACCACGTGCGGGCCGGGCAGCCGCTGATGGAGATTGACGCGCAGCCGCAGATTGCGACGGTGCAGGCGCAGAAGGCCACCGAGCAACAGAAGAAGGCCTTGTTTGACTACAACACGATTGAGGTGGAGCGGCAGCGCAAGCTGTTTGCGGCGGGCGTGACAAGCCGCGATGCGCTGGACCAGGCGGAGCAGTCCTACGGCAACTCCAAGGCGGATTACGAGGCGGCCGTGGCGCTGCGGAAGACACAGGAACAGCAGCTTGCCTACTACACCATCCGGGCTCCGTTTGACGGCATTGTGGGAGACATTCCGGTGCACGTGGGCGACTACGTGTCGTCGAGCACGGTGTTGACGACCGTGGATGAGAACAAGGATCTGGAAGCCTACATTTATGTTCCGACGGAGCACTCCACCGATGTTCGCGTGGGGCTGGATGTTGAGCTGTCCGATACGAACGGCAAGCCGCTGGAGAAGACAAAGATCGACTTTCTGTCGCCGCAGGTGGACTCGACACTGCAGGGGATTCTGGTGAAGGCCCCGGTTCACGCGACGCCGGAGATGGTGCGGAATGCGCAGTTGGTAAAGGCGCGGGTGATCTGGAGCATGAAGCCGATGGTCGTGGTGCCGGTGCTGGCAGTTACGCGACTGGGCGGACAGACCTTTGTGTTTGTGGTGCGCGAGCAAAATGGGCACGCTGTGGCCACGGAGACGCCGGTCACGCTGGGAGAAACGGTGGGCAATACGTATTCCATTACCTCGGGCCTGAACGCGGGCGACAAGGTGATTGTCACGAGCACGCAATTCCTTGTGAATGGCATGCCGATTCTTCCTCTGGGCGCGTGATCGCGAAGGCCTGCGTGAGTAACCCAACGGGATTATGCGGTGCGCGATGCGATGGCGCGCACGCCGGAAGCTGAAAGGAAGACCTCCTTGTTTGTTGATTTCTTTATTCACCGACCTGTATTCGCGACTGTCTGCGCGCTGATGATTATCTTGTCGGGGGCGATTTGCATTCCGCTTCTGCCGATTGCCATGTATCCGACGCTGGCGCCGCCCCAGGTGGATGTGAGCTGCGATTATGTTGGCGCAAACGCGGATACCGTGGAGAAGGCAGTTACGATTCCGCTGGAAGAGTCCATCAACGGCGTGGAGGGAATGCGCTACATCAGCTCCTCGAGCACGAACAACGGCGCCAGCTCCATCACGGTGACGTTCAACACGGGCTACAACCTGGACATTGGCGCCGTGGACGTGCAGAATCGCGTAGCCAGCGTGACAGGCCGCCTGCCCGCAGCGGTGAACGCGACGGGCATCAGCATCAGCAAGGCCAACAGCAACTTTGTGTTCGGCGCGGGCTTTTTTACCCGCGATGGCCGGTACTCCAACGAGTTCATCTCCAACTATCTTGACGTGTATGTGAAAGACGCCCTGAAGCGCGTGCCGGGCGTGGGCGATGTGAACATCTTTGGAGAGCGCAAGTATGCCATGCGGGTGTGGCTGGATCCGCTGAAGCTTGCAGCCCGCGGCCTGACGGCGGCGGATGTGGTGAGTGCACTCTCCGAGCAGAACGTTGAGATTCCAGCGGGCCAGCTGGGGCAGCCGCCTTCGGACAAGTCGCAGGCATTTCAGATTCCGGTGCGCGTGGTGGGGCGCCTCAGCAGCCCCATGGAGTTTGAAAAAATTGTTGTCAAGAACAATGCCAACGGACTGGTTCTGCTGAAGGATGTGGGCCACGCTCAGATTGGCGCGGAGGACTACAGCTCCATTCTGCAATACAACGGACACGCCGCGCAGGGCATCGGCGTGCAGCAGCTTTCCAACGCGAACGCGCTGGACGTGGACGCAAAGGCCAAGGCGGTTCTGCAGGAGCTTTCCAAGTCGTTTCCGCCGGGACTTGAGTATGCCATCGCATTCGACTCAACAACCGTTGTAGGAGACTCCATCCGCGAGGTGCTTGTTACGCTGGCGGAAGCGATCAGCATTGTAATCGTGGTCATCTTCCTGTTCCTGCTGGACTGGCGCGCAACCATTATTCCGGCTGTGACCATTCCGGTTTCGTTGATTGGAGCGTTCGCGTTTATCAAGGTCTTCGGCTTCTCCATCAACTCGCTCACGCTCTTCGGCATCACCCTGGCCACAGGGCTGGTGGTGGATGACGCGATTGTGGTGATTGAGAATGTGCAGCGGCACATAGCCATGGAGCACTCCAAGCCGCGCGAAGCGACATCGCGCGCCATGGGCGAGGTTACGAGCGCTGTTATTGCCACATCGCTTGTGCTGATTGCGGTGTTCATTCCGGTTTCGTTTTTCCCTGGCACCACGGGCATTTTGTATCGCCAGTTCTCGATGACGATTGCGTTTTCCATTGCCATCTCAGCGTTTAATGCCTTGACGCTGTCGCCGGCACTGTCCGCGCTGTTTCTGCGCGGCGAAGAAGCGCGTCCGCGCCAGCTGGACTTTCTGCATATTCGTCCGCTCTCGCGCGCGTTTGCTGCATTCGTGCATGGCGCGGATGAATTCATCAGCTGGCTGGCCAGGACGTATGCGCGGGTGATTCATCTAGCACTGCAGGCGCGCTATGCACTGTTGCTGGTCTTCTTCGTGGGGCTTGGAGCAACGGTATGGATGTATAGGTCCGTGCCGACAGGCTTCATTCCGCAGGAAGACCAGGGCTACCTGATGGTGATTGTGCAGGCGCCTCCAGGCTCCTCGCTGTCGTATACCTCGGCGCTGGCAGATCGCGCGCAGGCAATTCTTTATTCCAATCCCGATATTTCGGGCGCGTTCTCTGTGATGGGCTTCAGCTTTTCAGGTGGCGCGTCGAATGCGGGCATGATGTTTGTGAGCACGAAGCCCGCCAGCGAGCGCAGGGGCAAGGGGCACTCGGCGGCAGACATTGTGGCGCAGCTTTCTCCCAAGCTGAGCCAGCTGATGTTTGCGCCGAACGGCGGCATCGTGGCCATTATTCAGCCGCCCGCAGTGCAGGGCGTGGGCAGCTATGGCGGGTTCCAGTTCATGTTGCAGGATACGGGCACGAACACGCTGGCGGATCTGGATCGCGTGGCTCACCAGATTGTGGGCGCTGCCCGTGCGCGCAAGGACATTACGGGCTTGCTGACAACATTCTCCGCGAATGATCCGCAGGTGCTGGTGACGATCGATCGCGAGAAGGCCAAGGCGCTGGGCGTGCCGCTCTCGCAGATTACGACGACGCTCGGCGTATTCATGGGATCGCAGTATGTGAATGACTTCGACTTCAACAACCGCACGTATCGCGTGTATGCGCAGGCGGATCAGCCTTTCCGCATGCGCGAGTCTGATCTGCACAAGTTTTATGTGCGCTCGGATTCGGGCCAGATGATTTCGCTCGACAATCTTGCGAATGTGACGGAGAGCGCCGGACCGCCTGTGATTACGCACTACAACCTCTTCCGCGCTGTGGAGATTGATGGTTCGCCTGCGCCGGGCTACAGCTCGGGACAGGGCATTACCGGCATGGAGGACCTGGCAAAGAAGATGATGATGCCGGGCATGCGCTACGAGTGGACCGGTCTGACGCTGGATGAGATTGAGTCGAGCGGCAGAGCGCTGATCATCTTCGGGCTGGGAATCCTGGTGGTGTATCTGACGCTCTCGGCACAGTATGAGAGCTTCGCGCTGCCGTTCATCATTCTGCTCGCGGTGCCCATGGCGGTACTGGGCGCGTTGGGCCTAGTGGCGTTGCGCGGCCTGTCAAACGACGTCTACTGCCAGATAGGCCTGGTGATGTTGATCGGTCTTTCCGCGAAGAACGCCATCCTGATTGTGGAGTTCGCGGAGCAGTTGCGGCGCAAGGGCAGGACCATTGCCGAGGCTGCGATTGAAGCGGCGGAGCTGCGCCTGCGACCGATTCTGATGACCTCGTTCGCCTTTATTCTTGGCGTGCTGCCGCTGGTGTTTGCCACTGGCGCTGGCGCGCTGGGACGGCGCTCGGTGGGAACCACGATCGTGGGCGGCATGCTGTTGTCCACCGTGCTGAACCTGATCTTTATCCCCGTGCTGTATGTGCTGCTGAGCCGCCTGCTGAAGCGCGGGGATGTGGCGGAAGAGCCGATGGAGGCCTGAACCGTGGTGGCTCACGGCTTCTGCCGGTGAGCGATCACGAAGTCCTTAATGCGCAGATAGACATCGCCGGGCAGAATGCCGCGGTCGAAAAGTTCGTTCTTCGCGCGATAGGGCCGGAAGCGCACAATGCGCCCGGCCCAGCTGTGTGTCATGCCAGGGACGGTCATCAACTCCTGCAGGGATGCGTGATTGATGTCGATTCGCTCTTCCGGCGGGGGGACCGCGTGCGCCGCCTGCGCGGTGCCTGGTGGGCGATGCGCGGGCACAGGATGCGCTGGCGCCGCGATGCAGAGCAGCAATACGGACACGGCGGCGATAGACGCGCGAACCTGCACGGCACCATTGTCTGCCTGCGCGAAGCGGGCTGCAAGTGGAAGCAATACGAAGGGATTCTGGCGCGCTGACATTTTTTACAGTCAGCGGGGCGGAGTTTTTTGTAAGAATACGGGTATGGCAATTTCCCCGATTGCTCCACCTCCGCAACATCGTACCGCCTTCCGCATCTTTGGCAAGGCCCGGATGCTGAGCCTGGTCGCGCTACTTGTGCTCTTCAGCCTGTGCGCACTGTTCGCATGGTCAACGCGCGATGCCATGGCGAATCTTCCGTTTCTGATGAGCCAGACCGGAAAGGGCAGACTGGTCAACGGCGAAAAGCCCCTAGTTGATCTGAGTTCATGGCAGACTGCGCAGGCTCTGGCGCCATTGGCCGTGACGGCCGAGGAAGCCGAATTTGCGCGCGATGCGGAACGGCTGGCCGATCACGACGTGGATCAGGCCTTCGCCTCGGCCCTGCGTCTCGCCAGCCTGAAGGAAGAGCATCGCACGCTCACCGGCAAGGCTCTTGAGATATCACAGAAGATCACCCAGCTTGAGGGGATGATCAAGCAGGATCAGGCTCTGGTAGAGAGCCTGGGCGGGAAAGCCGGTCCCGCTGCCGCGGGTTCGAAAGCAGATGCACAGCAAGCGGGCGACGGAGATGATCTCGATGTCGCCAAGGCGCAACTTGGGCTGGATACGGATGAGCTTGAAGATGCGCGACGGGAGTTTGCGCGAGCCTCCGGCGATGAGAGCAGTCGCATTCAGCAGGAGTTGGCTGCCCACGAAGCGTCCATGCAGGAGTATGACAAGCAGGCGCAGGCTGGCGGACAGATTGCGGTGATTGCGGTGCGGCAGCAGGGCACGCTGGCCAGGCGGATCAAGGCATGGTTCGACCAGCGAAGCCGTTTTCAGCTGCTGCAGCAGGCGTTGAAGCAGACGCAGGCGAATATTGCCACGCTGACTTCGCAGTACAACACTCTGGAAGCGCAGGTGAATGCAGCAGGGTCAGGCGGCGCTGCGAATGGTACGAATACGCTGGCGGACATCAAGGACAGGGCATCAGAGCGACAGGTCCTGAGCATCTACGATGATCGCATTCAGACCGAGCAGCAACTGGCCGCGGTTTACGGCAGGTGGTCCGATCAGGTGCTGCTGCAGCATCGCATTGTGCTGCATCTGATTCTGCAGTCGCTTGCGTTAATCCTGGTGATTCTGATCAGCATGCTGCTGGCCGATGCCCTGGTGCGCCTGCTGATGGCGCGCCCCAATCTGGACCGGCGGCAGATGCATACGCTGCGCACGATCTTCGAGGTGAGCATCCAGGTGCTGGGAGCGCTGCTCATTCTGCTTGTCATCTTCGGATCGCCGCAGCAGACGCCTACCATTCTGGGCCTGGCCACGGCAGCGCTCACCATCGCGCTGCAGGACTTCATCCTCGCATTTCTGGGGTGGTTTGTCCTGATGGGCAAGAATGGCATTCACGTCGGCGACTGGGTGGAGATCAATGGCGTGGGCGGCGAGGTGATTGAGGTGGGGCTGTTCAGCACAACACTGCTGGAGACAGGCACGCTGGCCGACAAGGGACTGCCGACCGGTCGCCGCATCGCGTTCATCAACAGCTTTGCAATTCGCGGGCAGTTCTTCAACTTCTCAACGGCGGGGCAATGGATGTGGGATGAGATCAGCACAACCATGCCTGCGGGCAGTGATATTCACGCCGTGGCCGAGAACATGCACAAGATGGTGGAGGAAGAGACGGCAGAGAATGTGCATGCGGCCGAGCAGGAGTGGAAGCGCGGCGCGCACGGAGACAGCCTTAGCCGATTCAGCGCGGCGCCGGTGGTGAATCTGCGTCCCTCAGGCGGTGGCGCGACGGAAGTGGAGGTGCGGTACGTTACCCGAGCCTCAGGACGATTTGAAATGCGCAACCGGCTGTATCAGCGGATGGTGGATTTGCAGCAAGCTGTAAGCGCAAGGCCAGCCGTGGCGCAATAGGACGACCGCGTCTGCGGGCGTGTTGACAGGAGCAGAGTGCTGCATTTACGCTGTTTTGTAGATGCAGAGCCACCGCCATCACGGTCACCATCACCATCATGGACATACCATGTCGGCGGACTGCTGTGGCCTGAGCTAAACGGCCAGAGAGATTCAGAACTACCAAGCCCGCCGGCAACCCTGCCGACGGGCTTTTTCATGCGCGGCATGTGTTGTCCCATACAAACAACGAAAAAAGGACCAGGAAGCCAGGAAGAAGATGAGCAACGAGACCCCGAAGATTGATTTTGAAAAGATGGACGGCCTGGTGCCGGGCATTGTGCAGGACGCCCGCACAGGCGAGGTACTGATGCTGGGATTTCTGAACCCGATCAGTTATGCGAAGACGTTGGAGAGCGGCTATGTCACGTTCTGGAGCCGCACCCGCCAGAAGCTGTGGATGAAGGGCGAGAGCAGTGGCAACCGCCTGCGCATTGTCTCCGCATCTACAGACTGCGACAACGACACGCTGCTCTTCCGCGTTGAGGTGGAAGGCGACGGCCTGGTGTGCCACGAGGGCACCGTAAGCTGCTTTACCCGGCCCATTGCAAAAGAAGAAATGGAGGCGAACCGTGGCTAATAAACTTCGTCTTGGACTGCCCAAGGGCAGCCTGCAGGACGCTACGATTGCTTTGTTCAAGCGCGCGGGCTGGAACATCTATGCCGACGGCCGTTCTTACTTTCCTTCTGTTGACGACAGCGAGCTGGAGTGCATGCTGATTCGCGCGCAGGAGATGGCGCGCTATGTCGATCACGGCGTACTGGATGCCGGGCTCACTGGAATTGATTGGGTGGTTGAGAGCGGTCTGGATGTCACCAGCGTGACGTCGCTAACCTATGCCAAGCAGAGCCGCCGCAAGGTTCGCTGGGTGCTGGCCGTGCCGGAAGGAAGCGGGTACGAGAAGGCTGAGGACCTGGAAGGCAAGATCATCGCCACCGAGCTTGTCGAAGTGACCAAGCGCTACTTCGCTGACAAGGGTGTCAACGTGAGAGTGGAGTTCAGCTGGGGAGCCACGGAAGTGAAGCCGCCCACGCTGGCCGATGCCATTGTCGAAGTGACGGAGACTGGCAGCTCGCTGAAGGCAAATCATCTGAAGATTATCGACACGGTGATGGAGAGCGAGACGCACCTGATCGCTGGCAAGGCGGCGCTTGCCGATGAGTGGAAACGAACGAAGATTGATCAGATTGCGATGATGCTGCGCGGAGCGATTGATGCACAGTCGCAGGTCGGGCTGATGCTGAATGTCCGAGTGGAGCAGCTGGACGGCGTGCTTGCCGTATTGCCTGCGCTGAACTCGCCCACCGTGTCGCACCTGAGCAACTCGGAGTGGGTTGCAGTGAACACGATTGTGGAGGAGCGTGTTGCTCGCGATGTGATTCCGCGCCTGAAGGCCGCCGGGGCAACGGGCATTGTGGAGTACCCGCTGAACAAGGTCGTGCTGTAGGGCGGCTTATTCAAGCGCAGAGAAGCGCTGATCATGTGGAGCGGCTCTTATGCAGCATGGAGCCGCTCACAGAGGCTTGAGATTGATCATGGGGAATGCGGGTTCTATCAGGAGCAGGCAATGAAGCTGATTCGGACCAGTGGGAAAGGCGCGCAGGCATCGGCGCAGGTGCTCGCGACGCTTGAGCGGCGCGGCGGCACCTCGCTTGAGTCGGTGCAGCCTGCCGTCCGTCGCATTGTGACCGCAGTGCGCCGGCAGGGAGATCGTGCACTCTTCCGCTTTGCACGGCAATTCGATGGGCTTGCGGGGCCGGCTCAGTTTCGTATTTCGCAGGACGAGATGCGCGCCGCATGGGATGCGACGGATCCGCTGCTGCGGGATGCGCTTGCAAAGGCTGCCGCGCAGATTCGCAAATTTGCGCAGCGGCAGATGCCCGGCTCGTGGAGCAAGACGGCGGGGAATGGTCTTATCACCGGCCAGTTGGTGCGGCCCATTGCGTCGGTTGGATGCTATGTTCCCAGCGGTCGCCATCCGCTGCCTTCCACTCTGCTGATGACCGCGATTCCCGCGCAGGTTGCGGGTGTGGAGCGCATTGTTGCAATTTCACCCAGGCCTGCACAGGAGACGCTGGCGGCCGCGCACCTGCTGGGAATCCGCGAGTTTTATCGGGTGGGCGGCGCGCACGGCGTGGCTGCTCTGGCCTATGGCACAGAGAGCCTGCCGCGTGTGGACAAGATTGTTGGCCCCGGCAACCTGTTTGTGACTGCGGCCAAGCGCATGGTGGCCTTTGATTGCGCGATCGACATGCTCGCAGGGCCTACAGAGATTGTGGTCACCAGTGAGCGCGGCACCGCAGCGGGCATTGCGTCGGACCTGGTTGCGCAGGCTGAGCATGATCCGGAGGCGCTGGCCGTGTTCATCACCACGCAGATGGAACTGGCGAAAGAGGTGATTGCGGAAACGCACGCGCGCAGCCAAGACAATGCGGTGGCACGAAAGGCTCTGGAACGCAATGGAGTGGTCGTTGTTGCGAAGAATATTGCAGAGGCGCGGGAGATAACGAATCGTCTGGCGCCTGAGCATCTTACGGTGGATGCGGCCAGCGACCTGGACTGGGTTCACAATGCAGGCTCTGTGTTTGTAGGCCGTTGGTCGGCACAGCCGATGGGCGATTACATCTCCGGGCCCAATCACACGCTGCCGACCGGGGGCATGGCTCGCGTGCGCGGCGGCTTGAGCGTGAACGACTTCGTCAAGCTGATTACCGTGCAGGAGTACTCTGCCGATGGCATGCGCGCACTGGGGCCGAAGGCCGCGTTGCTGGCGGAGGCGGAGGGTCTTGTGGGCCATGCCGAGGCGATTCGAACGCGCCTGCGCAGAGCGAAGGTGCAGAGGAGGCCTCGTGGTTAACGACGCGAATGCTTTGTATCCGGCGCCCCGCGCACGCGTGCAGGCGATGAAGGAGTATCACCCTCCGCTTGGCAGCCGCGATGCGCTGCGACTGGACTTCAATGAAAATACGCTGGCCTGCTCGCCCAGGGTGCGCGAGGTTCTGGGCTGCGTGTCTACGGGCCATTTGACGCGTTATCCGGAGCGGGAACCTGTTGAGGCCATGGTGGCGGCACATCTGGGCGTGCAGCCGCTACAGGTGGTTTTGACGAATGGAGTGGATGAGGCGATTCACGTCCTGTTCGAAGCATTTTTAGACGAGGGGGATGAACTGCTGTTGCCCGTGCCGACGTACACGATGTACGAGGTGTATGCGTCTGCCACGGATGCGCGGGTGATTGCGGTGCAGGCTGCGGACGATCTGCAGTTTCCCTTCGAGCGCCTTCTGGCGGCCATCACAGAGTGCACGAAGATCATTGCGATTGCCAATCCGAACAGCCCAGCCGGATCGGTGGCCACGCGGGAACAGATACTGGAGATTGCGAAACGCGCGCCGAATGCAGTGTTGTTGATCGATGAGGCCTACTTCCATTTTTATGGTGAGACGGTACTGGATCTTGTCGGCACGGTTCCAAACCTGGTGGTAGCGCGCACGTTTTCCAAGGCGTATGGCCTTGCGGGTCTGCGCCTGGGATTGCTTGCGGCAGACGCTGGCGTGGTGCGCTGGATTCGTCGTGTGCTTTCGCCCTACAGCGTGAACTCGCTGGCGCTTGCGTGCCTGCCGGCAGCGCTTGAGGATCAGAGCTATCTGGACTGGTACGTGGCGGAGGTGCTGGCCGCACGCACTGAGTTTGAATCGGCTCTGGATGCGGCAGGAGTGCGCCGCTGGCCGAGTCGCGCGAATTTTGTGCTTGTGGAGATTGGCCCGCAGCACAAGGAGTTTACAGCGAAGATGCACGCAGCCGGCGTGCTGGTACGCGACCGGTCGAGCGATCCCGGTTGCGATGGGCGCGTGCGCATCACCATTGGAACCCGGCAGCAGATGCAGCAGGCGGCACAGGCCCTGAACGAAACACTGGCGGCATTACGAGCCGGAATCGAGGCGTAATGACAAGGACGGAAGGGAATGCCCAGAGCTTGCGCACGGCGAGCTTTGAGCGCAACACGACAGAGACGAAGATTGCGATCCGGCTGACGATCGAGGGCGGCGGCCACTACAAGGTGTCCACGGGCATTCGATTTTTTGATCACATGCTGGAGCTGTTCACGCGCCACGGAGCCTTTGATCTGGAGCTGAAGTGCGACGGCGATCTGGATGTGGATCAGCATCACACGGTGGAGGATGTGGGCATTGCGCTGGGCGAGGCCTTCGATCGCGCCCTGGGGGATAAGCGGGGCATTCTGCGCGCGGGATATTTTCTGATGCCGATGGACGAGACGCTTGCCATCGCAGCTGTAGATCTGAGCGGCCGCGCGGCATTTGCCGTGGACACGAAGGTTCGCACGCGCCTGGTGGGCGACCTGCAGACCGAGCTGGTCACGGATTTCTTTGAGGGATTTGCGCGCGGGGCCAGGGCGAATGTGCACGTCAAGACCATGTATGGCCGCTCGAATCACCACAAGATTGAGGCGATCTTCAAGGCGTTTGCCAGAGCGCTGCGCGTGGCCTGCTCGCGCGATCAGCAACTGGGCGAGATGCTGCCTTCGACAAAGGGACTGCTCTGATGCGCGTGACGGTGATTGATTACAAGGCCGGGAATCTGACCTCTGTGCTCAAGGCGCTGCGGCATCTGGGCGCGGAGGCTGAGGTGACTGACGGGCCCGGACCTGTGCAGAGCGCCGAGCGGATTGTGCTGCCGGGCGTGGGACATTTTGCCGCAACGGAACGGCTGGATGCGAACGGGCTTACGCCCGCGATTCGCGCGGCCATTGCGCGCAGCGTTCCATTTCTCGGCATCTGTGTTGGCATGCAATGGCTCTTTGCGGGATCGAGCGAAGCGCCGGCGCAGCCTGGGCTGGCGCAGTTCGCCGAGGTTTGCACGCGCTTTCCGGAGGGCTCGGAGAAGGTTCCGCACGTGGGTTGGAACTCGCTGGAAGTGAGCCCGCGATCGCATCTGCTTGCGGGCGTGCAGAGCGGTGAGTTCGTCTACTTTACGCACTCGTACAAGGCGCCGGTAACGGAGAACACTGCGGCCGTTACGCACTATATTGAGCCGTTTGCCGCGGCTGTTGAAGAGCGCAATGTGATGGGCGTTCAGTTTCATCCGGAGAAGTCCGGCGCGACCGGATTGCGGATTCTGCAGAATTTTCTGGAGTGGAAGCCCAAGGAGAGCGCATGCTGACCAAACGAATCATTGCATGCCTGGATGTGCACGGCGGGCGCGTGGTGAAGGGCGTGCAGTTCGTGGACCTGGTGGATGCCGGAGATCCGGCCGCGCTGGCGGCGCGTCATGCACGTGAGGGCGCGGATGAGATTGTTCTGCTGGACATTACCGCTACGCACGAAAAGCGGCAGACGCTGCTGGACACGGTGCGCCGCACTGCGCGCGAGCTCTTTGTTCCGTTCGCAGTGGGTGGGGGAATCCGCAGCGCGCGCGATGCCGAGCAGGTGTTTGACGCCGGGGCGGACAAGGTCAGCATCAACTCCGCGGCGCTTGCGGATCCGGGCTTGATTGACGCGATTGGTCGCAGCTTTGGCGCGCAGGCGGTAGTGGTTGCGATTGATGCGCGTCGCGATCCCGTGGCCGCGGATCCGGTGAGGGATGCGCAGGTGTATGTGCAGGGTGGCCGCAAGCCTGCCGGCCGCAGGGTGGTGGAGTGGGCGCGCGAGGCAGAGGCTCGTGGAGCCGGAGAGATTTTGCTTACGTCCATGGACGCGGACGGAACGCGCGCTGGCTTTGATTGCGAGTTGACCGCTGCAGTGAGCGAGGCGGTCAGCATTCCGGTAATTGCTTCCGGCGGCGCCGGCACAGTGGCGCACTTTGTGGATGTCTTTGCGCGCGGCAAGGCCGATGCGGCCCTGGCTGCAAGCATCTTTCACTTTGGCATTTCGAGCGCGCGATCGCTCAAGCAAGAGCTGGCCAAGGCCGGCGTACCTGTGAGGCTGCCATGCTGATTCCTTCGATTGATCTTCTGGGTGGTCGCATCGTCCAGCTTGTGCAGGGCGAAAAGCTGCGCCTTGCCTTTGACGACTTTGAATACTGGATTGAGAAGTTCTCGCGCTTTCCACTGGTGCAACTGATCGATCTGGACGCGGCGATGCGGCAGGGAGACAACGCGGCCCTGGTGGCGCAGATTGCGCGACGCCTGCAATGCCAGGTGGGCGGCGGAATCCGCACTGCCGAACGCGCCAGGCAGGTTCTGGATGCCGGAGCAAGGCGCGTGATTATTGGCTCCGCGCTTTTCTCAGAGCAAGGCACCGTGAACGCCGAGTTTGCCGCGAGCCTGACGGCAAGCGTTGGTGCCGAGCACGTGGTTGCCGGTATCGACACGAAGAATGGGCGCATTGCCGTGAAGGGTTGGAAGGCACAGGTGGCGCTCACACCTGATGAAGCGATTCCGCAGCTTGATCCGCACGTTGCGGCGTTCCTGTATACGCATGTGGATGGCGAAGGCCTGATGCAGGGATTTCCGGTGGACACGGCGGCGCGTTTGCGCAAGCTTACCCAGCGCCAGCTCATCGTGGCTGGTGGAATCCGTAGCCAGCAGGAGGTGGACGCGCTGGACACGCTGGGCGCCGATGCCGTTGTCGGCATGGCAGTTTACACGGAATTGCTTGCGGTTTGATGCGCTCGAAGCGCGGCGTTTCTGCTTCCAGTCGATGCTTGAATTTCCCTTGCATTCAGGCTCCCGTTCGATATGCTGAATGCGAAGTGGCGCAATTGCCTTGAACGAAAGGAACCGGGTTGATGACGACGAAGCATGGCGGAATCCGCTTGGCGAAGCGGCTGGACGAAGTGGGATTTTCCGACATTGTGCAGATTCGCAACAAGGTGATGGGCATGCGCGCCGGCGGGGCGCAGGTGCATGCGCTGCACGGCGGCGAACCCTTCTTTGAGACTCCGCAGCGGATCAAGTATGCGGCGATTGCCGCCCTGGTGGAAAATCAGACGCACTATCCGCCTTCGTCCGGCCTGTTGCCGCTGCGCCAGGCTCTGGTGGAAAAGCTGGCGAGAAAGAACGGCATTGCTGTTTCGACCGACGAGGTGATTACAACGGTTGGCGGGTCACAGGGCCTCTATGCTGCTTTTCAAAGTGTGCTCGACCCCGGGGATGATGCGCTGGTGTTTTCGCCGCACTGGACGCCCATTGGGGATCTGGTGACCGGAGCGCAGGCGCGGCCTTTGCTGGTGCCCACGGCGACAGCGCGGCGAAATGGAATCCGGAAGACGCTGGAGCAGTTCTCCACGCGCAAGACGCGCGTGATCTACTACAACACGCCGCAGAATCCCAGTGGAGTGGTGTTTACGCGCGCTGAGGCGGAGGAGGTAGCTGCCTTTGCCCGGGAGCGCGACCTGATTGTGATTGCCGACGAGGCGTATGAGGACCTGGTGTATGACGGCGAGCACATCTCCATTGCATCGCTGCCGGGAATGCTGGAGCGCACCATTACGTCCTATACGTTCTCCAAGACCTATGCCATGACCGGGTGGCGTGCAGGATATGCCGTAGCCCGGGAGCCCTTTATGACGGCGTTGCGGAAGATCGTGCTGTACTCCACGAACGGTCTTGCCACGCCGGTGCAATATGCCATGATGGAGGCGCTCAAGACTCCGGATGCGGAGATTGCCGCGCGGCGCGAAGAGTATCGCAAGCGGCGCGATCTGCTGGTGGGCGCTTTGAACGAAGTGGGACTGGAATGCGAAGTGCCAGCCGGGGCATTTTATGCATTCCCGAACGTGGAGAAGATCCACAAGAAGAGTCGCACCGCCGCGCAGATCCTGCTGGAGAAGGCGCATATCGCCACCGTTCCCGGCGCGGTGTTCGGAGCGCAAGGGGAAGGACATCTGCGCTTTGGCTATGCCATTCCGGTGAAAGAGATCGAGGACTGCATCGAAGCCCTGCGCAAGTTTTTCGCGTAAGCGAAGACTGTTATTTTTGCGCTTCGCCGATGGTGTGGCTGGTCTCAACGCGCGAGGCGCGCAGCAGTCGGGCAATCTGCTTCAGGTGGAGTTGCACGGCGTAGGCGCGCAGAATCTCTGCCTGCGGAAACTGGAATCCGGTGTGGCGAACCTCTGCCATGCGCGCCTCCAGTTGCGCGATGTCCTCTTCCAGGTGCAGCCCCGGTGGCGGGACGTGAAAACGCCAGTGGTGGATGCAGCCTGCGACGTAGTGGAAGCCGGTCCGGATATCGAGCGCGAGCCGCCCGAGCGCGGGTTCCAGCTGCTGTGCATAGCCGTCGTGGTAGCTGTCTTTCACGGCGAGGTCCAGCGCGATAAGCCCGTCAAACAGCGACCGGCCAAACTGCGCAAGCATGGTGAGTCCTTCACGCCAGCCTGGTCCGCCGGAGGGCTCATTACGCGCGGCATCGAGCAACTGATTGTTGGTGCGAATTACGGTAAGGGCGTCCTCGCGCAGTTCGGCCAGGTTCTCGGCCGGCTTGCCGCGGAAGCCCTCCAAGATAGCCTCAAAGAAAGCGCCGAGCACGAGGAATTCCTGGGCCAATCCGTCGCGCAGGTGCAGCCGGGCGCGGTCTGGAAAGACGAAGGTGGAAACGGCGAGCGCCACCACGATGCCGAGAAAGACCTGCCCTACGCGATCGAGCGCGATGGCCCAGTGTGACCCCTCTGCTTTGACCAGCATGACGATGGTGATGGTGACGCCTGCGAGTCGTGAACTGCTGCGGAATCCAAGCAGGCCGCAGACGACAATCGCCGCAACGACTGCGCCGAAGTAGTTCCACGGCAGCGCGCCGATCAGCGTGGAGGCGAAGCCGAAGATGGCGCCGATCAGCGTGCCCAGAAGGCGATCGCGCGAGGCCCTGATCGTGGAGCCGAAGTTGGATTGCAGAACGATGATGGCGCTGATGGATCCCCAGTAGCCGTCATGCAGTCCAAAGCGCCGCGCCAGCCACCAGCACAGCGTTGCGGCCAGTGCGGTTTTTGCGGCCTGGATGAGCAGCCGCTGCCGCTCCCAGTTCAGCCAGCCACGATTCTCAGCCTGCGCGATATGCAGCTTGGCGGCAAGCTGTTGCTGCGAGTGCGTCTTGTTGGTCATCAATCGCATATGACAGATGAACCTGTACCAAGGGTGATGCGTTTAGAATCCACTACCCAGAGAATATGTGCCGTGATGGCTCTCACCGGTCGCATTGCGTGGTACGGCGGCGAGTTGTGAACGGCTTGTCGTGGCTGCTGCATCCACGCACAACGCGCAGATGGGGGACAGCACGCCATTGTCTGCATATAGCATAATGGGCAGGCGTACACATCGTGCGATGAGGACCTATGCTGCGAGTTGGATATCCTGCGATCATTCCTGCTGATTTGCTGACTGTGTTTCCGACGGAGGTTGAGCTGGTTGCCCTGCCTGAGCAGCTTGACCATGATGTAGAAATCGATGTGTGGATTCCTGATCCGTATCCGGCGCGCGCCAAGCGCGTTCTGCCGCATCTGCGCGGCATTCGCCTTGTGCTGTCGCTGATGGCGGGGACGGAGTGGATTCCGGATGCAGTTGGGCCGCACGTGACGATCTGCAACGCCCGCGGCGCGCATAACATCTCCACGGCAGAGTGGACGCTGTCGGCCATTCTGGCTGTGCTGAAATACTTTCCGCTCTACATGGATATTCAGCGGTCGGGCGAGTGGAAGCGGCGATTTGAAGCAAGCGCGCACTATGCGGATATGCATGGAGACAGACGCGCCATCTACCCTCCGGTAATGCTGGAGGAACTGACCGGCAAGTCGGTTCTGATGGTTGGCTATGGCGAGATTGGAAAAGAGATTGAGCGCATGCTTGCGCCGTTCGATGTAAGGATGCTGCGCGTAGCGCGCAGCGCGCGCAGAGATCCGGAGGTGCACCCGGTAAGCGAACTGGACCGCCTGCTGCCGGAAGCGGATGTGGTTGTGCTGATTCTGCCCTCTACGGCGGAGTCGCACCATTTGATCGACGCGCAGCAGTTGAGCCGCATGCGGCAGGGCGCGTTGCTGGTGAATGCGGCGCGCGGGCCGGTGGTGCATACGGACGCGCTGGTGGATGCGCTGCAAAGCGGGCGTGTTCGCGCGGCGCTGGATGTGACGGATCCGGAGCCGCTGCCGGTGGGGCATCCGCTGTGGAGCTGCCCGAATCTGCTGTTAACGCCGCATGTGGGCGGATCGAGTCCGCAGTTCGCGCCGCGTTCGCTGAAGACGGCGGCGGATGAGTTGCGCCGCTATCTGCGCGGCGAGGCGCTGAGGAATGTGGTGCAGGCGGCGATCTAGGCTGCTGCGGCGGGTGCGGACTGCGATGCGCGATTCCAGTCGCGCAGTCCCAGCACGGCAAGGCCGATGAGCCCGGCGTACAGGAGGGCAGTGAGCCACAGGTCCTTATAGAGATACTCGCCGATGTAAACGAGGTCCACGAGAATCCAGAGCCACCAGTTGGCGGTGTGCTTGCGTGCCTGCCACCAGCTGGCAACCAGGCTGTAGCTGGTGAGCGTCGCATCCAGAAAGGGCAGTGCGGCGTGCAACTGCCGGGCCAGCTGGCCGAGCAGGAAGCTGCCTACGGCTCCAGCAAGCAGCGCGAGCAGCAGGCTGCGCTTATCTAAAGGCACAACGCGCACCTCGCCTTCTTCGCGCACGCCCTGCCACCAGTGCCACCATCCGTACAGTGTGAACGCAACGAAGAAGAGCTGCAGCAGCGCGTCCGAGAGCAGACGCGCATGATAGAAGACGAAGAGGTAGAGCAGGTCCGCGGCCAGCACCACGGGCCAGCAGAGCAGCGTGCGCCGGGTGGTGAGCCAGATGCCAATCCATGTTGCAAGAAAGCCCGCGGCCTCAAGCCAGTGCGCGGCCAGATAGGCGGCAATGGTGGACGCGATCATGGCTGCACCGCCTCTCCGATTTGCACTGCGGCCCGCGCGCGCGGATCGGCCCAGCGGCGCAGGGTGTCGAGCAGCGTGCGTCCGGCCTGGCTGTGAAACCATCGCGCGTGGCCCTGCAGATAATCGTCGGTGGCAATCTTTGCTTTCTGTGGCGAGTGCAGCGCGCCGAGGAAGTAGTCTGCCTCAGTGAGTGCGAACTCGGCGTGGCAGAGGGCGGTCATGGGCGCCAGCGCGGCGGCTTCTTCCTGCGAGAGTGGTCGGACAGACTCATACCCCTGCAGCAGAGCCAGCAGATGATCCGAATGCACATGGACGCGCTCGGGATGCGCGGGGTCCTGCATCAGCGTAAGCCACTCCACAATGTTGCGTTCGATGGCCTGCGCCAGATCGTAGACGGCGTTGGTGCTATCGGAGAGGCCGAAGTCGATGATGGCCGTGACGCGCGCGTCTGCGGATGTATCGCTCCAGAAGAGGTTGGAGGCATGCAGGTCGTTGTGCGTCCAGAGCGGAGGAAGCGCGTGCAGCAGCGGTTGCAACTCCGCATGAAAGGGGGCGAGAAGTTCCAGCGCAAGATCGCAATCGCGTTGCGTGGCTGCGTGATGCGCGAGCGCCGGCCTGGCAGCGAGATAGGCGCGCATGGCCGCAGCGGGATTGTCGGAGCCGAAGATGGTGAAGCTGGCGACAAGCGGTCTTGGCTTGCGTGCCGGTGCGCGGTAGCTTTGCGATGCCAGGTGCAGGCGGGCCAGCGCCTGGCCGGCAGAGTAAGCGTGCGCGGCGGCGCGGAACGGCGTCCACGAGATGGCGTCCTCGTAGAGGTCGATGCCCGCTGGAGCTTCATGCACCTCGTAGGTCCAGTCGTTGATCTCGATGGCGGTTTGTCCGGCGGCGGAGATGAAGACCTGCGGCACTGGGACGCCTTGGGCGCGCAGGTGCCGCAGGAAGCGATGCTCTTCAGCAAGGCCTTCCACATCGCGGACAGAGCGGTGATGGCGCTTGATAAAGAGCCGCGCGTTCTGCGTTGCGATGACGCTGGCCGCGGAAAAGGGGCGGGGGCTTACGGTGAGAATCTGAAACGGACCCCCGCGTCCCGGGAACTGGCTGAGCAGCGAACGAATTTCCTCGGGCGCAAGCGGCGGCCAGTCCGGATCCACCAGCGTGCCGTCCATGCCATGCGCTTTGGCCACTGTACTCATCGATCGCTGCTCTTGCTCCTTTGCTGCTGAACCATGCGGAACACTAGAAAGTGTAATGGGCTGAGAGGCGTACTGTCGCCGGTGCGCCAAGGTGAATGAACGTGTCTCCGTAGCTGGCGCCGGTGTCTTTCCAGTAGCGCTTGTTGAAGATGTTGTCGGCGTAGAGGCGGAGGGCAACGTGGCCTTGATCGCCCCAGGGCATGTAGCGCGCTCCGAGGTTGAAGAGGTTATAGCCGGATACGCTGACGGTGTCGTCGCGCGTGGCCTCTTTGCGGCTGGTGTAGCTCCAGCCGGGGGTCAGGTGCAGGCCGCGCAGGCGCGGCAGCAGCATGTCCGCGGAGACGGCGGTGCGGACGCGGGGGACGTTGATGACCTGCTTGTTATCGAACGAGGGCGTGCCGGTGTTGTTGGCTGTGGCATGCATGGCGGTGGCCGAGGCGGTGACTTGCAGCCAGCTTGCCGCCTTGCCCTGCGCATTCAGCTCGATGCCGTCGTGCGTTTCATGGCCCGCGGACTCAAAGCACAGGTAGCCGGGGTAGACGGTGCCGGTGCAGAAGTTGTCTGCCGCCTGAATAACGCGGGGATAGAAGAACGGCTGCCGCATGCGGAAGAGCGCGGCCGTAAGCAGGATGGTGTGCTCATATTTCACGCCCACTTCCGATTGGCGCGTGAGGAAGGGATCCAGAAATACGTTTGCGTTATCGACCCACCAAGGCGCCTGCGGCCCAAGCGAAAGCAGAACGCCGTAGTTGGCGTAGAAGGTGAGCGGCTTGAGCGGCGTGTAGGTTGCTGCGTACTGGGGCAGCCACAGCGTGCGCGGCTTGGTGTAGTTGAAGTCCTTGACCTGCACGAAGCGTCCGCTGGCCAGCAGGGCAATGTTGCCGGGCAGGTGGATGCGATCCTGCAGGATGCCCGCGGCCTGGCGGTTGAAATCGGCCAGGGTTGCCGGGCCTGCCTGCTGATACGGGCTTTCGGGGGCGTAGGCCAGGTTGGGCTGGTAGATGTTTTCGACGCCAAGCGCCGTGTAGACGATGGTGGGCGAAAGCTCGACGGCGCGATGGAAGATCGAGCCGCCGCCAATGACATCGTGCGAGATTTTGCCGGTGGTGAAGTGGCCCTGCAGCAGAGCGTCTCCGTCTGCATCGATGCGGATTTCGCCGGGGCTGCGATAGTCGTAGATCTCATAGCTGCCGTCGGGGCAGAAGAAGTAGTACGGCGAGTCCGGGCAGAGGGAGTTGCCGTTGGCGTCCAGCGCAGCGCCGTAGGGCCAGATGACGTTGTCATCGATGAGCGAATGGCTGTAAGAGCCGTTGACGCGCAGGCTCCAGTTGGCGTTGAAGGTGTGGCTCAGCCGCGAGCCGGCGTTGAACGTGTCAAAGGTGTTCGGCTTGGACCAGCTTTGGAAGCCGAGCATGACGGAGGGATAGACCTGGGTGGGCACGGTGGTGCCGCCCAGCAACTGGTAACCGGCCTCTGAGCGCTCAACCTTGTGCTGATACTCAAAGTCTGCGTAGAGGTTGGTGTTCTGGCTGAGGCGGAAGGCGCTGTCGAGCGCGCCCATGCCGCGCCAGCCGTCGGCGTGCTGCACATAGGTGTGGATGTCCTCGCCGGTGGCGTTGAAGCGCACACTGGGCTGGAACTGGCGCTGGAAGATGTGGCTGATGTCGAGCGCGCCGTAGGCGGTGCCGCGATGGTCGGTGGCGACATCGATGGCGGGGCGAATTCCGGGGCGCGGCTCCTTGGTGACGTAGTTGATGAGGCCGCCGGCGGAGGCCACGCCGCTCTCGACGCCGGCGATGCCCTTGATGAACTCGACGCGGTCCTTGTTTTCGAGCGGAACATCCTGCTCGCCCGCGATGGTCATGCCGTTGATCTGGAGGCCGGTGGCGAGGTCGATGGGGAAGCCGCGAATCTCAAAGTCGCCGTAGTAGCCGATGGGCGCGTAGTCCTCGCCGATGGATGCGTCGTTCTTGACGACATCGGAGAGCAGGCGGGACACCTGGTCGTTGAGCACGGCGCGGGTGACGGAGGTGACGGAGAGCGGCGTCTCCTGCAGCAGGGTGCCGTCCAGGCTGCCCGCGGTGGCGCCGGCGGCCAGGTAGTCGTCCTTGACCTCGGCATGCACCACGACGGTGGTGGTGACGCGCTGCTGCTGGCCGGGTTGCTTGCCGGGCTGCTGGGACTGGCTTTGCGCAAAGGCCTGGCCGGGAGCCGCGAGGGAGCCGAGCGCGAACACGGCAGCCAGCAGCCATCCGCTCCAGGAAGGCTGAGTTCTGGAAGGCTGAGGGCAGAGGCACTCTGCGCGCGCTGCGGCCTGGCCGGGCGTCCTTTGTGGGCTAGGTTGCGTTGGAGTCTGCGTCCGGGTGGCTCTGGCAAAGATCGACATACAATTCCCCTTGTTTCCACTGTGAGAAACAGGGGGGAAACTCTCGTGTCGATTGGAGAAGGCCGCTACGGTTCGGAAACTTCCCACGCCGGTATTATCCGGATCGGGTTCGAGGGTATTTCTCAGCCCCACACCGTGGAGCACCCCTGTTTCAATAGAACAATTGAAACATTTCCCGTTACCGGATTGCAAACTGTGGTCTCGTAATGCAAAAAGCAGCGGAAGCAGTTCCTGGCGAAACGGCTGCCGGCGGGTCTGGCGGGACGGCTTGGCTCCGGTCAGGCCAGGCGGGCGAAGGCCTGTTCGATGCGCTGGGGGAGATCAGCCTCAGTGGGAGCGAGGTTGTACGCGATCTCCAGCACTGCCGCCGGAGGGACGGCGAGGCTGTTCAGCGCTTTGGCGGTCGCGGGCCAGTCGATGGTTCCGTCGCCGGGCCAGAGGTGCTCGTCCTTCAGGCCGTGGTTGTCGTGCACGTGGACGGAGCCGATGCGGTCGGCCAGCGTTGCGATGGCATCGGCTACGCCGACGGTCATGTGCGCGTGGCCCAGGTCAAGGCAGACGCCAATGTTGGGCAGGTGGCCCAGCTCGAGGATGTGCACCAGGTGCATGGGCGTGGTGGGCTCGCTGGTGAGGTTCTCGACCAGGAGGCGCACGCCGAGCGGATGCGCGAAGGCGCCGAGGTGCTCAAGGGCGGTTTCGGCGTACTCCATGGTGCGGGGAGACCAGGTGTCTTCCTTTTCGCCCAGATGCACGACGAGGTTCTTGAAGGGGATATACTCGGCGGCCTCCAGGGCGCGCTTGATCTCATCCATGGCGTCGATGCGGCGAGCCTTTTCCGGGTGGAGTACGTTGACGGCCGGCGCGCCGGCGCGGCCCATCTCGCGGTCAGGGAAGAGCGGCGCGTGGAGGGAGAACGGCTCCAGCGTGTTGGAGCTGAACCAGCCGGCCAGCTCGGCCACGTGCTCGCGGCTGGTGTAGTCAAAGTGCTGGCGCGCGGCGAAGATTTCCACTGCCTGCACGCCCGCTAGCGCCACGTGCTCCAGCACACCGGGATGCAGGCGCCTGGTCAGGAACATGTGTGTGGACAGAACTCGCAGCATCGTGAAGGCTTCTCCCGCGCCGGGCTGCTTGCAGCAGCCATTGGGACGCTACCTGTATTGTCTCATTGATGCAACAACTTAAACGAAGGGGCATAGTGCACGGGCAGATGCTTCCCCAAAGGTAATCCTGCGGGCTGGTACGGGGGATTGGCCGGAAAGGCGAGTGGCGCGGGTGGTTGGCGGGCAGGCTGCTCCCCAGCGTTGCGGTGCGGGCGAAGGGCGGCGGCGGGCAACAGGCGGACGGCGGGCTGTGTTACCGTGGCAATACGGCGTCTTTGTGCTGCCTGACAGGGCAGACGCGGGGATGCCGGGCAAAGTTTACGGAATGTCCCGACAGCCGGAATTGATATCGCCTACGTTACCTGCGAGCCCGGCTCCGGAGTCCGGAACGGCGCCTGAAGCCATGCCAGCGCCGCCGCCCAGACCGGCGCCGCAACGTATCCCCCTCTGGCTGGTGCGCGCGGAGCTGTTTCTGCGTGTTCTGTTGCGCATGTATATCGGGATCGCGATCTGCTACGCGCCGTGGTCCAGCCTGTTCTGGGACCAGAATCCGCTCTTCGTCCAATTCCCCACTCTGGCCATCTTTGCCGCCAACGGCGCCGTGCGAGGCATTATTTCGGGAATCGGGTTATTAAACTTATGGATCGCGTTTCAAGACGCCATCCACTTCAGGAATCGATAAGCCATGACGGACGAGGGACAGGGAACACCCCAGTGGGAGCGCGCATCCGATGAATTGGCCGCTCCGAAGGCCGGCGGGCTGAAGGCGGCACCGGCGAGCGCGGACAAGGACGAGGAGTACGCGGCGTTTTTACCGGGGAACGGCGCCCCGCCACCCCGGCTGGCCCGAGCGCCGCTGGCCTACGAGAATCCGGGCTTTTTGAACAGCGCAGACGGCCGGCTGATCCGCATTGTGTCAGAGTTCATGGAGCCGCTGGCACGGTTCCGGCGGGAGCAAATTCAGGACACTGTGGTGTTCTTCGGGTCGGCGCGGTTCCGCGGCCGCGAGGAGGCGAACCACGCGCTGGAGCTGCTGGAGAATACGGGCTCGACCCAGCCGGCGCCGAGCGAGGAGCAACCGGCAAAACCGCCGGAGATTGCCGCCGGAACCGCCAGCGAGTTGCAGCGCAAGCGGGCCGTGGCGGCGGTGGAGATGGCGCGCTACTACGAGGATGCCCGGCGGCTGGCGTATCTGCTGACGAACTGGGCCAAGAACATTCCCACGCTGCGGCATCGTTTTGTGGTCACGTCGGGCGGCGGCCCGGGCATTATGGAAGCCGCCAACCGGGGCGCGCGGGAGGCGGGCGGCAAGACGATCGGGATGAACATCAGCCTGCCGTTCGAGCAGTTTCCCAACCCGTACATCACGCCCTCGCTGAACTTTGAGTTCCACTACTTTTTTATGCGCAAGCTGTGGTTTGCGTATCTGGCCAAGGCGCTGGTGGTGTTTCCGGGCGGGTTTGGCACGCTGGACGAGATGTTCGAGATTCTGACGCTGGCCCAGACGCGCAAGATGGCGAAGAAGATCACGGTGGTGATCTACGGGCCGGAGTACTGGAAGCGGGTGTTCAACCTGGAGGCGCTGGTGGACACGGGAGCCATCTCGCCGAAGGACCTGGAGCTGTTCCAGTTTGCCGATACGCCGGAGCAGGCCTTTGAGATGCTGCGCCACGGGCTGACGGAAAACTATCTGCTGCCGGAGGCGACGGCGGCGGCCGAGCACGCATTCAAGGAAGTGATGCCGGGGGCGACGCTGGAAGACTTTCTGGGCGCGGAGTTTGCCCGGTTTGGCAGCAAATAGGCCGGACGTATGCGGTTACCGTGTTGATTCCTTTCACAATTGAAGGCATGTTCTTCCTGCGTTAACCGGGCATTGACACGGCCTGAAGAGACTGGAGGCAGAGATTCCGGAGACAGGATCAGGGGGAACCGGCATGGCCAGCTCAACGATCGGGTACTTGTGGCGCGACCAGAAGGCGGCGAAGGGATTCCGCACGGGCGTCTCCCTGCACAGCCATACGAATCAATCAAAAGAGACGCTGGATTTTCTGGCCAACTTTGGCAACCAGTTTCCAGTGGTTCGGCCGCTGCTGTCGCGGATGGAGCGGCGGTCGCAGGATCTGCACGGGATTCGAATTGATTATGCGGCCAGCTACTGGACGCCTCCGATGACGCCGATTCTGGCGTTTGAGCTGGAGAGCCGGCAGATAGAACAGCTGGACGTGGCTCCGCTGGTGTCGATTTCAGACCACGACAACATCCATGCTCCGATGCTGCTGCGGACGGTTGCCAGCGCGCGGCAGATTCCGGTTTCAGTGGAGTGGAGCGCGCCTTACGGCGGCGTGCAGGCCTTTCACCTGGGCATCCACAACCTGCCGAGCGGACGCGCGCGGGAGTGGATGGCGACGCTGGAGGAGTTCACGTCGAACCCCAGCGACGCGCGGCTGACCGAGATCCTGGTGGCACTGAATGAGGAACCGAACGTGCTGGTGGTCTTCAACCACCCGATGTGGGACCTGTACCTGATTGGGCAGGAGCGGCACGAGTTCCTGGTGAATGAGTTTCTGCAGAAGAACGGCGCATGGCTGCACGCGCTGGAGCTGAACGGACTGCGGCACTGGGATGAGAATCGCGCGGTGCGGCGGCTGGCGGAGAAGTGGAATATGCTGCTGATCTCCGGCGGCGACCGCCACGGCGTGGAGCCGAATGCGAATATCAATCTGACGAACGCCGGGACGTTTACGGAGTTTGTGCACGAGATTCGCCGGGAGCGGAAGAGCAATGTGCTGTTTATGCCGCAGTATGCCGAGCCGTGGAAGCATCGGATTCTGCAGTCGACGCTGGACGCGGTGCGGAGCTATCCGGAGTTTCCGCAGGGGTCGCGCACGTGGGATGAGCGGGTGTATCACCCGGACCGGAATGGCGTGATTCGGCCGCTGAGCGAGCTGTGGCCGAAGGGGCGCGCTCCGCTGGCGTTTGGCTGGGCCATTGGCCTGGTGCAGCTGCTGGGCAAGGGACCGGTGGCAGGCGGCATCCGGATGGCGCTGAACGACACGCAGCAGTTGCGGTTGGCGCTGGGCGAGCGAGAAGCTTAATCGCGCAGCCGGCAGGGCGGCGATGACCGGCCATGCGGGCGCGAAGGCAGACGTATGACAGCGCGAATTCCGCGAGTGGCCTACTTCCCGGACTCGTTCCATGAAGTGAACGGCGTGGCCCACACCAGCCGGCACTTTGAGGCGTTTGCGCGGCGGCGGAATCTGCCGTTCCTGTGCGTGCGCGCAGGCGACCGCGCCCAGGCTTTCACCGAAGACGGCAATGTGTGGACGCTGGAGCTGCCGCGCGGCCTGCTGTCGTTTGCGCTGGAGAAGGACCTGCGCTTTGACCCGGCGTTTCTGCGCCATGTTCCGCTGATTGACGAGGTGCTGGAGCGGTTCTCTCCGGACCTGATCCACATTACGGGGCCGAGCGAGCTGGGCATGCTGGGCGCGGCGCTGGCGCATCATCTGGGCCTGCCGCTGGCGGCAAGCTGGCACACGAATGTGCACGAGTATGCGGCGCGGCGGGCGGAGTGGTTTCTGCGGCTGCTGCCCGCGCGGCAGTCGGCGGCGACGGGACAGAAGATTGAGGACCTGACGATGGCGGCGACGGCGCGCTTTTATGCGGGCGCCGGCGTGCTGTTTGCGCCGAATCGCGAGCTGTGCGCGCTGCTGGAGAAGCTGACGGGACGGCCCTGCCCGCTGATGCCGCGCGGGGTGGATTCGGAGCTGTTTGCGCCGGGCAGGCGGACGCGCCGGGGCGACGACGGCGAGCGGGTGCTGGGCTTTGTGGGGCGGCTCTCCGTGGAGAAGAATGTGGCCCAGCTGGTGACGGTGCAGCAGGAGCTGGAACGCATGGGCGTGGGCAACTTCCGGTTCTTGATTGTGGGGCACGGCGCGGAAGAGGCGTGGCTGCGCGAACGGCTGCCGCGAGCCGAGTTTGCAGGCGTGCTGCGCGGCGAGGCGCTGGCAGAGGCCTACGCGAATATGGACCTGTTCGTCTTTCCGTCGCATACGGACACGTTTGGCAACGTGGTGCTGGAGGCGCTGGCAAGCGGCGTTCCGGCGATTGTGACGCCGGACGGCGGGCCGCGCAGCATTGTGCGCGAGGACGAGACGGGGCGCATTGTGCCGGACGCGGAGTTTGCCCGCGCGGTGGCCGATGTGCTGCGGGACCCGGCGAAGCATGCGGCGATGCGCACGGCGGCGCGGGCCTACGCGCTGACGGCGAGCTGGGATGCCGTCTTTGAGGGCGTGTACGCGGGCTACGAGGGGCTGCTGGCGGCGGCGTGGCGAAGAGGCAGTGAGCTGGCGGGTTAGCGAGTCAGCGAGTCAGCGAGCGGGGCGGAAGCGGACTGGATTGGTCTGGATTGATGTGCGTAATTTTTCGCACGATTTTCTGTGGAAAACAAAATTTTCAGGGGGGGGGGTGGGGGGTACCCCCTGGTTTCCGGCTTGCTGCGGGTTGGTGTGCGTGGTTCGGCATAGTTCAAGGTTAGCGAATTGGGTGGAAATGGTTCGCACGTTGGGGTGCGGGAATTTTCGTTTTGTTTTGAGTGGGTTAGAGGGCGGGCGACGATTT
>JAJXWS010000007.1 GCA_021781495.1 Acidobacteriota bacterium | reverse complement strand
GTAGGCCGCAAAGTCCATCCCTTTCTCGCGCCGCACCCGATGCACAATCGCCTCAAAGATCTCGTCGGTCAGCAGCAGCCCCTGCCGCTCGCACTCCCGCTCAAAGATGCGGCGATAGTTCTCAAGTGACGGGCTGCCGATCTCGATCTTGTATGGAAGGCGGCGCAGAAAAGCCGGGTCCATCAGGTCTTCCGGCTCCAGATTGGTTGAGAAGATAATCATCTCCTCAAACGGAATGCTGAAGCTCTTGCCGGTGTGCAACTTCAGATAATCCACGCGGCTTTCCAGAGGCACAATCCAGCGGTTCAGCAGATGGGTGGGACTGACAAGCTGACGGCCAAAATCATCGATCAGGAAGCATCCGCCCAGCGCCTTCACATGCAGGGGAGCCTCGTAATAGTGGCCGGTCGTGTCGTAGCGAAGATCCAGCATCTCCAGGTTCAGCTCACCGCCCGTCACCACAAACGGCCTGCGGCACGGCACCCAGCGCGCATCGTAGGTCTCCCGGCGAACCACCGAGAGGCTGTTGTCGTCATTCAGGTTTGCCATGTCCAAAGGCGCGTGAATGCTGGGGTCGTGCACGCGGATAATCTGGCCATCCACGCTGATGGCATAAGGCACGTAAATCACGTCGTCAAAGACGCTGGCAAAGCGGAGCGCCACCGACGTCTTGCCGTTGCCCGGAGGGCCGTAGAGCAGCAGAGCCCGCCCGGAGTTCAACGCCGGCCCCGTTTGCTCAATGATGCGATCGTCAAACGTAAGGCCATGGAGCGCACTCCGGATGCGCTCGTAGCTGACCAGCTCATTGGTGAGCTTTTGCAGATTCACCTGGTCAATGAACTCTTCCAGCGGGACCGGTGCCGGCCCCGCATACCGCAAGCGCTGCAGCGCGTCGATGGTCCAGCGCCGCCCCTCGTCGGTAAGCGAGTAGCTGAGATCGATCAGGCTATTCGGATCACGCGAGCCCAGATTTTGCAGCAGCTTGCGGTCCATCGCCATGCGGACCAGTTCCATGACGATGTGGTACGGCAGCTTGATGGCGTCAGTAAACTGGCGCAGCGTCTCCAGCCGCCCGGTGTAGATCAGCTTCATCAACAGCCCCAGCAGGTCCGTCTCATCAATCCCTGTCGCCCGGATGTCGGCCGGCTCGGCGGGAATCCGATGCAGAAATGCGTCCAGCACCTCCCGGCTGAGGACGCCGAGCGCCACCAGGTTGTCGCCCAGCCGTCCGCCATACTCCACGCCCCGGTCAAGCGCTCGTGCCACATCGTCCTCGGTGACGAGCCTGGCCCGCACCAGCAAATCCCCTAATCGCAGTCGTATTGCCATTGAACCCCCTTTCGACGGGCATGTTTTCTGCATCTGGCCAGCCAAAAAGGAGCGCCGAATGTTAGCGCAAGCTAATGTTTGTCCGCAGCAAACCGACTCCGCCTGCCGGAAGGCGTTGGGGTAATCTGATGAGGCAGATAGCGCGATCGCTCCTGCGCCGGGTGAGTTGCCTTGATTGTCGAAATTGAGAACCTGACCAAGATTTACGAGTCGAAGCTGCGCGTGGTCGCGGTGGATGGGGTGGATCTTGCCTTGAAAGAGGGCGAGATCTTTGGCCTGCTAGGGCCGAACGGCGCGGGCAAGACGACCACCATCTCCATTGCCACCACGCGCGCGCTGCCCACCCAGGGCACGGTGCGCATTGCGGGGGTGGACGTGGTGCGGCATCCGGCGCATGCGCGGCGCTATATCGGGGTGGTGCCGCAGTACAACACGCTCGATCGCTCGCTGACGGTCTTTGAGAATCTTTATTACCACTGCCTTTACTTTGGCTTCAGCCCCGGCCAGGCCAAGGCCCGCAGCCTGGAGTTGCTGGAGCAGTTTCTGCTGCGGGAGCGTCGCGATGTGTATCCGGCACAGCTCTCAGGCGGGCTGGCGCAGCGGGTGCAGATTGCCCGCGCCATTGCGCACCGCCCCACGGTGCTCTTTCTGGACGAGCCCTCGGCGGGGCTGGATCCGCAGAGCCGCATGGCCATGTGGCAGGCCGTGGAAGGGCTACGCCACGAGGGGATCACCGTTCTGCTGACCACGCACTACATGGAGGAGGCGGACGCTCTCTCCGACCGCGTGGCGATCATTGACCACGGACGAGTGCTGGCCCTGGGCTCGCCGGAGAAGCTGAAGCAGACCTTCGGCGCGCAGACCGTGTTTGACGTGAAGCTGAAGTCGCAGGAGGGGCTGCAGGATGCCGTGGCCGGCCTGAAGGCGCGCGAGGACGTGAGCGGGGTGGAAGTGACGGAAGAGGGGCTACGCGTGATGGCCCGCGCGCAGGATGGCCTGTTGCCGGACCTGGTGCAGATGGCCTCGCTCTTTGGACTGCGCGACCTGAAGATCAACGAGCCCAGCCTGGAGACGGTGTTCATTCAACTGACGGGGAGGGATCTGCGTGAGTAGCCAAGCCACACCGGCCAGCGCCGGCGTTCACTCGAGCGATTTCGGCTCCAGCATCTTTGTCCGCTCCTTCCTCGGGCTCTTCCTGCGCGATCTGCGCGTGTTGACGCGCGAGTTTGTGCCGTTTGTGCTGCGGGTGGGCATGCAGCCGCTGCTGTTCCTGTTTGTGTTCACCTTTATTCTGCCGCGCATGGGCGGCGGCAACCCCATGGCGGGCGGGGCGGGCATGGACTTCGGCACGGTGATTCTGCCCGGGCTGATGGCCGTGGCCATCATGTTCTCCGGCATTGCGGCGGTGGCGCTGCCGCTCTCCAGCGAGTTCGGTATCACGCGCGAGATTGACGACCGGGTGATGTGCCCGGTGCCGCTGTGGGCAGTGGCGCTGGAGAAGGTCTGCTTCAGCGCGATGCAGAGCATCCTAGCCGCGCTGGTGGTCATTCCCATGGCTATCTTCATTCCGGCCACGCCGGTTCGGGCGCATGTGGCGAGCTGGTTTCTGCTGACGGTCGTGCTGGTGCTGGCCAGCCTGCTGGCGGGTTCGCTGGGCCTGGTCATCGGCTCCACGGTCAATCCCAAGCAGATTGGGCTGGTTTTTTCCATTATCGTGGTTCCCATAACCTTCCTTGGCTGCGTCTATTACCCATGGGCCGGTTTAAGCCGGATACGCTGGCTGCAGATTGCCGTGCTGTTTAACCCCATTGTTTACATCAGCGAGGGGTTGCGGGCCGCGATCACTCCCGGAATCCAGCACATGCCGTGGTGGGCGTTTTTGCCCGCGCTGGTCTTCTCAACGGCGGTGCTGGCGCGGTTCGGGTTGCGGGGCTTCCTGAAGCGCGTGTTGTCGTAAATGCGTTTGCATTGAGAGGCAATGCGTGTCATTATGCCCGACGGCTCGTTCAAGACAGCTGCGATACCCTGAAGATTGGGACAGACCGAACGGGATTGAACTGCCCGGAAAAGGATACCGAGCCGGAACGTTTTGCTGGTTACCACACAAAGCACGAAGGCTGAAGCGCTTACCAGCACGGGGAGGCGACGCGAAACCGTGCGCAAAACCCTGTTGCGAGCCGCCTGCGCTCTGCTGGCGGCGGGCGAGCTGTTGCTGGCCGGCTGCGGCGGTAATCCGGTGACAGCCAGCCCGGCAAACGCCAGCTTCTCGATTTCGCCGGCTACAGCCCAGATTGACACGAACTGCACCGGCTGCAATGCAATTGCCGCCAGCGGCACGGCCATGCACCAGTTTTCTGCCACGCTGGTGGCGGGCGGTGCTGCCCGCGTGCAGTGGTCGGTGGCAGGCGGAGACCCCGTCGCCGGACCGGGCACCATCACCGCCAGCGGACAGTACACGCCGCCCAGCTACCTGACGGCTGACCGGGCGCAGGTGCTGGTGACCGCGACGCTGGAGTCCGACCCGACGGTGCGGGCCACGGGCGTCGTCACGCTGACGCCCGGCTTTCTGCAGCCGCTGACCCCGGAGAATCTGGCACTGGGCGCGAATGGAACCGCCACGATTACCGGATTTCTGGCCGAAGCCGGTGGCAGCGCCTCCATCCACTTTGCGCTGGCCGACGCGCCGAATGGCCCCGGCGGCGGGCAGGGATCGCTGAGCGCCACCCACTGCCAGCGTTCTGGCAAGGCCTTTACCACCTGCGCGGTGACCTACACGGCGCCTGCGACGATCTCTGCCACGGGCGTGACCTACGTGGTGGCGACGGCGGGCGAGTCGGCGGCCAGAACGGAAGCGCAGATCCTGCTGAATACGGCGGGGGTGACGAGCAATCCCGCCAGCCACCAGTCGGCAGCGGCCGGGGTGGTTCCGCTGGGAACCTCCGGGGGCAACAACAACGACTTTGATGCCAGCGGCAACATGATTGTGGACTGCTGCAGCGGCACCCTGGGCGCGCTGCTTCAGGATGGCAACGGGAGGCAGTTCCTGCTGAGCAACAACCACGTGCTGGCGCGCAGTGACCACGCCAGCGTGGGCGATGCGGTGGTGCAGCCGGGGTTGATTGACAACAACTGCACGCCCAACGGAGAAGGCGCCGGCACGCTGCCGGTCGGCTCGCTGACGGGGTGGCTGCCGCTGAGCTCTGGCCAGACGAACGCGGATGCGGCCATTGCACAGGTGGCCTCTCACACGGTGGACCCCTCCGGCAGCATCCTGGAGCTGGGCGCGCGGCAGGCCGACGGCACGCTGGCGGCGGCTCCGCCGGGCATCTCTTCGAGCGGCGGCAAAGGAGAGGCCGCGGCGCTGCAGATGCGCGTGGCCAAGAGCGGACGGACGACGGGACTGACCTGCGGCGGCATCTCCGCCATGGATGTGGACGTGGCCGTGGACTACTATCGCGACTGCGCGGAGACCCGGCCTTACCTGACAAAGACCTTTACCGGGCAGCTTGGGATCAGCGGCAACCGCTTCAGCGATGCAGGCGACTCCGGCGCGCTGGTGGTGGATGTGACGAATGCCGAGCCGGTGGGGCTGTTCTTTGCCGGGGGTAGCGACACGGCCGGTGTGGGCCAGGGCGTTGCCAATCCAGCCGGAGACATGCTGAGCGAGCTGAGCAACCAGTCCGGCGGAGGCACGAGCTATACCTTTGTTGGCGCGGCTGATCATGCGGTGAGTTGCCTGAGCTACGGCGACAGCACGGTGAGCACTGCGCAGGCGCTGGCCCTGAGCAACGGCGAGATTGAGCGCATGCAGCAGGCGCTGGCCGTGGCGCGCGGGTTGGTGAATCCCTCGGCCGGGATACTGGGCGTGGCGATGGGCAAGAGCAGCGACCACCCCGGCGAGGCGGCAATCGTGGTGTACGTGGATGAAAATGCGGACGCGAAGGTGCAGGACATTGTCAGCGGAGTGCGCACGCTGGTGATTCCGACCACTGCGCGCGCCGTCGCGCTGGGGTCAGCGCCCATGGCCAACCCGGTGGCAGGCGCGCCGGGACTGTCCGCCTCCGCGCTCAGCCAGGCGATCGGCATCAAACGCCAGCTTGCGCGCGGCCTGATGCAGCAAACTCCGGCGATCTTTGGCGTGGGCGTGGGCCAGAGCCTGGACGATCCGCGCGAGGCCGCGCTGGTGCTCTATGTGGACCGCAAGCGCGTGCCCGCGAGCCTTCCGCAGACCATGGGCGGCCTGCGCACGCGCTATATCGTGATGGACCGGCTGCACGTGACGCGCTCGTATGCAGCTCCGTTTGAGCCGCGCCGGCACTGCCTGCCGCATCCGGCATCCGGCGGGTTTGATCCCGCGAGCCTGACGCGGCCGCGAAGTCTGCACCGGTTTTGATCGACTGCCAGCCACGGAAAAAGCCCGGCCCCTGCGATAGCTTCCACGGCAGGGACCGGGCTTTTGTTCTGCGAGGCTGCTAGGCCAGTGCGGCATCCAGGGCAGAGGCCAGCAACTTGAGCCCAGCCGCGATGTCGGCTCCCAGATGAACGCGCAGCGCGCGCCGTCCGCGGGACTCGAGCACGGCAAGGTCGCCGGCGGCCTGAGCATCGACCACCACGCCGAAGCTGTACTTCTGGCCGGGAATGGGAAGATCTGTGGCGTGGTCTGAGGTGATCTGCAGGAAGACGCCGGTGGCCGGGCCGCCTTTGTAGTCCTGCCCGGTGGAGTGCAGGAAGCGCGGGCCAAAGCCCACGCAGGTGGCTACATGCCGGGCATCGCGCACCTTGTGGCGCATCTGCTGGATGGCATCTTCGTATTCGGGGAACATGGGGAGGTAAGCCAGCACGGCAAAGTAGTCGCCGGCGTGGATCTGGCTGAGATGCGCCTGCAGGTATCCGGCGAGCGTCTCACTGGACGCGGCGGTCTTCAGCCTTGCCGCGTACGCCTCGGCTGCATAAACCGCGAAGTCCTGGCCATGCACGGCTCCCACCAGCACCGGAGCGCGATCAGGCAGCTTGCCGGTCTGCTCGTAGGCGGAGGTGAGGGCGCGGGCCTCCACCTTGGCCGACTCCACGTCCGGCTGGTCAAAGGGATTGATGCCCATCACGGACCCGGCGACCGCCGTGGCAACTTCCCACATGAAGAACTGGCCGAAGATCTCGTAGACGTCCGTAATCTCAAAGTGGACGACCGGGTGCCCGGCGGCTTCGAGCGCGGCAACCTTGGCGTCGAGGCCGGGGTCGGCGGTGCCCTTCAGCCGGACATAGGCGAAGATGCGGTCGTTGCCATAGACCGCGGGCTCGGCGATGTGCTCGCGGTCCACAGGGGTGATTCCCTTGCCCAGCTTGCCGGTGGACTCGGCGATCAGCTGCTCCATCCAGGCGCCGAGGTCATAGATCTCCGGCGAGGTGAAGATGGTGATCTTGTCGCGACCGGCGTTGGCGGCGGAGCCAAGGATAAGACCGAGCTGCACGGCGGGGTTGTCGGCGGGCGGCTGATGGGCCGAGGCAACGGCCTTTGCCGCCTCGGCGAGCAACTTTGCAGTATCGAGCCCGGCAACCGTGGCGGCAACCACGCCGAAGTTCGACAGGGCCGAGTAGCGGCCTCCAATCTGCGGGTCGCCGTAGAAGATGTGGCGGAAGCCGTCTGCTTTGGCCACCTGCTCCATTTTGGAGCCGGGATCGGTGATGGCGAGAAAGTGGCTGCCGGCCTTGTCCGCGCCGACGGCCTTCTGCATCTCCGCGAAGAAGTACTGCTTGAGGACGTTGGGCTCCAGCGTGGATCCGGACTTGCTGGCGACGACGACCAGCGTCTCCGCCAGGTTCACCTTGTCGCGCGCGGCCTTCACCTGCACGGGGTTGGTGGAGTCCACAATGTGGAGCGCCGGGAAGCCCGGCTGCTGACCGAAGGTGACCGCAAGCACCTCAGGGCAGAGGCTGGAGCCGCCCATGCCCAGCAGCAGCACGGACTTGAAGCCCGCGGACTTTACGTCCTGAGCCAGCGCGGCAAAGGCGGCCAGATCCTTCTGCTGGCGCTCAACGATGTTGATCCAGCCAAGCCACTTCTCTTCGCCCTCGCGGGTCCACAGGCCGGAGTCCTTTTGCCAGAAGCGGCCCACCTTGTTATTCGCTTGCCAGTCGGCGGCAGCCGTATCCACGGCGCCGCGAAGATCCTGAGGTAATGCAAATCGGAAGCTCATATCGCTTTTGATTGTGCCTCAAAAGCTTCCGGTTGCAAAAGGACGAAGCTCACACGACGCAGGTTGCGCAGCCGCCTGCCGGCGTCTGGAGCCTTTGTTATGGCAATATGCGGGCGCTCAGCCTCGGGCAGCCGGCCAGCGCGGCGAGATGCGCATGAGGTCCAGCCCGCCGAGGTCCTGCACCGCGAAGGCAGGCGAGGAGGCTGGGATTGCAACGATGCCGCGCGTGGGCAGTTCGACGGCGGCAAACCCTTCGCCTGCAATACGTCCCACGCCTGCGGCGGCAAACAGATAGGCCAGTCCGGGGACGGGTTCCGCCGCGCCGGGCAGGGTGGCGCCTGCGCGGCTGCCGGTTACGGAAATTCGCTCGACGCAGAAGTAATCCTCGTCGATCAGGATGGTGCGGTCTGCCAGAGCGCGGGGCGGAACCTTGCCAGCCCGGGTGGCGAGGCGGGTGGCCTCCAGGGATTTCTCGATGTGCAGCTCGCGGGGACGGCCGTAGTCGTACATGCGGTAGGTGAGGTCGCAGTTCTGCTGGGTTTCCAGCAGCACGGAGCCGGGCCAGATGGCATGCACGGTTCCGGCATCGACGAAAACCATGTCTCCGGGCGCGACCGGCAGCACGTTCAGGCTCTCTTCCAGCGTTCCGTTTCGGATGCCTGCTCGGACCTGGTCGAGCGTGACGCCGGGCTTGAGGCCGGCGGCCACCTGCGCGCCGGGGTCGGCGGTAACGGCATACCAGCACTCGGTTTTGCCGCGCGGCTGGCCGTATTTCTGCGCCAGTTTGTCGTCAGGGTGGACCTGCACGCTGAGCTTTTCGCGGGCGAAGATCATCTTCACCAGCAGGGGCGAGTCCGTGCCGGAGGCGTGCGGCCCCAGCAGGGCCTGCGGAGCCTGCCGGAAGAGCTCGGCCAGCGTTTGGCCGCGAAAGGGACCAGAGCCGACCATGCACTCGTCGCCGGTGAGCCAGACTTCGCCTATCGGCTCAGCCTCTGCCGTGCGGTCGTACCACGGACGCAGGTCGCGATAGCCCCACACGCGCGTCACAAAGCGCGGTTCAATTGAAAAAGGCGCCAGCGTGGTGGCTGCCGTTGCTTCGGCAGAGGTCATGCAGAGCACTCCTGCGGACGAGAATACGACGGGGACCAGCGATGCCGCTCCGGACGCGGGCCCGGGCTGCTACGGTTCCATGGCCGCAATCCCACTCTATCAAAGCCGGTACCGTTATCACGGCGGAAGAAGCGCTGGAAATGTAGCGGCCGGAGCCGTATGCTCGGTTCCATGTCTGGCTCACCCATTTTGAACCACATGTTCCTGTTGCCGCTGCCGCTGGCGGAAAAGCTGCTGCGGCCGGTCATCGTTTACCTGGCGCTGGTGGTGCTGCTTCGGATCTTCGGCAAGCGCGAACTGGCGCAGCTGAATCCGTTTGACCTGGTGGTGCTGCTGTCGCTGTCGAACACGGTGCAGAACGCTATTATCGGCGACGACAACTCCGTAACCGGCGGCGTGGTGGGAGCGCTTGGCCTGCTGGCGATCAACTGGCTGGTGGTGCGGGTGCTGTTCCGGTCGAGGCGGCTGACGCGCCTGTTCGAGGGCCGGCCGGCGATTCTCATTCACAACGGGCAGATTGACAAGAAGGCGCTGGCTCGCGAGTCGCTGACGCGCGAGGAGCTGATTGCCGTGATTCACCGGCAGGGATTTGAGGGCGTGCACCAGGTGCACCGGTGCGAACTGGAGCCGAACGGCACGTTCTACGTGGAACCGTTTGATCCCTCGGCGGCGGACAAGCGCCACGCCGATGTGCTGGACCGGCTGGATGCGCTGACACGCGAAGTGGCCGCGCTGCGCGCGCAGACCGCGGAAGAGTAATGGCCGTCCTTGTTCGGGACTTGCCGCCGGGACTTGCTGCTGGATAAGGCACGAGTCCCGGAAGCGGCTACTCCCACTCGATAGTGCCCGGGGGCTTGGAGGTGATGTCGTAGACGACGCGGTTGATGCCGCGCACCTCATTCACAATGCGGCTCGAGATGCGCTTGAGCACCTCGTACGGCAGCGGAGTCCAGTCTGCCGTCATGCCGTCTTCAGAGTGCACAGCGCGCACGGCGGCGGTGTAGGCGTAGGTGCGCTGGTCACCCATGACGCCCACGCTCATGACCGGCAGCAGCACGGCAAAGCTCTGCCAGATTTTGGAGTAGAGCCCGGCTGCCTTGATCTCGCTGACCACGATCTCGTCGGCCTCCTGCAGCAGGGCCACGCGCTCGCGGGTGACTTCGCCAAGGATGCGCACGGCGAGGCCCGGGCCGGGGAACGGCTGGCGGCCGAGGATGTCCTCCGGCATGCCCAGGTCGCGACCGATGCGGCGAACCTCGTCCTTGAACAGGTCGCGCAGCGGCTCGATGAGCTTGAGCTTCATGTGCTCGGGCAGGCCGCCCACATTGTGGTGGCTCTTGATGGTCTGGCTGGGGCCCTTGACGCTGCTGGACTCAATCACGTCGGGATAGAGGGTGCCCTGCACCAGCCAGTCAACGCCGCCCGTCTCGCGGGCGATGCGGTTGGCCTCATCGTCGAAGACGGCGATGAACTCTGCGCCGATGCGCTTGCGCTTGACCTCGGGGTCTGTGACGCCGGCCAGTTGCGCAAGGAAGCGCTCGCTGGCATCGACGGCAACGATATTCAGGCCCAGCTTGTCGCGCAGGTTGCGCTGCACACTGGCGAACTCATTTTTGCGCAGCACGCCGTTGTTCACGAAGATGCACGTCAGCTGGTTGCCGATGGCCTTGTGCACCAGCACCGCGGCCACGGAGGAATCCACGCCGCCGGAGAGACCGCAGATGACATGACCTTTGCCGACCTTCTCGCGGATGGAAGCGACGGTGGTCTCAATGAAGTGCGCCGGGGTCCAGTCGCCGGCCGCGCCGCAGATTTTGAATACGAAGTTCTTGAGAAGCTGGGGCCCGAGCGGCGTGTGATGCACCTCGGGGTGGAACTGCACGGCCCAGATGCGGCGCTGCTCATGGGCGATGCCCGCCAGCGCGTTGGGCGTGACGGCGGTGCGATGGAAGCCCGCGGGCAGCTCCAGCGCTTCATCGCCGTGGCTCATCCACACATGCATTGAGGCAGGCAGGCCTGCGAAGAGCGGGGTCGCGGTGTCTTCCACGGCGACCTCGGCGTGTCCGTACTCGCGCTTGGGCGCGGAGCGCACCTTGCCGCCAAGATGATGCACGATGAACTGGAGTCCGTAGCAAATGCCCAGCACGGGCACGCCGAGTTCCAGCACGCCGGGGTCGGCGGCGGGGGCGTCGGCATCATAGACCGAAGACGGACCGCCAGACAGGATGATACCGATGGGCTTGAGGGCCTGAACCTGGCTGAGTGGCGCCGTGCATGGCAGCACCACGGAGAAGACGTTCTGCTCGCGGATGCGACGCGCGATGAGCTGCGTGTACTGCGAGCCGAAATCGAGAATAACGATGGTTTGGGTGTCCACTCCCCAGTGTTGCAGGGGCCGGGCTGGGCTGTAAAGAACCCGCACTGTGGATTCGCGCGGCTGGAGCCAGACCCGGCGGATGCCCATGCATGCGGGCGGACAGCGGCGTTCCGCCACCTGGGCGCAGGTGCGGCGTTTGTTTTGCAATGCGACGCACAAGGCGCGTTGGCGCAATGGGTTGCGCATGATAGGCTTTTTGGAACGCGGCCTGTGCCACACAGCGCTGCTGAAGGTTCCTTGCGGGCCATCCACCACTTGCTTACACAGCCGATGGGCCCGGCAGGTGGACCGTGTGCCAAGAGGACATTCGATGAACTTTTCTCGCCTTGCCATCCTTCTTGTGCTGGCTCCCGGAGCCGCAATGGCGCAAACGCCCACAGCAAGCCCGGTGGACGATTCCAAACCTGCTCCTCCCGCAGCCATCAAGAGCTTTGACCAGTCCGCCATCGACAAGACCGCGGACCCCTGCACAGATTTCTACCAGTACGCCTGCGGCAACTGGGTCAAGAACAATCCGATTCCCGGCGACCAGGTGCGCTGGGCGCGCTCCTTCAGCCTGCTGGCGGAGCGGAACCGCTACCTGCTGTGGCAGGAGCTGGACTCCGCCGCGAAGGACCCGAAGACTCCGCTGGAGAAGCAGTACGGAGACTTTTACTCCTCCTGCATGAACACGGCGCTCATCAATCAGGAAGGCCTGAAGCCGCTGCAACCGGCTCTGGACCAGATTGCCGCGCTGAAGGACAAGAACAAGCTGGCCGCCCTGGTGGGCGGGCTGGCGGCGCAGGGCGACCCGGCGCCACTGTTTCACTTTGGGGTGGAGCAGGACACGAAGGACTCCTCCAAGCAGATTGCCGGCATCTACCAGGCGGGCCTGTCGCTGCCGGATCGTGACTACTACATCGTGGACAGCGCGCGCTTCCAGACCATCCGCAAGGAGTATGTGGCGCACGTGACGAAGATGTTCACGCTGGCGGGCGAGACTCCGGAGCAGGCGGCGAAAGATGCCGAGGCCGTGATGCGGATGGAAACAGCGCTGGCCAAGGCCTCCACCAGTCGCACGGACATGCGCACGCCGGAGAACCGCTACCACATCTACACAGTTGCCGACCTGCAGAAGCTGACGCCGGACTTTGACTACGCGGTGTACTTCAAAGACGTGAAGGTGGGCCACTTTGACACACTGAACGTGGCCACGCCGAACTACTTCAAGGCCGTGAACGAGCTGATCAAGACCGAGCCGGTGAGCGCGTGGAAGGCCTACCTGCGCTGGCACGTAATTCACGGCTCCGCGACGGACCTGCCCAAGGCCTTTTACGACGAAAACTTCGCCTTCTTCGGCAAGACGCTTGCCGGGCAGAAGGAGCCCATGCCGCGCTGGAAAGAGTGCACCGTGGCGACGGATCGCTTTCTGGGCGAGGCCGTGGGCCAGGACTGGGTGAAGCAGAACTTCCCGCCTGCGGCCAAGGCAAGCATGGACAAGCTGGTGGCCGCGCTGGAAACGGCGCTGGGCGAGGACATCAAGACACTGCCCTGGATGAGCGAAGCCACGAAGAAGGCCGCCGCGGAAAAGCTGGCCATGGTGCGCAACAAGATCGGATACCCGGAGAAGTGGCGGGACTACTCCGCGCTGAAGGTGAACCGGGCCGACGCGCTGGGCAACATGCAGAGGGCAGCGGTGTTTGCGCGCAACTGGGATCTGAGCCACCTGGGCAAGCCGGTGGACGAGAAGGAGTGGGACATGACACCGCCCACGGTGAATGCCTACTACAACCCGTCAATGAACGACATCAACTTCCCGGCCGGCATTCTGCAGCCTCCGTTCTTTGACTTCACCATTGACCCGGCGGTGAACTTTGGCGGCATCGGCGTGGTGATTGGCCACGAGATTACGCACGGGTTTGACGACGAGGGCTCGCAGTACGACGGCAAGGGCAACCTGCGCGAGTGGCAGACTCCGGCCGACCGCAAGGCCTTTACCGAGCGGACCGACTGCGAGGTGAAGGAGTACGACGGCTTTGAAGCAGCCCCGGCGCACGACGGCGCTGCGGCGCAGATGCTGAACGGCAAGCTGACGCTGGGCGAAAACACGGCCGACAACGGCGGCCTGCGCATCGCCTACCAGGCACTGCTGGACACGCTGGCGGCCGAAGGCAAGTCGATTGACGAGAAGATCGACGGCTACACCGAGGCACAGCGCTACTTCATCGGCTTTGCGCAGGTGTGGTGCCAGAACCAGACGGAGCAGTCGGCGCGGCAGTCGGCGCTGGTGGACCCGCACTCTCCGGGCCGGTGGCGCGTGAACGGCACGGTGCAGAACTTTGACGAGTTCGGCAAAGCCTTTGGCTGCAAGAAGGGGCAGCCCATGTATCCTGTCAACTCCTGCCGGGTTTGGTAGACGCAAGACAACCGACAGACACGCTCCCGAGGCCGCGGAGAAACCCTGCCGCGGCCTCGGCTGTCTGCGGGCCTGCAGCTGACCTGGCGCTTCAGCGCCACGGAACGGGCGGCGATGTACGATGACTTTCCGGGGCCTGTACGGTCCAAGAGCTAAACGTATTTCAATTTGTATTGCCGGTTTGTCCTGCCGGGACGCGAGGAAGGGCGATTTGAGCCCACCGAACCGAAATCGGGACGGAAGAAAAAGCGGTATTTTCCAGCGTTTGGGGCGGAAACTAGGCATAAGACGCCCTTGCCTTTTACAATGCATCAGGGACCCAACCCAACCCAGCTCTGCTGCGGAATTAGCAAACTTGGCGGCGCACGCCGGACCAGGATGAAGGAATCGCATGAAGTTCACGAAATTCGGCAAGACTCTTCTGATGAGCGCCCTTTCTGCCGGCGTGGTCCTCGGAATTACGTCTTGCGTCCAGAGTTACTCCGTCGGTTATTTGTATGTGACAGGAACGGCGACTGCCCAATCCTCCGGTAACGGCATCATCAGCGGATTCAAGATTGACCACAACAAGGGCGAGCTGCTGCCCATAAACGGTCTGCCCATCTCGTCGGGCGGGGCGAACCCGGGCCGCGCGGTGATGCTTACGGGCGGTCGATTTCTGTATGTGCTGAACCAGGGCGTCAATTCGTCGGGTGGCTCGACCTGCACCACGGCAGACCCCTGCCAGAACGCCAACATCACGCAGTTTTCGATTGGCGGCAACGGCGTGCTGGCGCCTCAGCAGACGTTCTACACCCAGGGCATCAACCCGTTCCGGATGATCGGAGACGCCTCGGGCAACTTTATCTATGTGCTGGACCACGACTCGCCGTCGAACGCGTCCTGCTCGCTGGCGCTGGGACCGAACGCGACGTCCTGCGGCGACATCACGGCGTTCAAGGTTGACCAGAACACGGGCCGGTTGTCACTGGTGGTGAATGCCCAGGTGACCTCGGCCAGCGGTACGGCGCTGTCGTACTTCCCGGTTCCGGCAAACCCCATCGACTTCAACCTGGTTTCGGGCTACATCCTGACGGTAAGCGGAACGCCCGCGACCGGCGACGAGGCCTTCCCGTACACGTACAACGCGGCGAACGGCCAGCTGACGGTGAACCAGAACAGCACGCAGCCGCTGAACATCGCGCAGGCAACCGCGATTATGAGCGGCGGCGGCTATGTGTACGTGCTCACGAACGACCCGATCACGGTGAACAACGTGACCTCGCCGAGCCAGATTCTGCCCTTCACGATCGGCAGCAACGGCGCTCTGCAGTCGCAGACGGGCGGCGCGGTTCCGGGTGCTTCATCCCTGTCGAATCCGATCGTTCTGCTGGTGGAGAACAAGGGCAAGTGGGTGTACGTGGCCAACCAGGGTAACAACCAGGACAAGAACAACACGCAGAGCGGCATCGCGGGCTATGTGATTGATCCGGCGACCCACCAGCTGACCACGCTTCCCGGCAGCCCGTTTGGCAGCGGCGCGGGACCGCAGTGCATGCTGGAGGATCCCTCGAACCAGTTCATCTACACGGCCAACTTCAACGATTCGACGGTGACCGGACGCGTGATCGACCAGAACTCAGGCGTGCTGAACAACCTGCCTGGTACGGCCAACCGCAACTATCCGCTGAATGGACCGGCGGCCTGGTGCGTGGTGACCGGACGTACGAGCTAGCGCGCGATTCGTTGTTCTGTTGCAGGGGCAGGGACTTGCCGCATGGCGGTCCCTGCCTTAGGTTCCGGAAGCGGCAGCTTCCCTGAAGACAATAGCGGCCGGACCGCAAGTGCCCTGAGCACCCGGGCATGCGCGGTTCGAATCCACAACCGGTTTTTGGGCCATCGGTTCTGGCCACTGACGAAAGATGCGCATGAAGTTGAACAAAAAGGGCCAGCTACTGCTGGCCGCCACGGCCAGCCTTCTGGCGTCCGGACTTGTAACCGCGTGCTCGCAGTTTAGTGACTCGCTGACCGCGGATTTTGTGTATGTGACCAGCGCCAAGGCGGCAGGCCCGAATGACTACGGTGAGGTCGACGTCTTTGAGGTGAACCAGGAGTCGGGACACATGCGCCAGATTCCGGCCTCGCCGTTCCCTTCGGGCGGGCGGAATCCGGTTGCCTCGGCCACCTCGCCGGACAACAACAACCTGTACGTGGTGAACAGCGACGACAACACGATTGTGCAGTTTGTGATCGGCAACGACGGCAAGCTGTATCCGCAGAACACGACGAACACGCCGGGCGTATTTCCTATCGCGATGACGGTGAAGGGCTCGTGGCTGTATGTGCTGGACACCTACCAGCCGCTGCCGACGTGCTCCACCGCGGCGCCGTGCTCCGGCTCGCTGGCGATTTACCCGATCAACAAGGACGGCTCGCTGGGCCCGGTGGTGGCCGACAGCGGCGTGGGCGGCAACTACTGGCCGCTGATCCTGCCCAGCAATCCGACGCACGTGATGACGCCGACGGCGATCACGACCGCGGCCTCGGGCGCGTATCTCTACGTGACCGCGTATGACACGACCACCAGCGGCGGCTACATCTTCGGCTTTGCCGTGAACTCCGACGGAACGCTGACGGCGCTGAATGGCGGCGTGCCCTTCGCGGCCGGAACGCAGCCCTCGGCGGTGGTGAGCGACCCCAGCGGAACGCACCTGTATGTGACGGACTATGCCAAGGCCCATGTGCTTGCGTACTCCATCAACTCCGGCATGCTGACCCCGGTGGGCGGCAGCCCGTTCCCGGCGGGCAACCAGCCGATGGCAATCGTGCTGGACGCCACGGGCGCGTTTGCCTACGTGGCCAACTCGCAGGACTCCAACGTAACCGCGTACTCGGTGAACAACGGCACGCTGAGCCTGCTGGGCACCTACGCCACGGGAACGCAGCCGGTGGCGCTCGGCATCGACCCCAAGCTGAACCAGTATCTGTACACGGCGAATTTTCTGGGTGACACGGTTTCCGGCTTCCAGCTGAGTGCGACGAACGGGACACTGCTGATCTCGCAGACCTCGCCCTTCAAGGCGAATGCCCAGCCGACCTCGGTGGCGGCCATTCCGCACGGCGGCACGAAGAAGTAACTTGCGGCCAGTCTGCGAGTTTGGACTGGCTGCACACGGTTTGAGCAGTTGAGTCCCGGCCCGCGCCGGGCAACGGTAGCAACACCCCGTACAGGGCTTTTACAATACATACGGGGCAACCTAAAACACGTTCTCTTTTGGGCTACACATCCAAGGCCCACGACGAAGGAAGCGCATGAAGTTCAGCAAATTGAGCCAGCTCTTTCTGGTCTCTTCGATCGGCCTTCTAGTGGCCACCCTTTTGACCGCCTGCCAGCTTGTCACCATCGACTATCTGTTTGTCGCCAATTCCGCCGGTTCGGGAACCTCGAGCGACGGACAGATTCAGACGTACGCGGTCGATTCCCAGTCTGGCGCGCTGCGCACGGCCGGTGCGCCGGTCTCTTCCGGTGGCGTCAATCCGGTGGCCCTGGCGGTTTCTCCCACGTACAACAGCCTCTACGTGGCCAACCACACAGACGGCAGCGTGGTGCACTTTGAGGTGGCATACACCGGCCAGCTGACGAAGAAGGATTCCGTAAGCCTGGGCACCTCTCCGGTAGCGCTGGCGGTAAACGCGGCGGGAACGTACCTGTACGTCGTCTCCGGCACCACGACAGCCACGCTGACGGAGTACGCGCTTTCGACGTCCACGGGCGCGATTGGCGCCATTACGGCGCAGCAGACCCTGACCCTGCCGGCTTATCCGAACGACACGCTGGTTCCCACGGGCATCACAGTGCTGGCGAACAACAACGCTGCCTACGTGACGGCGTATGACCAGTCGGCATACAACCCGGGCGGCACGACCACGAGCAACGCGAATCCGGGCTGGCTGTTCGGCTACGTGGTAGGCTCGGGCGGATCACTGACGCCGACGGTGGCCAGCCCCTACAAGGCTGGCGTGAAGCCGAGCGCAGTGGCCTCTGACCCGACCAACCGGTTTGTGTATGTAACCGACTTTGCCTCAAACCAACTGGTTGGCTTCGGCATTCAGTCGGGCAGCATCCTGAGCTTCCTGATCAACGGCCCCTTCAAGACGGGCAACCAGCCGACCTCGGTGGCCATTGATCCTCGCGGCAAGTACATGTACGTCTCCAACGAACTGGATTCGTCGGTTTCCGCCTACGTGATTGACCTGGCCACGGGCACACCCGCGTCCGCAGTGAACGCAACGGGCAGCTCGGGGAGTTCGACGGACACGCAGCCGGTGAATCTGGCCATTGACCCGGCGCTGGGCCGCTTTGTGTACACGGCGAACTTCCTGGGCAACTCCATCTCCGGCTTCCAGCTGGATCCCAACACGGGCACGATCAAGGCGACGCAGTCCACGCCGTACCCGACGGGCTTCCAGCCGACGGCGCTGGTCATGGTGCCGCACGGCAACCACTCACTGCAGTCGGTCACCCCGTAAGACGGCGACCCGGCAAAACCGAAAAGCCCAGCCGAGCGGCTGGGCTTTTTGCTGCGCTGATGCCGTGTGCGCTGGCGCGGCTGCCTTATCGCTGCAGGGCCATGCCGGGCACTGTCCTGCGGCTCTGGCTCCAGCTGGCGAGAGGCACAATGCGCGGCAGGACGCCGCTTCCCTGCACCGGCTGGAACGCGCCTGCCGGGCGGGCGGCAACCGCACGTTTAGCTTAGGCGGCTGACATCCACTTGCGGAGCTGGCGCTGGGCCGGCTTCTCAACAAAGTGCAGGGCAAAGAGTGCCATGACAATCAGCAGCGCGTAACTGAGCCACGGATCGAAGCGGCTGAGGCCCAGCTTGTTGAGCACGTGCGTCTCGTGAATCAGGTTCCACATGTTGAAGTGAAGCAGATAGAGGCAGTAGCTGGCTTCTCCGACAAAGACCAGCGGGCGTGCGCCGAGGGCATAGGCCAGCGGATTGTTGCCCGCCAGGCCGAGCACGATGCAGCCGAAGAGCGGCATCAGCAGGCCGTCGTGCAGCAGGGCATACGGAACCGCTGCGCCAAGCGAGAGAAGGCCGAAGGTGACGGTGAAGCCGAAGACTCCGAGAATGAGCCGAAAGCGGCCCGAGCGGGGCAAGACCTCGTCCAGCTCAGCCAGCAGGACGCCGAAGACAAAGCTGGCCAGATGCGGCAGGGGCGTGTATTTGAGCGCCTGCAGCCACGGTCCCCAGCTCCAGCGGTCGGGATGACCGATGCCGTCAGGATTGAAGAGGATGTACAGCGTGCCGGGGATCAGCCCGAGCATCCAGACGCCGAAGAGCTTCCAGACGTGGCGGCGAATGCTGGCCGGCTTCTTCCAGCGCGCCATCCAGGGGAAGACGGCGTAGAAGGAGGCTTCGGCGGACATGGTCCAGGCAGGCGTGTTGAGGAAGGTGGCAATCTCCGGTATCCAGCCCTGCAGCATGAGCGGCGTGAGCACCATGCCGGTCCAGAACATGGCGTGGGTGTGCGCGGCGTACTCCCTGGCCACCATGCGCCAGGCAAGGAGCAGGCTGAGGAAATAGATGGGGTACAGGCGCGTGAAGCGGGCCTTGTAGAAGCGCACCAGGTCCAGCTGGCCGGCGCGGGCGCGGGCGTTGTAGTTGTAGCCCAGCACGAAGCCTGAGAGCAGGATGAAGTAGCTGACGGAGGCGTAGCCTGCATTGATGATGGGCGCAAACCAGCCGAACCACCTGGGATCAGAAAAGTGAAAGAAGACGATATTGACGGCCGCAAAGCTGCGCAGTCCTGTGAGCGCTTTAAGCGGGGCTGGCTTGCGAGCTTCTACCACGGATTACCGATCTCCGAACGGCCGCGGGAAACGGCCGGATACGCCTGAGCCCCCGCCCAGAGTCTGAAACTGCGGCGCCGGGCCGGCTAGGCCGTGACCAGGGAGCCGACCTTCTCGCCAAGGACAACGCGGCGGATGTTGCCCGGCTGGTTCATGTTGAAGATGATCATGGGGAGGTTGTTGTCCTTGCAGAGGCTTACGGCGGTGAGGTCCATGACTTTAAGGCCCTGCTTGAGGATGTCCATGTAGGTGATTTCGTCGTACTTGACGGCGTCCTTCACCAGGACCGGGTCGGCGTTGTAGACGCCCTCGACCTTGGTGCCCTTGAGCAGCACGTCCGCCTTGATCTCCATGGCGCGGAGGCTGGCGGCGGTGTCCGTGGAGAAGAAAGGGTTGCCGATGCCGGCGGCGAAGATGACCACGCGGCCCTTCTCCAGATGGCGGACGGCGCGGCGGCGGATGTACGGCTCGGCTATCTGGTTCATGGAGACGGCGGTCATGACGCGGCACTGCACGCTGCGCTGCTCCAGCGCATCCTGCAGCGCGATGGCGTTGATGACGGTGGAGAGCATGCCCATGTTGTCGGCGGCGACGCGATCCATCTCCCTGGCCTGCTCGGCGACGCCGCGGAAGAAGTTTCCGCCGCCGACAACGATGCCTATCTCAACGCCCAACTCGTGTACGTCTGCCAGCTCGGCGGTGATGGAGGCTACTTTATCGGCGTCCAGACCGAAGCCACGAGGCCCGGCGAGCGCTTCTCCTGAAAGCTTGAGAACAATCCGCTTATACATGCCAATTTTGAGTATCGCACAAGAGACGATGGCGCGCGGAACGGCAGCGTGTCTGGATTCCGCAGAGCGAAAAAGCGAAGATCTGGAAAAGACGACTGCGTAATTTTTCGCACGATTTCTCTGGAAAAGAAAAATATTGGGGGGGGTGGGGGGGGTGCCCCCACCCCCGGCTTCTAGCTATCAGCTGCTAGCTTTTAGCTTGGTTGTGGCTCTCGACATAATTCAAGGTTAGCTGAGGTGCGGGAAATACTTCGCAAAGTTTGTTCCGGATTTTTCGGTTTGTTTTCAGTGGGTTAGAAGACGGATGAGGATTTGAGGTGTTGACAGGGGGCTTCCCACCCTGTCCTTCGCTGACGCGAAGGGACAAGGGTGGGGCAACCGGGCATTTGGGGTGTTGACACGGATGGAGCGGCCGGACTTCGAGGGGGAGGCAGGGACAGACAACCGCGGATCTTTCGACTCGCTGCGCTCGCTCAAGATGACAAGGACTGGGTAGATGGGGGCGCGCTTCCCACCCTGTCCTTCGCTGGCGCGAAGCGACAAGGGCGGGGCAACCGGGCATTTGGGGTGTTGAGACGGATGGAGCGGCCGGGCTCGAGGGGGAGGCAGGGACAGACAACCGCGGATCTTTCGACTCGCTGCGCTCGCTCAAGATGACAAGGACTGGGTAGATGGAGTGCGCTTCCCACCCTGTCCTTCGCTGGCGCGAAGCGACAAGGGTGGGGCAACCGGGCATTTGGGGTGTTGACATGGATGGAGCGGCCGGACTTCGAGTATGAGTCCTGCTCTGTCTGCATGGCGGAGAAAGATTTACAGACTGGCTGCCTGGAACGGTGCTATGCTGGCCGCCTCCCCGAATTGCGCCCCCCGGAGGTTACTCCCGTGAAATTTCACCATGTTAGCGTGGGCTCCCTATGCCTTATGTTCGCCGCGATCACATTTAGCCCGGCTCCTGCGGTTGTTGCCCAGCAGGAAGCCGGCCAGACCGGTCCTCCCAGCAAGTACCTCTTCGTGAACAATCTGGAACTGAAGCCCAACCAGAACAACGCATACGCAAAGCTTGAACAGGAAGAGGTCCAGGCCATGCATGCGGCCAAGGCCCCAAGCCACTACCTCGCACTGTGGTCCATCACCGGTCATAACCGGCTTCTCTACCTGAGCGGCTTTGACTCCTTTGCGGATCTGCAAAAGAATCACGAAGTAACCATGGCGATGCCCAAGCTGATGGACACGCTGAGAACGAACAATGCTGCGGAGGCCCCGCTGATTGTCTCCCGCCAAAGCAGCATCTACTCGTACGAGAAGGATCTGAGCCTGATGCATCCACTCGATCTCTCGAAGATGCGCTTTATGCGGATTGTTCTGTTCCATGTTCGTCGCAGCCGTGGCGAGGACTGGGAGCGTACCGTGAAACTGATGGTAAAGGCCTATCAGTCGGCATTGCCCGAGGCACACTGGGCCATGTTCCAGAAGATGTACGGCGAAGGCAGCGGCATTACCTACATCCTCGTCACTCCCATGGAGTCTCTTGCCACGGTGGACATCATGCATGACAACGGCAAGAAGTTCCGTGAAAGCGTGGGCGAAGACCAGCTCAAGACGCTCCAGAACAGCCTGACTGCAGATGTGGAATCGAGTGAAAGCGATCTTTTCGCCCTCGGGCCTCAGATCAGCTATGTGCCGGATTCGTGGATCACTTCTTCCCCTGACTTCTGGGGCAAAAAGTAGACAGAGCCGGAAATGTACTTCCACAAGAAAAGGCCCGGAGCGGATGCTCCGGGCCAGTGAGTTCGCGGCGGTGCCGCAGGGGTTACTCGGCTGCGGCTTCGACGGCCTTGGTCTGGGCCACGGTCCAGTCGGGCGCGCCGACCTTGAAGCGGGCGAAGCGGCGGACGGTGATGTTCTCGCCGAGCTTGCCAACCTTCTGCGCGATCAGTTCCTTGATGCTGACGGCCTGATCCTTGATGAAGGGCTGCTCCAGAAGGCAGACCTCCTCATAGAACTTGGCCATCTTGCCCTCGACGATCTTCTCGATGACCGGGGCGGGCTTGCCGGTGGCGGTAGCCTGGGCGCGGTAGATCTCCTTCTCGCGCTCCATGTCCTCGGGGGTGACGTCCTCGGAGCGCACGTAGCGGGGGTCAGTGGCCGCGATGTGCATGGCGATGTCCTTGAGCAGCTCCTGGAAGTCCTCAGTGCGGGCCACGAAGTCGCTCTCGCAGTTGACCTCAAGCAGGACGCCGATCTTGCCGCCGGCGTGGATGTAGGTGCCCACGGTGCCCTCGTTGGTGGTGCGGGCGGCCTTCTTCTGGGCCGAGGCCATGCCGCGCTTGCGCAGCACGACGAAGGCATCTTCAATGTCGCCCTTGCTCTCCTGCAGGGCCTTCAGGCAGTCGCCCATAGGCGCGCCGGACTTGTCACGAAGCTCTTTTACCAGCTTGGCATCAATCTTTTCGCTCACGGTCGTCATCTCTCTTTTCCAGTATCGAACGGGTTCAGGCCGGGGTGTCCCGGCATAAGAAAAGCGTGGCACCGAATGGATGCGGCCACGCTTGTCTTAGTAAGCGCACGGGGTGCGCCGGTAAGATTACAGAGCGCCCTCGGCCGCCTCGATCTCGTCCAGGGCTGCCTCAGCCGCGGGGGCCTTGCGGATGCCGCCGCCCAGGGCCGCTTCCAGATCGACGTCCTCAGTGGAGGTTGCATCGACGGCGACAGCTTCTTCAGCCACGACCGGGATCTCCTCAGCGAAGGCCTTGTCGCCAACCAGGTTCACGCCCTCGGCCGCCGAGTCGGCGATCTTGGAGGTGAAGAGGCGAATGGCGCGGAGGGCGTCGTCGTTGCCCGGGATCACGTAATCGACCACGGTGGGGTCGCAGTTGGTATCGACCACGGCGACGACCGGAATGCCGAGCTTGCGGGCTTCCTTGACGGCGATCGCCTCATTGTTGGAATCAACGATGAAGAGGGCGTCGGGCAGGCGCTTCATATTCTTGATGCCGGCCAGGTTGGCCTGCAGATGCTTGCGCTCGCGCTCGAGGCGAATGACTTCTTTCTTGGTCAGCAGCTCGTAGCGGCCATCCACGGCCATTTCGTCCAGCTCCTGAAGGCGCTTCACCGACTTCTGCACCGTCACCCAGTTGGTGAGCAGCCCACCCAGCCAGCGCTGGTTGATGTAGGGCATGCCTGCACGGTTGGCCTCTTCGGCCACGGCGTCCTGAGCCTGGCGCTTGGTGCCGACGAAGAGGATCGTCTTGCCGCTGGCGCAGAGGTCAGTAACGAACTTGGACGCGTCCTTGAACAGCTTGAGCGTCTTTTGCAGGTCGATGATGTAGATCCCGTTGCGCTCGCCGAAGATGTATTCCTTCATCTTGGGGTTCCAGCGCTTGGTCTGATGCCCGAAGTGAACACCCGCTTCGAGCAGCTCCTTCATAGTGATCGTGGCCAATGGGCCTCCTTCGTGGATTGCATCCGGGCTAACCTTCGTCTGGCCCGAATTGAACCCGCTTTTGCGGGAGATTGAACAACAGCGTGGGCTGCCCGTGGCCGGCGTGCAAAAAGGCCGGCCACGAAGGCCCAAACACTAGCGCTTGGAGAACTGGAACCGCTTGCGGGCGCCCTTCTGACCGTACTTCTTGCGCTCCTTGACGCGAGCGTCGCGGGTCAGCAGGCCCTCAGCCTTGAGGGCTTTGCGCAGTTCCGGGTTGAACTGGATCAATGCGCGGGCCACGCCCATCTTGACGGCATCGGCCTGTGCTGCGACTCCGCCGCTGGACACGGTGGTGACAACGTCAAAGCTGGAGGCGAGCTCGGCGACCACGAGGGTGCGCTTGGCAGCTGCGCGCTGCTGCTCGGTGACGAAGTACTCTTCGAATGCTTTGCCGTTGACCTTCCACTCGCCCGTACCGGGGCGCAGAAAGACGCGGGCAATCGCCGACTTGCGGCGGCCCGTCCCGTAGTATTGAACCAGATCTGCCATTCTCTCCTGACTCTCTCCGCCGGCTCCGTTGGGGAGCACGGCCAAAAACCGTTATGCGATATCCAAAGCCACGGGCTTCTGGGCCTCGTGGGGGTGCTTGTCGCCGCGATAGACCTTGAGCTTGGAGCCCATGGAGCGGCCGAGCTTGGTCTTGGGCAGCATGCCCTTGATGGCCTCTTCCAGAATCTTCTCCGGCTTGCGGGCAAGCAGGCGGGTGAAGGACTCCTCGCGCAGGCCACCGGGGAAGCCGGTGTAGCGGCGATAGAGCTTGCTCTGGGCCTTGAGGCCGGTCAGACGCACCTTCTCCGCATTGATGACGATCACGTGGTCGCCCACGTCGATGTACGGAACATACTGGGGATTCAGCTTGCCGCTGAGGACGCTGGCAGCCTTGGTGGCCAGCCGGCCCAGAGTCTGGCCGCTGGCATCCACCACATACCACTTGCGGTCAATATTCTTGCCGCTCGGAACAAAGGTCGACATCTCTCTCCTGCCCTCTAAAAAACCTGCGCGGCCGGTTGCAATTGGGTTTCCCCGGGCTGCCGCACAGCCAAAACAAAATCGCAGCGCAAAGCGCTTTTGCCCACGCAATATGCACGGGCCTGAGTTTTACCCACTGCCAAACACGCCTGTTCGGGTGTGGATTGCGGGGGTTAGCCCACTGTGGGCTCTGGCTGAAAAGAACGCGTTCATCGCGCTCCGCAGCCGGTGGCCTGTGCCGGTAAATCCTCTTGCGAGGACAGCTTACCGGCTGGATCGGGGTGCATACACACAGACCCCAGACGCAACACCGCGCAAGGACTCCAGAATACTCGAATCAGGGCGTAGAGTCAACGAAACTCGCGCTGATCGGGACGCGGACCTGGACACGCGGACCTGGACACGCGGACCCAGCCCGCCGATTTGGAGTCCCGGCGGGCTGGAGTGGGCTAGGCGGCGTTCTCGTCGGCGGAACGGACGCGGAAGCGCTTCATCTGGATGGACAGGGCGCGCTCAATGCGCTTGAGATCGCCGCGCTCCGCCGGTCCGGCGAAGGTGGAGGCGACGCCCCGGGCCGAGGCGCGGCCGGTGCGGCCCACGCGGTGAACGAAGTCCTCGGGCACCTTGGGCAGGTCATAGTTGACCACGTGCGCGACGTGGGCAACGTCGATGCCGCGGGCGGCAACGTCAGTGGCGACGAGGACGCGGTGGCGCCCCTCAGAGAAGCTGCGCAGGGCCGAGTTGCGCTGCGACTGGCTGCGGTCCCCGTGAATCTGGGTGGCCGACCAGCCGGAGCGGGAGAGGCGGCGGGCGACGCGGTCGGCTCCGTGCTTGGTGCGCACGAAGACGAGGAAGCTGCCCTGCTCGGCATCCAGCAGGTGCTCCAGCAGCTCCTGCTTCTTGTCGGGAGCGACCTCGAAGGTGCGAAGCTCCACATTTGCCGAGGGCTTGAGCACGGAACCAATCTCAATGCGCTCCGGGTTGTTGAGGTACTTGCGGGTGACCTCCTGCACGGCGCCTTCGAGCGTGGCGGAGTAGCAGAGGGTCTGGCGGGCCGTCGGCAGGGTGGCCGCGATGCGGGCGATGGCAGGCTGGAAGCCCATGTCGAGCATGCGGTCCACCTCGTCGAGCACCAACATGCGGACCTGGTCGAGCTTGACCAGCTTGCGCTTGAGGAAGTCCTCAAGCCGGCCGGGCGTGGCCACGATGAGGCGAGCGCCGCGGCGAATGGCGTCGAGCTGCGCGCCCTCAGAGAGGCCGCCGACGACCAGGGCCGAGGTCTGCGAGGGGCTGGTGCGGATGGCGCGGAAGGCGGTCTCCACCTGCATGGCCAACTCGCGGGTGGGCAGCAGGACGAGCGCATGGGCGCCACGGCCTTCGGTCTTCTGCAACATCTCCACCACGGGGACGAGGAAGCTGAGGGTCTTGCCGGTGCCGGTCTGCGCGGTGGCCAGCACGTCGCGGCCTTCCAGTGCCGGGGGAATTGCGCCTGCCTGGACGGGCGTGGGGGTGTTGAACTTGTTGGCGTCGAGCCGCGCCATAAGGGCGGACGAAAGAGCAAACTGCGAAAACTGAGTGGTCAAAATACGTCGATTCCTGTGGGTTCCGAACACCGCACTGCCGCCGGGGCGGCTGCGGGCGAAACCGGGGTTGAGGCTCGCCGGAATACACGCCCGGCGCGGACCTCCTGTGTAATTGCGTAAGGGAGAACCGTAAGGTCCCTGGGACTGGCTGGCGAGCTATCCCTCAAGACGAGGGGCTCACAACCCGGAGCTGCCACACGCGACTGTTACGCCGGGCGGCACACTGCCGGCCGGCTCCAGGCTCCCCGCAAACTGCCCGGGCCTGCCGCAGCACTGAACAGGGCTGCGCGGCTCCGCGGGGCGGGAGGCGGACTGGATACGCTGTAGGGGCTTGGGGAAACTGTGCCAGGCAAACTTGCCTTGAGAGGGGCAAACTGCCGCTCACGACCAAATCACTGAGCGTAAAACCATTCTAGCATGATTTGGCATTTTGCCCGTCATGGGGCTATCCGCGCCCCTCCAGCCGGTTGACGACCTGGCGGACGAGCCGGTCGAGTTCGGCGCTGGCGGCGGAATCGGGCGCGGCGGGGTCAGGCTGGCCGGCCATGCGCGCGTCCGGGAAGCCCATGCGGCGCTTGAGGGCGAGGATCTCCTGAATCTTTTCGCTGGAGATGGGCTGCAGAGGCTTGCCGACCTGCTGGGCGATGAGGACGGTCTTGCAGTAGGTGTCGAGGATCTCGATGAGCCACTCGGCGTGGGTAACCGTGTCGGACCAGCAGACGACGCCGTGGTTGGAAAGCAGGATGGTGTTGTGGTTGTGCACGTAGGGTCGCACTGACTCAGCGAATGCCTGGGTGCCGGGGGTTTCATACGGGGCCAAGGCGATGGGGCCGATGAAGATTTCAAACTCTGAGATGAGGCCCACGGGCGGCACGGAGCCGGTGATGGCGAAGGCCGTGGCATAAGGCGGATGGCAGTGTACGACGCTGCGGGCGCGCGGGTTGGACTTGTAGATCTCAAGGTGGAGCAGAAGCTCGCTGGTGCGCAGGCGGTCGCCGGCGAGGATGTTGCCCTCCATATCCGACAGGCAGATGTCAGCGGGCTCCAGGTCACCCTTGCTCATCATGGTGGGGGTGCACAGGACGTACTTGGAGCCGAGGCGCACGCTGATGTTGCCGCCGTTGCCGTCGACGTACTGGCGCTCCCAGAGCTTGCGGCCTACGCGGATGATCTCACCGCGCAGGGCCTCGGCCTCAAAGGAGTTGGCGACAGAGGTGGGCGACACCTCTTCCGCGCGGGGCACGCGCAGGGCTTCCATGACGGCCTCCACGACTTCCCTGACTTGTTCCGAAACCGAACCTGCCGTCTGCTCCATGCGTGTGACCTCACCGTGGCGAATTGACCGGGCTCTGGGAGCCCGTCTGCCTTTGCTTCAGTGTCCCACAAGAAGGATATAGGGCAAAGCCGGGCCGCCAGTGGTGATGCATGTCACCCGAGGCGGCTGAGTTTCAGCGGGCGCGCGGAGGACTACTCCGCAGGGATAAGGTGGCGCTGCAGCTCTTCGAGGGTCTGGCCTTTCGTCTCAGGATAGGCAAGCAGGACGACGAAGAACTGGAGTGCGGTCATGGCCGCGAAAAAGACAAAGGGCGCGCCGCGGCCGATGCGCGTGGCGAGCACGGGAAACTCAAGGGCGATGGCGGTGTTCATGATCCAGTGGCTGGCGTTGCCCACGCCCTGGCCCTTGGAGCGGACGTGGTTGGGGAAGACCTCACCGATGTAGACCCAGATGACCGCGCCCTGCGAGAGCGCGAAGAAGGCGATGTAGGTGACGAGCAGCCAGACGAGCATGTGCTGGTGCGAGTTGGTGGTGAAGATCCAGGCCACGCCCGCGAGACAAGCAGCGGTGCCCGCGGCGCCGATGAGCAGCAGGGTCTTGCGGCCAAGCTTGTCGATCACGCTCATGCCGACCATGGTGAAGATGAGGTTGGTGAAGCCGATGGCGATGGCCTGCTGGTCGCCGGAGATCTGGCTGAAGCCGGCGGCGGCAAAGATGTTGTTGAGGTAGTAGAGAATGGCGTTGATGCCGGCGAGCTGATTGAACGCGCCGATGGTGATGGCGAGGAAGAGCGGGTAGCGGTACTTCCAGCGGAAGACGGCCTCGTGCGCGGTGGCGTGCTCCTGCGCAAGAGCGGCGCGGATGTCGGCCAGTTCGGCCTCGGGGTCGGGCTCGCCCATCAGCTTGAGCACGGCGAGCGCCTCATCGATGCGGTCGCGGGAGGCGGACCAGCGCGGGCTGCGTGGGATGCCGAAGAGGAGCGCGAGAAATCCGGCGGCGGGGATGGCGGCGACGCCGACCTGCCAGCGCCACTCCGTTGCGCCGAGATGCAGCAGGCGGATGAGGTAGTTGGAGGTGTAGGCGACGAGGATGCCGAAGACGACGTTGAACTGGAAGGCTCCGACGAGGCGGCCGCGCCACTTGGCGGGCGAGAGCTCTGCAATGTAGACGGGGCCGAGAACGGAGGAGGCGCCGATGCCGAGTCCGCCGATGAAGCGGAAGACCATGAGCGAAGGCCAGCTCCACGCAAGGGCGCTGCCGATGGCGGAGAGCACGTAGAGCACGGCGGTGAGGCGAAGGGTCTCGCGGCCGCCGAGCTTGTTGCCCACTACGCCCGCGCCGAAGGAGCCGACGACGGTGCCGATGAGGGCAATGGCGACGGTCCAGCCCTTGCCGTAGTCGCTGAGTCCGTAGAGGCGCACGACGGAGTCGAGGATGCCGGAGATGACCACGGTGTCAAAGCCGAACAGCAGTCCGCCAAGCGCGCCGGTAAGGGTCGCCTTCATAAGGTTCAGGTTGGGTCGCATCGTTGGGAGTCCTTGAAATAACCCCTCATCGTACAGACTGAGGGCGGTCTGGGCAATCGGGCGCGGCATGGTTTGCGGAGGAAAGTTTTGCGGGGCGTGACTAAAGTCGCTGAGGCGCGAAACGAAGCGGCCTAGGCTCGGAGTATCGAAGCTTGAGGCACCAAGGAGGTCGCATCATGATCGCTGCACAATCCACACTTCGCGCCATTGCGCTGGAAGAACCCGCAACCATTCGCGTCTTTGAAACCCTGCACCTGGACTACTGCTGCGGGGGCAACCGTCCGCTGGCCGAGGCCTGCGCGCAGAAGGGTCTGGATGTGGAGTCCGTGGTGGCCAGCCTGAACAGTGCCGCGTACGGCTCGGCTCCCGCGGCACGGGACTTTACCAATGCGCCGCTGGCGGAGCTGACGCAATACATCGTCGCAACGCACCACGAGTATATTCGCAGCGAGCTGCCCCGGCTGGCGGCGATGGCCGAGCGCGTGGCAAGCAAGCACGGCCCCACGCATCCCGAGGCCACCATGATTGAGCGGCAGCTTGGCCTGCTGGCCGATGATCTGCTGCTGCACCTGCACAAGGAAGAGCGGATTCTGTTTCCGTACATCGAGGCGCAGGAGCGCAAGCTGAACGGCAGCGATCAGACGCCGGAGGCATGCTTTGGCAGCGTGGAGAATCCGATTCGCATGATGGTGAGCGAGCACGAGTCTGCCGGCGCTCTGCTGGAAGAGATGCGCGAGGGCACGAACGGCTTTATGGCGTGGCCGGGCGCCTGCCCCACGACCGTGGGCCTGTATGACGGGCTGGCCGCGTTTGAGCGCGACCTGCATCGCCACGTGCACCTGGAAAACAACGTGCTGTTTCCGCGCGCCATTGCGATGGAGCAGACGGTTTCCGCAGCGTAACAACAACGCTGCGCGGCGGCGTGCGGCGCGGAATCAGGTGGAGTGCGGCGTGCCGGGCACAACCGTGAGCACACGGCAGCGCTCGTCGCCATCCGCGCAGAGAGAGAGGGCGATCTGCGTCTCCATGTAGGCGCAGTCGCCGGCCTCCAGAATCTCAACCACGCCGCCTGTTTCCACCTTCAGGCGGCCCTCCAGCACATAGAGCACGGCGCAGGCCTCCTCATCGGGAAGCGGCGCGCAGGGCGTGCCTCCGGGGATAACCTCAAGCAGGCGCGTGATCAGGCGCGGATTGGTGGACTGCGCGTTGAGCGGGATGAGCCGCGCGGACTCCGCGCCGCGGCTTGCGCCCTGCAGGCTGACCTTGCGGGTGATGGAGAATGTGTGGCCGGCAGGCTCGGAAAAGAAGTAGCCGAGACCGACCCCGTAGACGCGGCAGATGAGCGCGAGCGTGGGCAGCGTCGGGATCATGCGGTCCGTCTCCAGCTTGGAGAGCAGCGCGGTGGATAGCCCGGTTTCCGCGGCGAGACGCGCCAGGGTGAGGCGCTTTTGCGAGCGCAGATTGCGCAGCTTGATACCGATGGAGTAGGGCTCTAGCGACCAGCGGGCATACGATGCAGCGTTCGTCATCGCAGGGTTCCTCAGTGCGCATTGTTGCAGCGGAGCAGCAGAAAATCCTGGAATTTTTTTGGAAGAAAAGACGCAGATAGCTGCGGCGAACACCGCAATTGGCTGCAGAATGGCAGTGTGCGTCTGCGCATGGCCTGCAACGCCGGGGCACGCGTTGTGCATCCCAGGACTCATACGCAGGATTGCAAACGCTGAGCGGAGTTTTTGTTTGCTCGGCACAACTCTGAGATGAGGTGGATGGCCAGATGATGCGACGAGTGTTGTGTTGCGACCGGTCCGGTGCGGCTGTGCGCCGCGCTGTGCAGTTGTACGCGGTGCTGTGCGCGCTGCTGTGCCTGCCTGTTGCCGCAATGGCGCAGAGCAAGCCCGCGGACGAGGATGTGCTGGTGCTGAGCAACGGAGACACGCTGCACGGCAAGCTGGTGAGCGATCTGGACGGCAAGGTAACCTTCCACAGCGCTCCGCTGGGCGACCTGACGCTGAGCTGGGACAACATCAAGGAACTGCATACGAGCCAGCGGTTCGCCGTGCTGAGCAAGGGCGCAAAGCTGATCAGCAAGAAGAACGTGGGCCAGGTTCCGGCGGGAACACTGGCGGTGGAGAAGCAGGCGATCACGGTGCAGCCCGCGGCCGGCGCTCCGGCTGTCACCATTCCGGTAAAGAACACGAGCTACGTGCTGGACGAGGCCACGCTGGACAGGCTGGTGAACCACGAGCCGAAGCTCTACTCCGGGTGGAGCGGACAGGCGACGGCGGGCGCGGCGGTGGTGACGGCCACGCAGAAGCAGTACACCTTCTCCGGCGGCATTGGGCTGGTGCGGGTGGTGCCCACGGTGAGCTGGCTGCGGCCGCGCAATCGCACGTCGATGGACTTTACGGGCTCGTTCGGCAAGATTACGCAGGCGGGCTACTTCTCCACCACGCTTGGCGCGTATGTGCCGGAGGTGGTGACAAAGTCGGCGATCTACCACGCGGACGCGGAGCGCGATGAGTACTTTTCGCCGCGCTTTTTTGCGCTGGTGCAGACGGCCTTTGACCACAACTACAGCCAGGACCTGGATCTGCAGCAGATCTACGGCGGCGGGTTTGGCTGGACGGTGCTGAAGACTCCGCGGCAGGAGGCGGACCTGAAAGGCACGGTGCAGTACGAGAAGCAGTTGTTCATCACCAGCACGACCAACGGCACGGAGCAGGACCTGGTGGGCTCCACGTACTCCGCCAACTACATGCTGCACCTGAAGCTGCTCTCGTTTACGCAGGGGCTGTCGTATATACCGGCCTACAACAACATGCACGCCTACTCGGTGACGGAGACGAACCTGGTGGCGTTTCCGGCGTACAAGAGCCTGAGCTTTTCCATGGGAACGATGGACAGCTACCTGAACGATCCGCCCGCCTCAGAGCCGCCGACGAAGCGGAACTCCCTGCAGTTCACGATGGGGCTGACGTACGCGATCCGGCCGCACCCGTAGCGCCCGGACGCCACTGCCGCAAAAAGGGCAAGGCCGCGCGCCTTGCCCTTTTTGCGCTGCGCGGACGCGGCCATGCGGCAGGACAGCGGCGAATGTTACCTTCAAGGAAAGAACCACGTTACGTGGGTTGCAGAGGGTGGGAATGCTGTTGCCCAATCCGTAACCCAACCGGATTACTGCCGCACAATATTCGGTTTGCAGCCGAAAAATCACGCATTTCCCGGTAGATAATGGGGCAATTAACAAAAACAGTTGTACAAATGCACGAATTTCCGGCTGGATGGCAGCCATTTTTCTTTGCCCTGGATTGACCGAACGGATTGCCCCGGCAGCGGCAGGCTGCGAACCGATGCAGGGGTGAGCACGAGACGGCGGGATGCGCCGCCGCCCAAAGGAATGCGTTGGTTCGAATGAAACGCCTGACTGTGACCGAGCCCGAAGCCGGGCATACGGGATACGTTTTTGGAAGCTTCCGGCTGGAGCCGGATGGCACGTTGCTTCGCCGGGATGCCGTAATCCACCTGCCCCCGAAAGAGCTGGATGCGCTGCGGCTGCTGCTGCGCCGCGCGGGGCAGATTGTGACTCCGCTGGTGATGCGAAAGGCGCTGTGGGGCGAGGTGCATGTCACGGCCGACAGCGTGACGCGGTGCGTGTCTGCGCTGCGCGCGAAGCTGCAGCCGGATGACTGCATCCAGACGATCTACAAGCGCGGCTACCGGCTGACGGTCCCGGCGCGATCCTATGAAAAGGCGGGAGCGGAGACGCTGCCAAGGCTGGCGATTCTGCCGTTTGCCACCGGGATGAACGTGCCCGCGCATCTGGGCGCCGCGGTGGCCGAGGAGACGCTGGCGCGGCTGACGGGAGGCCGCATTGTTCCGGCAACGATGCTGGCGCGGGACTCCAGCTTTACGCTGGCGCAGCGCGGAATGACGGCTCTGCAAGTGGGCAAGGCGCTGGAGGCGGACCTGGTGCTGACGGGCACGCTGCGATCGATGCCGATGCACTACCGGCTGCGCGTGGAGATGATTCGCGTGGAGGATGGCTCGCAGATATGGATTGAGGATTTTCTGGTGCCGGAGGCGCGGATTGCGGGGCTGGAATCCGAACTGGTGGAGCGGCTGGTGTATCGCATCGGCGATGGCGGGCTGTTTCTGTCGGCCTCGGCTGCGCCGGCGGTGGGCGATGAGTACGATCCGGCGCGGCGGGAGGCGTTTGAGCTGTTCCAGCGCGGGCATCAGGAGTGGCAGACCCTGCAGCGGCACACCATGCAGGACGGGCTGCAGCACATGCACCGCGCGGCCAAGCTGGACCCGACGCTGGTGGCTGCGCATGTAGATCTGGCGAATATCTGCGTGACACAGGCGCTTTACGGCTTTATGGCTCCGCGAGTGGCGGCCGAGCAGGTGGAGAGGACGGCCGCTGCGGTTCCGGAGACCGTGGAGGGGCGGGATGCCCTGCTGCCGGCGCTGGGCTGGGTGCGCTTTCACGTGCACCACGACCTGCGCGGCGCGCTGCAGGCCTTTGCGGGCTGCGCGCACCTGCCGCATGATCCGTGGACGACGCGGTCTCGGGTGATGTTTGCGCTGAGCCGGCACCGGTTTGCCGAGGCGCTGGAGCTGCTGCGCGCGGCGCTGCGGGTGGACGCCTACTCGCCCTGGCTGAATGCGCGGCTGGCGTGGGCGCTGCACCTGGCGGGCGAAGCGGCGGAGAGCCGGGAGCAGGCGGAGCGCACGCTGGAGCGGTTTCCGGAGCATGAGGGAGCGGACCTGTACGGCGCGATTGTGCTGGCCTATCAGGGCGATGCCGCGCGAGCGGTAAAACTGGCCGAGAGCCTGACCCGGCGCTCGCCCTACTTTGACATTGCCACCGCGGTGCTCGGCTACGCGCTGGCCCGCGCGGGCCGCCGCCCGGAAGCTACGGAGATGCTGGAACGGATGCAGTGGCTGAGCCACGAGCGGTTTGTGATGCGGTCATTCACTCCGGCGCTGTACCTGGAACTGGGCGACCGGGAGAGCGCGGTGGGCGAGCTGAAGCGAGCCGAGCAGGACCGCTGCCCGTGGTTCTTCCAGATGCTGGCTGACCCGCGGCTGAACGCGCTGCATGGGCACGCGGAGTTCAAGCGCATGCAGGGCGTGCTGGCGGACATGGAGGCCGCAGCGGAGCAGGAAGCCGCAGGCTCACCGGCTGAGAGCCGTTGAATTTCCACAAAATGAACTGAAGTAAAGCGATAAATCTAGCCAAGCAAGCCCCTGGCCTAGTAGAGTTCCTGACGTCTGTCCTATCCACATTTCGGGCGCTGGAAGATCGCTTTTCCGGACGCCTGCACGCGGACGCGGATTCGCGCCGGAGGAAGGACAGCGCACGCAGGTCGCGCTAACGGGAAAGTCGCGCCCCGGGAGGAACAACACCATGCCGAATCGCAGATGGCTTACGGTTACGCCACTGGTCTTTGCTGCCCTTTTCACGCTGGCGGTGGCACAGGAACCCGCTTATCTAAACCCCAGCCTGAGCCCGCAGCAGCGCGCGCACGACCTGGTGCAGCGCATGACGCTGGACGAGCAGGCCGCGCAGCTGGAAGACTATGCGACGGCGATTCCGCGGCTGGGCGTGCCGGACTACCAGACATGGAACGAAGCCCTGCACGGAGTGGCGCGGGCGGGCTATGCCACGGTGTTTCCGCAGGCCGTGGGCATGGCCGCGACCTGGGACCCGGCGATGATGCACAGCATGGGCACGGTCATCTCCACGGAGGCGCGCGCCAAGTACAACCAGGCGCAGCGCGAGGACAATCACCGCATCTTCTTCGGGCTGACTTTCTGGTCGCCCAACATCAACATCTTCCGCGATCCACGCTGGGGCCGCGGACAGGAGACCTACGGCGAAGATCCCTTTTTGACGGGGCGGATGGGCGTGGCCTTTATCGAGGGCGTGCAGGGCGACGACATGAACCATCTGCGCGCGGTGGCCACCAGCAAGCACTTTGCGGTGCACAACGGGCCGGAGCCGCTGCGCCACGGGTTCAACGTGGACCCCTCGCCGCGCGACCTGGAGGAGACGTATCTGCCGGCGTTTCGCGCCACGGTGACGCAGGGGCATGTGCAGTCGGTGATGTGCGCCTACAACTCGATTGACGGATGGCCGGCCTGCACGAACACGATGCTGCTGAAGGACCATCTGCGCGATGCGTGGGGCTTCAAGGGCTTTGTGGTGTCAGACTGCGGCGCGATTGTGGACGTGTTCCAGGGACACAAGAAGGCGGCGGACATTACGCATGCGGCCGCGCTGTCGTTGAAGGCCGGCACGGACCTGTCGTGCAGCATCTGGTCGGCGGGCTTTAACACGCTGGCGGACGCGGTGCGGCAGGGACTGGTGCAGGAAGACCTGGTAACGCAGGCCGCCGAACGGCTGTACACGGCGCGCTTCCAGCTGGGGCTGTTCGATCCGCAAGGCTCGAATCCGCTGGACAAGCTGCCGTACTCCGAGGTGGCGTCTGCCGCGCACCGGCAGATTGCGCTGAAGGCCGCCGAAGAGGCGATTGTGCTGCTGAAGAACAACGGCACGCTGCCGCTGAAGAGCGCGCCGGGACGCATTGCCGTGGTGGGACCGACGGCCGACCTGCTGCCGTCGATTCTGGGCAACTACGTGGGCACGCCGCTGCATCCGGTGACGCCGCTGGACGGCATACTGGAGCAGTTCCGCAGCACGCCGGTGCTGTATGCGCAGGGCTCCACGCTGGCCGAGGGCGTGGGCGTGCCGGTGCCGCGCACGGCGTTTGGCCTGGACAAGGGGCTGAAGACGGAGTTCTTTGCCACGCCGGATTGGACGGGGCGGCCGGTGGCGGTGACGACGGAGCCGCTGGTGCAGGCCGACTGGGAAAACGCAAAGCCTGTATCCGAAATCGAGACAACCGACTACTCCGTGCGCTGGACGGGCACGCTGACGCCACCGGCGGCTGGACACTATGTGTTCACGCTGGAGCCGGGCGACAGTTTTCCCTACTCGCCGCATGAGAGCTACCGGCTGCGGATGGACGGCAAGGTCATCAGCGAAGGCGACCTGCGCGCGGGGCATGACCTGAAGGCGGTGGGCGATTTCCATCACGATCTCTCCGCGATGGGCAACTTCAAGGCTGCTTCGGGCGCGTCGCCGACGGCTCCGCCGATCATGGACTTCCCCAGGAATCCGACGATTCCGGTGGACTTTGCAGATACGAAGCCGCATGCGTTTGTGCTGGAGTACTCGCACAGCGGTGACCGCGCCGGCGGCGGCGTGACGCTGAAGTGGCAGGCGCCCGCCCAGGCGCAACTGGACGAGGCCGTAGCGCGCGCCCGGGAGGCGGACGTGGTGGTGACGTTTGTGGGCCTGTCTCCGCAGCTGGAAGGCGAGGAGATGAAGATCCGGATTCCGGGCTTTGACGGCGGCGACCGCACACGCCTGGATTTGCCCGAGCCGCAGCAGAAACTGCTGGAGGCCGTGGCCGCTACCGGCAAGCCGCTGGTGGTGGTGCTGCAGAGCGGCAGCGCGGTGGCGCTGAACTGGGCCAACGAGCATGCCGCCGCCATCCTGACCGCTTGGTACCCGGGCGTGGAGGGCGGCCGGGCGATTGCGCGCACGCTGGCCGGGGCAAACAATCCCGCCGGACGGCTGCCGGTGACCTTCTATGCCAGCCTGGATGGGATTCCGCCGTTCGTCGACTACTCGATGAAGAACCGCACCTACCGGTACTTTACGGGCAAGCCGCTGTGGGGTTTTGGCTACGGGCTGAGCTACACCAGCTTCCAGTACGGGCCAGTGAAGCTCTCCGCCGAGACGCTGAAGGCCGGCGAACCGCTGACGGCCACCGTGACCGTGACCAACACGGGCAAGGTGAGCGGCGATGAAGTGGTGGAAGCCTACCTGAAGACGCCGCAGGCCGACGGGCCCATCCACTCGCTGGTGGGCTTTGAGCGCGTGTCGCTGGCGGCGGGCGCCAGCCGGCAGGTGACGCTGAGGATCGATCCGCGTTCGCTGTCGAGCGTGGACGACCAGGGCAACCGCTCCATCCTGGCAGGCAAATACACGCTGACGGTGGGCGGCGCGCAGCCACAGGAGACGGCAGCGAAGTCCGAGGCTGGATTCAGCATCACCGGCTCAAAGGCGCTGCCGAAGTAAGCGGCCAGGCGGAACGGGCAAAGCGCAAAAAAATCGGCGGCAAGAGGGGAAACCCCTTGCCGCCACCGGTATGAACTACAACCGCATTTGCTCTCTGCCTAGAACACTCGTTGGCTATCTCGTCTCTGCTGCCCGTCGCTAGTTCTGCGCGGGCGGCGCTGCCGGGGCACTGCCCTGCGCAGGCGCGGGCGGCGCAGGCGGAGCGGGTGGCGCCATCATGCGCATTCCGCCACGGCCCTGCCCCCAGCCGGGATGATTCATGCGGCGGGCCTGCCGCTCGGCCTGCAACTGCTTCCACTGGTCGGGCGTTAGTTTGGCGCGAATGGCGAGCAGGAAGCGGGCGTTGGCCTTCTCCAGGTCGGCGCGGGCCTGCGCTACCTTGTCAATCTGCGCCAGGATCTTTGCCTCGTTCGGCTGGTCATCGTTGATCAGCGGATCCATGGCCAGCTCGGCCTTCTGCAGGTTTGCGTGCAGGTCGATGAGCTTTTCGCGATGCTCGAGCAGAATGCCGTCCATGGCCTTGCGTTGCTCGTCTGTCAGCTTGAGCTTATCGATCATCTGGGGGTTGTTCCACCAGCGAACGTTTTGCCCGCGCGGCCCCATCATGCGCTCCATGGGGGGCCGGTTGTCACCAAAGCCGGGCCCGATGCCGGGGCCTTGCGCGACGGCCGTACCCGCGGTAAAAAGGGCCGCGATCATCAATCCCAACCGTACTGCCATTGTTGCCTTCATTGTTCCTCTCCTCCCTGCGGCCTCTTATCGAGGGCCGTTTGTTACAAAACCTTATTTGCTGCTGACGTCGTCGGTCATAAGAGACGCCAGCGGCTCCAGCGCGCTGGGCACCTCTCGCGAGACGGCGCTGTCGACCCGCGCAAGCAGCTCTTCTTCCTGCTGGGCGCGCTGGGCGGCGAGCTCGCGCTGATGGGCGGCCTCGTGCTCGGCGGCGATGCGAGCCTGCTCCACGCGCTGATGGTGCTCGTAGACTCCGCCGGAGACGGCGCCGGCAACCAGCACGGCGGCCATAGCCCAGCCCGCGGCCAGGCGCCACGTTCTGCGGACAACGACGGCCGCATGGGCGCTGCGCGGGCGGCTGAGCATGGCGTCTCCCCAGGCATGGACGCTGCTCCTGAAGTCGCTGAGCGCCTGCCGCACCTCGGGGTCCAGCTCCTGCCAGGACTCCTGCTCGTGCGCCGTGCCGTTGAATTTGCCCGTCTCCTTCATCGCTTTCCTCCCAACTCCCCGCGTACCCTGGCCACGGCCCGCGACAGATGCGCCTTGATGGTGCCCTCGCTCAGGCCGGTGGTGGCGGCAATCTCACTCAGTTCCATCTCTTCCACAAAGCGCAGCAGAAACACCGTGCGTTGCCGCTCGCTCAATCCCTTGACCACGCTCCAGACCTGCGCCACACGCTCCTGTGCCAGCAGGCGGTCTTCCTGCGAGGTCTCGCCGCTGGGCAGCCACTGGCTGGCCTCGTCGAGATCGACACTGTTCGTCGTGGCCTGCCGCCAGAACTGCAACCGCCGGCTGCGCCAGTGATCCTTCTGCAGGTTGATGGCGATCCGCATCAACCAGGTGAGCGCGCTGGACTCGCCACGGAAGCCGGCCCAGTGCCGATGCGCCTTAAGGAAGCACTCCTGCGTCAGCGTTTCGGCCAGATCCGCGTCGCGCGTGGAAGCGAGGAGAAACCGGAAGATCTGCGGACGATGAGCAGCCACCAGATTCGCGAAGTCCTGCGCGGCATTTTCTTCTGCCGTAACCATCGTTGCCGGTTCCAGTGCAGTGCAGGCTTCCATCACTTGGGTAGACGCCTGCTGCGGAGGCAAGTTTACAGCGCATGCGGATTTCTTGCGCGCGATGCCGAGTGTTGGGAGCCTGCGCGGAGGATGCCGGGGACGAGAGCACAAAGACCGTTGCCAAATGTGGTTTGGACGCTGGTACACTAGACCGTGGTAAACGCTTACCTGGAGCGCCCGCCCGTGCGGGCCCTGTCTCCCCGAGAAAAGGACGATCCCGATGCTGCTTGAAGCCCTCCGTGAACAGGTTCTGAACGCCAACCGCGAAATCGCCCGCCGCGGGCTGGCTCCGCACACCTTTGGCAACGCCAGCGGCATTGACCGCTCCGGCCCCGAGCCACTGATGGTGATCAAGCCGAGTGGTGTGGACTATGCCACCCTGTCGCCCGCCGACCTGGTGGTGACGGACCTGAACGGCAAGATTGTGGAGGGCAAGCTGCGGCCGTCGAGCGACCTGGATACGCACACGCTGCTCTACCGGGAGTTTCCGCAGATTGGCGGCATTGTGCACACGCACTCGGAGTTTGCCACCTCCTGGGCGCAGGCCTGCCGGCCAATTCCCTGCCTGGGCACCACCCACGCCGACTACTTTCACGGACCGGTGCCGGTAACCGAGGCGCTGACCGCCGAGGAGGTGGCCGAGGCCTACGTGCGGAACACCGGCGCGGTGATCGTGCGGCGCTTCCGGGCCGAGGGTCTGGACCCGGTGGCCGTGCCGGGCGTTCTGGTGGCGGGTCACGCGCCGTTTGCCTGGGGCAAATCGGCCATGGACGCCGTGGAGCACGCCGACGTGCTGGAGTACGTGGCGCGGCTGGCCTTCCGCAGCACGCTGCTGAACCCGGCGGTGACAGGGATTCCGGCCTACGTGGGCGAGCACCACTACCAGCGGAAGCACGGACCCAAGGCGACCTACGGGCAGCAGTAGGCCGGCCTCGCGGACGGGAACAAAAATCCGCGAAATGCGTAGGACTGATGAGAGTACAATGAGTTACGTGCACAGCAAAATGCAGGCCAGGGATGTTTACTGAATTCCGTAGGCCTATTTGATTTTATGTAGGTCGATTCCAGATTTCTGCATTTCTGGTGTGCTCTGGCTCACTTCCGGTTAACGCTTTGCTTTTGAACGCGTCTGTATGTTGTTGATCCCCGGACAATTGCCTGGACCAAAAAAGAAAAAGCAAGACATTCCCCCGCATGGCAACTGACGTGCAAAGCGATTCAATGGTGTAGGGTGCTCTCCGATGGAGACGAGTCTTTTCAACCGCTTTCAGGCGACGCTGCTGGCCGTGGCCACGGTCGGACTGGTGCTATTGGCGGTGTGGAACTTCCGGCAGGAGAGCGCTTTTCAGCAGCCCGACGACGGGGTGTGGTGGAGCGAGGCCCGGACAGGAAGCGGACTGGTGGCCGAGAAGGTGCTGCCAGAGAGCCCCGGCCAGCGGGCGGGCATCCAGGTGGGCGACCTGCTCACCGGGGTCAACGACGGGGCCATTCAGCATCTCTCTGACCTGGAGCGTGAGCTGTATCGCACCGGAGTCTACGGCAAGGCCAACTACGGCATCACGCGCGACGGAATTAAGCTGGACACGCCGGTGGTGGTGATTCCGGTGCCGCCGGACCGGAGCCTGCAGCAGGCGCTGCGGCTGATTGGGCTGATCTATCTGGCGATTGGCCTGTATGTGCTGTTTCGCCGCTGGGGAGCGCCGCGGGCCACGCACTTCTTCCTGTTCTGCCTGGTCTCGTTTGCGCTGAACGCGCTGAAGTATACAGGCGAGTGGGACGCGCTGGACAAGGTGGTCTTCTGGGGCAATGTGCTGGCAGAGGCGCTGCAACCGGCGCTGTTTCTGCACTTTGCACTGAGTTTCCCCGAGGAGCGGTTGAAGAATATCCGGCGGCGCTGGCTGCTGCCGCTGGTGTATGCGCCGGGCGCCGCGCTGTTTGGCCTGTGGCTGATGGCCATTACGCAGTGGGAGGCCACGGGGCTGCTGAAGCACCGGCTGGACCAGGCGGGCACGGCCTACGACGCGGCGTTTTATGTGCTGTCGGCGGTCCTGTTCCTGCACAGCTATCGCCGGGCAGACACGCCGCTGCTGCGGCAGCAGCTGAAGTGGCTGACGCGCGGTGCGCTGCTGGCGGTGCTGCCGTTCACGCTGCTGTACGCGATTCCCTTCCTGTTTGACGTGCGCATGCCCAGCCTGCTGACCAAGCTGGCGGGGCTGTCGCTGGTGTTTCTGCCGCTGACCTTCAGCTGGGCGATTGTGCGCTACCGGCTGATGGATACGGACCTGATCTTCAAGCGCGGCGTGGCGTATACGCTGGCCACGGGCCTGCTGCTGGGCGGCTACTTCGGCATCATCGCGGGCATTGCCGAGATTGTGCACAACGGCATGCCGGAGGCGATGCGCGAGTGGGCGCTGGTGATCGCCATCCTGGTGACGGCGGCCATCTTTGATCCGCTGAAGCGCAGGATTCAGGGATGGGTGGACCGGCTGTTTGACCGGCATCGCTATGACTACCGCAAGGCGCTGGTGGAGTTTGGCCGCGGGCTGAGCAATGAGACGGACCTGAAGGCGCTGCTGAACTCGATTGTGGAGCAGCTGCCGGGCACGCTGCTGGTGGCGCGGGTGGCGGTGTTCCTGGCGCGGGAGCCGGGCACGCTGCGGCTGGCGGCCTCGCACGGCATGGCGCCGGAGGCGATTGCGGCGCAGAACACATTGGCGCTGGGCTTCCTGGACTTTGACCGCACGGCCGACCATACGCACATCTTCCTGGAGAATGCGCAGCAGGCGCTGCATCTGCCGGAGGAGGAGCAGCGGACGGCGGCGCTGCTGGACCTGAACTACTACCTGCCCTGCCGCGTGCAGGACGGCGCACGGGCGCGCACCATTGCCGTGATTGGCCTGGGCCGCACGCTGGGCGGGGATTTTCTCTCCAGCGAGGACGTGGAGTTGTTGGAGTCGCTGGCCAGCTACATCGGCATCGCGCTGCAGAACGCGAGCCTGTATGCGCGGCTGGAAGAGAAGATCAGCGAGTTTGAGCGGCTGAAGGAGTTCAACGAGAACATTGTCGAGTCCATCAACGTGGGCATCCTGGCGCTGGATCTGGACGACCGCATCGAGAGCTGGAACGCGCAGATGGAGGCGATGTACGCGCTGAGCCGCGCCGAGGTGATTGGCCAGCCGGTGTCGAGCATCTTTCCGCCGGAGTTTGTGGAGGCCCTGAACGCGGCGCGGAACGAGCCGGGCGTCCACAACCTGTACAAGTTCCCGCTGCTGAGCCATGCCGGCGAGCAGCGCACGGCCAACATTGCGATTGCGCCGCTGTTGTCGCGCGATTTTGTGGCCGTGGGCCGCATTGTGCTGGTGGATGACATTACCGAGCGCGTCTCGCTGGAGGCGCAACTGGCACAGGCGGACAAGCTGAGCTCGATTGGCCTGCTGGCGGCGGGCGTGGCGCATGAGATCAACACGCCGCTGGCGGTGATCTCGTCGTATGCGCAGATGCTCTCAAAACAGATGCGCGGCGACCAGCGGCTGGGGCCGGTGCTGGAAAAGATCACGCAGCAGAGCTTTCGCGCGTCTGAGATTGCGAACGGCCTGCTGAACTTCTCGCGCACGTCCACAACCGAGTTCCGCGAGACGAATCTGAACCAGGTGATTCGCGATACGCTGTCGCTGCTGGAGCACCAGTTCAAGACCGCGCAGATTGATGTGGACATGGAGCTGGCGCAGGATCTGCCGTCGATTAACGGCAATCCGGGCAAGCTGCAACAGGTGTTCCTGAACCTGCTGCTGAACGCCAAGGACGCCATGCCGGGCGGCGGCCGGCTGCGCGTGTCGACGCTGTACAACGGGCACGTGGAGGCGATGGTCTCCGACTCCGGCTCCGGCATTGCACCGGAGCACCTGAAGCGCATCTACGATCCGTTCTTTACCACCAAGACGATGCCGAAGCCGGGCGAGAGACGCGGCACGGGATTGGGACTTGCCGTTTCCTACGGCATTATTCAGGAGCACGCCGGCAACATTCAGGTGGAAAGTGCTGTTGGCGCCGGCACAACGTTTCATCTTGAGTTCCCCATGCTGAGGAAATCCGTCCATGCCTGAAGTTGACCAGCAGTTGAGTTACACATCGCCCGCGAACGGCACGGCCGGCGCGACCATACTCGTCATTGACGACGAGGCGGGCATCCGCGAGTCTCTGGAGGTGCTGCTCACGCTGGAAGGCTACTCCGTGAGGATGGCGATTGACGGAGAACAGGGGCTGCGCACGCTGGAGCAGGATAGCTTTGACCTGGTGCTGCTGGACCTGGCACTGCCCGGCCAGAGCGGACTGGAGCTGCTGCCGCAGATCAAGGAGCGGCAGCCGGAGACGCCGGTCATCATGATCACGGCCTACGGCACGGTGGACAACGTAGTAGAGGCGATTCGCGCCGGCGCCGAGAATTTTGTCCAGAAGCCGTGGGACAACGAAAAGCTGATGGCGGACATTCGCTCCGCCGTGGCCCGCCACCGCGCGGAAGAAGAGAACCTGCAGCTGAAGCGCACGCTGAAGCAGCGCTACAACTTCAGCAACATTGTGGGCAAGAGCGAGCTGATGCTGCGCGTCTTCGACCTGGTGGCGCAGGTGGCGCCCAGCCGTTCCACGGTGCTGATCCAGGGCGAGAGCGGCACGGGCAAAGAGGTCATCGCGAAGGCGATCCATGCCAACTCGCCACGGCGCGACAAGCCGTTTGTGCCCATCAACACGGGCGCCATGCCGTCGGAGCTGCTGGAGTCCACGCTGTTCGGGCACGTGAAGGGCGCGTTCACGTCGGCCATCGCCTCAAAGAAAGGCCTGTTTGAGGTGGCCAACGGCGGCACGCTGTTCCTGGACGAGATTGCCACCATGGGCATGGACACGCAGGCCAAGATTCTGCGCGTGCTGCAGGACCGGCGCTTCATGCACCTGGGCGGCATCCAGGAGATACAGGTAGACGTGCGCATTCTGGCCGCTACCAATGTGGACCTGCGACAGGCCGTGCGCGAGGGCCGCTTCCGCGAGGACCTGTTCTACCGGCTGAACGTGATTACCGTGGACCTGCCGCCGCTGCGCGCGCGCCGCGAAGACATTCCGCTGCTGGCGCAGCACTTTCTGGACCTGTACGCCAACGAGAACGGACTTGCACCGCGCAAGCTCTCGCCGGACGCCATGCGGGCGCTGATGGATTACGAGTGGCCGGGCAACGTGCGCGAACTGGAGAACTGCATCGAGCGCGGCGTGGTGCTGTCGTCCGGGCCGGTTATCGGATCGGACCTGCTGCCGGGACATATCACTGGGCGCAGCTTTCAGGACGCGCTGCTGGAGCACAATCCGAACGCCTCGCTCTTTGACATTCTGGAGGACATCGAGCGGCGCATCATCGTGGAAAAGCTGGAGCGCTGCAACTGGAACCAGACGGATGCGGCCGAGCAGTTTCGCATTCCGCTCTCCACACTGAACCAGAAGATCAAGCGGCTGAACATCGAGATTCGCAAGCGCGCACGCGAGTAGAGATTGGCAAGGCAGGCCGGACTGGGCCGCAAAACACAACAGGCAGGAGGGTCATCGTTGGATGCCTCCTGCCTGTTGTGCGTTTGGAGCGGTGAATTGCGTTTAGCGGGTGACGGTGGTGGAGAGCGGCTGCGTCAACTCAAAGACCACGATGGACTCCGTGGGAATGACGAGGGGCTTGTTGCCGGTGAAGGCTGCGCCCGCCGTGCCCGCGCCGCCGCCGAGCAGGCCGCCGATAAGAGCGCCCTTGCCGCCGCCCGCGAGCCCGCCGATGAGCGCCCCGGCGCCAGCGCCGCCGCCGATGAGAGCCGCGGAGCGCTTGCCCTTGCCCTTCTGGCTGACAACATACTCATTGGCCACGACCGGCTGTCCGCCGACCGCGCTGAGGGCAATGGCCAGAACGCCGGAACCCGCGAAGCGTCCCTGCCCCTTGGCCGCCACCACGGAACCCTCAACGTTGGTTCCCTTGGGGAAGACAACGTCGCCGTTGCTGGTGGTCAGGGCCGCGGTCAGCTCCCCGGTGAAGGGATCGCCGACGTTGGATGCCTTGGAGCTGATGGTCTCATTGATGCGAACCGTGATGTCCTTGCCCGGGGGCACAGTGAGCGTGACCTTGGTGGGGCGAGGAGGCGCAGGAGCCGCGGAGCGGGCGGAACCAGCCGCGCCGGAAGGTCCGCCGCCGGCCGGGCCGCCAGGGCCACCGGGGCCACCAGCGGTGGTGCCGGCAGGAGCAGCGGGGTTTTGCGTGCTTGCGTCGGGGGTGGTTGCAGTGCTCTTGCAGCCGGCGAGCGAGGCCACCAGCGTCAGGGCGAGCATCGCAGAAAGCAGAGAAGCAGGACGTTGCATGCGTGCGGTTTGCATATCGAATTCTCCTGGGCCAAACAAAGCCGGAACGTTGTTACTGGGGGAAATCAGAGCCGACGAAATCGCGTCGGCAGCCTGACAATTCAACAGCTGCTATGCGCCAAAAGATGTGGCTACAAGATCATACACTCAGTCTGCAGATTTGAGGGCCTGCAGCCAGCGGCGGAGAAACTCGCGTAGCCCGGCGGGCGGGCGCAGCCACAGGTCGGCGTCCGTCTGCCGCCATCGCCTGCGCATGAGGACGCTGAGGTGCGGGCCGTGCGCCTGATTGATGGCGCGGAAGGCCATTTCGTCCGTGATGTCGTCTCCCAGGTAGGTGGCCGCGGCGCCGGGACCGGCCTCGCGCAGCAACTCGCGCACGGCATCGCCCTTGTCGCGGCCGGTGCGCAGCTCCAGGCCCGCCTCAAACGCAAGCAGGCGCAGGCCGTACTGCCGTGCCAGCGGCTCAAACAGCTCGCGGGTTCGCTGCTCAATCTGCCGCGCGCGGCTTGGCGCGTGGCCGCGCCAGTGCAGGACGGCGGCGTTGGGCTTGTCCTCGAACAGCCCGCCGAGGGCGTCGCGACGGAGCTGCCTGCGCAGGGTTTCGAGCGCCTGCCGAACCTCGGGCGGGGCGTGCTCCAGCTCGGCCCGGCCGTCCGGATGAAGGCGCTTGGCGCCGTGCAGGCCCCAGATCTCCAGCGGGGGATCGAGACCGAGCATGGGAGCAATCTCCTCGGGCGGGCGGCCGGTGATGACCGCCATGCGGGTGCGGCCCTGCTGCTGAATGGCGGCAAGCAGCTCGCGCACGCCGGCCCAGGGACGCGCCTTGAAGCGGTCCACGCGAAAATCCGCCAGGGTGCCGTCGTAGTCCAGCAACAGCAGGGGCTCAGGCGCCCGGGGCAAGGCGCGGAAAAACGTATCCAGCTTGTGGGCGGCTTGTTGGTTCGCCGCTTCCGGGGTCAACACTGAGTGCAAGGCAGGGCTGCTCGCTTTCGTTAGGATCCTGAGTTATCCGATCGGAAACTACGATCTCCTTTCCAGACTATCCGGAATTCAATCGCGGTTCTCCTCACCGGCAGCGGAGATGGCGAGGGATGCAAGCGGCGGCTCGGCGGGCGCGCTGTCTTCGATGCGCAGCTCGCGCAACGCGCCGAGCACGCTGGCTGCCCAGCGGTAAATGTTGTGTTCCATCACGTAACGGCGCATGTTGTGCATGCGCTGCCGCCGCTGTTCGCGGTCCATCTCCAGGCCGTCGTGTATGGCACTGGCAACGCCGGCAATGTCGTACGGGTTCACCAACAGCGCGTCGCGCAGCTCAACGGAAGCGCCGGCAAACTTGCTGAGCACCAGCACGCCGTCCTCGTCTTCGCGGGCGGCCACGTACTCCTTGGCCACAAGGTTCATGCCGTCGTGCAGCGAGGTGACGAGGCAGACATCCGCGGCGCAATACCAGTGGCTGACCTCTTCATGACTGCACTGGCGCTCAATCAGCACGATGGGGCGCCAGTGGGCGGTCTGGTAGCGCTGGTTGATGCGCGCCACGGTCTCCTCCACCTCGCGGCGCAGGTTGGCGTAGCTCGGGATGCGTGTGCGGCTGGGCGCGGCAATCTGGACCATGGTCATGCGCTCGCGCTGCCAGGGATGCTGTTCAAGCAGGGTCTCAATGGCCAGCAGGCGCTCGACAATGCCCTTGGTGTAGTCGAGGCGGTCGACGCCAAGAACCATGCACTCGGCACGGACGCCGAACTCCGCAAGCAAGCGCTTGCGTGCGGCCGCGCCATCCGCCTTCCGCCGGGCGTCGTCTTCACCGGGCGAAGTGGGAATGACGGGCCCCTCAAAGGCCACGCTGACGGGGTAGGGCCGCACGGCAGTGACGTGCCCGTGGCATCGTACGGTCATGTGCTCGCGGTCAGTACGCGCCTCAAGGGCCCGGTCCACGGTGGCCAGAAAGTTATTGCAATGCAGGGGGATGTGGAAACCGATGAGATCGGCTCCCAGCAGGCCGTCCAGCAGCTCGACCTGCCACGGGCAGATGCCAAAGGCCTCCGGATTGGGCCAGGGAATATGCCAGAAGATGGCCACGCGGGCATCGGGCCGCGCAGCCTTGACGAGCCGGGGCAGCAAGGCAAAGTGGTAGTCCTGCACAAAGACAACAGGCTCGGCGCAGCCCTCCATCTCCTCAAGCAGGGCAGCGGCAAAGCGCTGGTTGACGCGCTGATAGCACTCCCAGTCACTGGCGCGGAAGATGGGGCGCGTGTGGGCGATGTGGCAAAGTGGCCACAGCCCTTCGTTGGCGAAACCATCGTAGTAGCCTGCCTCCTCCTCGGCCGAGAGCCAGACGCGGCGCAGGGTGTAGCGCGGGTCGTATGGCGGGACACGGATGCGGTCGAAGGCGTCGACAGTGGCGGCGTCCGCATCTCCGCTGCCGCTGGCCACCCATACGCCGTCGCAGGCGCGCAGAACGGGTTCAATGGCGGTGACCAGGCCGCTGGGGGGAACATGGCAGACGATCTCGCGCCCCTGGTGCACGTGCACGTACGGCTCGCGGTTGGAGACGGCGAAGATGCGACTGGAGCCCGAGCGGTCGCGCATATGCACGGCAAGGCGCTCGGCGGTCCACAGGTGCTCGCCGGCATCGCGGAGCCGTGCCTCGGCCTCCGCCGAGGCGCGCGCCTGGATCAGGCTCTCCGCCATGGTTTCCACCTCGCGGGTCAGGGGGCTGAAGACGCTGAGGTCCTTGAGCTTTGCCTCTTTGGACTCGCGAATATGGCCGACCCGGACACGGCGCAGGCGCTCGACCACCTGCGTCATGGGGCGCGTGAGGAACCAGCGCACCATCAGCGTTGTGATGCCGAAGATGAGCACCACGATGGCAAGGACGCGGAAGAAGGCTCGCCGCCAAAGGTCGTACCCCTGGCTGCGGATGTAGCCGGCATCCGCGACCACGACGAGCGCTCCTTCCAGGCGATCTCCGTTGTGCAGGGGAAAGGCCTCCTGCAACCACTGGGCATTGCCGGCATGGCTGAAAGCGCCCACCATGGCGCCCTTGCGCAGAGAACGCCGGATGGGCGCAGAGGCAAGCGCCTGAAGAATCTCCTGGGCGCCGGCGGAGGCTATTGGGTATCCCTGAGGGTTATAGACCGCCAGCCCCAGAACGCCGGTGCGCGCACGTGCCTGTTCGAGGAGCGCGGGCAGGTTGGCGGTGCTTCCGGTGGCCAATGCGCGCTGAAAATCGGGCAGGATGCTGGCGCCCATCCAGCGAATGCGGCGCTCCAACTCCGTGCGCAGCAGATGCTTATGAGCCAGTTCGTCAAAGTAGGTGGAGGCAATGGAGACAAGCGTGACGGATGCTATCAATGCCAGAACGAGCCTGAGACGAAATGAGTGCATCGCGGGGATCCTCTTGCCTGGGTTTGTCTACTTAGATGCGCCCTGCTCGTCCAGCGTGGCAGAGCAAAATATGCGCCAAAATATCATGTCTATTATTATCAGTAAATTACAGGATAACTTTCGGAGATTTCCACAGGAGGCGTCGGCTGAGAGACCGGCTTTTCGCGCGCGGGGGAGAGATTTGCGACGGATGCGGCGGCTACGGGCAGCGCATGCGCTATTCTGTGCATACGAGCGGTTACCTTTCACCTTTGCTTTTTGCGGCCCGAGAACCCGATGGCGTTTGAGACGATCGATAGAACCGCCAAGCAAGTTGTGCTGAATGTGCAGGACTACTCCCTGTTCGCGTATCGCGGGCTGACGAACCTGTTTCGTCCGCCGCTGTACCTGTCGGACTTTCTGATTCAGTCCGACATTATCGGGGTGGGGTCGGCTTCCATTGTGGTGCTGGCGGGGTTCTTTACCGGGGGCGTGCTGGCGCTGCAGTCGGCCGCGACGCTGGCGCAGTTTGGCGCGACGGCGGTGACCGGCCGGTTTGTGAGCATGTCCATGATTCGCGAGCTGGGCCCGGTGCTGACGGGCGTGATGGTCTCTGGCCGGAACGCCTCGTCGATGGCCAGCGAACTGGGCTCGATGGTGGTGACCGAGCAGATTGACGCCATGCGCGCGCTGGGCGTGGACCCCGTGCGCAAGCTGGTGACGCCGCGCATCTTTGCCACCATCGCCATGTTGTTCTTCCTGACGATTGTGGCCGACGCCTTCGGCATCCTGGGCGGCGCGGCGGTCACGGTGTTCATGAACAACCAGAACGGCACCCAGTACTTCTCCATGGCGTATGAGTTTCTGCGCTATCCCGATATTGTGCAGGGGCTGGTGAAACCGCTGTTCTTCGGCTACATCATCTCCTCCATCGGCTGCTTTTACGGCATGCGGACCACGGGCGGAACGCAGGGCGTGGGCCGCTCCACGATTCAGGCGGTGGTCACCTCGTCGGTGCTGATCATCTTTGTCGATTTCCTGATCAGCCAGGTGATGATCGAGATCTTTGCCCGATGACGGATGTTCTGCATCTCACTTCACAGGGCGCGACCGCACTTGCGGACGAAGGACCGGTGCTGTCGTTTGACAACGTGTCGGTGGGCTTTGGCGAGTTGCAGGTGCTGGAGGATATCTCCTTTGCCGTAGGGCCGGGCGAGACGCGGGTTGTGCTGGGCCCGGCGGGCGTGGGCAAGAGCGTGCTGCTGAAGCTGGCCAACGGGCTGCTGCGGCCGGACAAGGGCAGCATTACGCTGTTTGGCGAAGAGATATCGCACATCCGCGAAGAGGCGCTGTTCGCGCTGCGCACGCGCACCGGGATGGTCTTCCAGGAAGGCGCGCTGTTTGACTCACTGAGCGTGCGCGACAACGTGGCCTATCAGCTCATCCAGGAGCTGGTGCCGGATGAGGAGATTGACGCGCGGGTGCGCGAGGCGTTGCGGTTTGTGGAGCTGGAGCAGACCTTTGACATGTTCCCGTCGAGCCTGTCGGGCGGCATGAAGCGTCGAGTGGCCATTGCGCGGGCGCTGATTCACAACCCGGACCTGCTGCTCTATGACTCGCCCACCGGCGGGCTGGACCCGGTGACTTCGACGACGATCATCGAGCTGATTGTGAAGAAGCGCGATGTGTCGCGCACGCCTTCACTGATGGTGACGCACCGGCTGCAGGATGCCTTCACCATGTGCACGCATCGCTTTGACGCCAGGGCCGGCCGCATGACGCCGCTGCCCAAAGGCGAGACGGACCCGAACACCACCTTCCTGATGCTGAATGAAGGACGGCTGATCTTTGATGGATCCATTGACGAACTGGTTGCGTGCCCGGATCCGTTTGTACAGGAGTTTCTGGAGTAGCAATGCGGTCGCAACAGGGACAACGCCATTCCAGCAGACAGGCCATGGGAGCACGCATACGGCATCGTTTGGCGGCAATTGCAATGGTGCTGGGACTGCTGTTTTCCGCGGACGCACCGGCGCATGCCTATTCCCTGCTGACGCATGAGCAGCTCATCGACCTGACCTGGCAAAGCTCGATTGAGCCGCTGCTGCTGAGCCAGTATCCAAACCTGACCCCGGAGCAACTGCAGGAGGCGCGCGCCTATGCCTACGGCGGCTGCGTCATCCAGGACATCGGCTACTATCCGTTCGGCAGCCGGTCATTCTCAAACCTGACGCACTATGTGCGCTCCGGCGACTTTGTGGTGAACCTGTTCCGCAACGCATCGAATGCGAACGAGCTGGCCTTTGCCGTGGGCGCGCTGTCACATTACGTGGGCGACACGCTGGGGCACTCGCTGGCGACCAACCTGGCGGTGCCGGTGGAGTTCCCCAGGCTGCGGCGCAGATATGGCCGCCTGGTGAACTACGCACAGGGGCCGGACGCGCACGTGCAGACGGAGTTCGCCTTCGACATTGACGAGGTGGTGCATCATCACGTGGCGCCGGTGCGCTATCTGCGGCACATCGGGCTGCGCGTGCCGGTGCGGCAACTGGCGCTGGCCTACTACCAGACCTACGGGCTGGCCGAAGACTTCTCCGTGGTGAAGGGGCACCGCTTCAACCTGCCCGGATACCGCTTTGCCACGCGCGCCTTCATTCCCCGCATCGCCTACGCCATCACGGTGCTGCGCCGCGACGACGAGCCGCCAGAGCCGGACACCGCGGAGGCGCGGGAAATTGCGCGCGAGGCGGCCGAAGTGGCGCGGATGAACAACTGGGACTACTACCGCCGCAAGCCGGGCATTGGGACCTATACGCTGGCGGGGCTGCTGTGGATTCTGCCCAAGGTGGGACCGCTGAAGATGGTGGCCGTGAAGGGCCCGACCGTGGCCACGGAGGCCGAGTACAACCACAGCGTGGCCATGTCGATTACCGTGCTGCGGCGCCTGCTGCTGCGCTTTACTCCGCCCTCGCCACAGGAGCCCGCGGTGGTGACGCCGGCGGCGCTGCAACTGAGCGTCGATGACCCGGCCGCCTACGCCGACCTGCTGCTGCACTCGCGCAATCCCGATCACCCGCTGCCGAACCGCGACCTGGACACGGGGCATGTGGTCAGGCCGGGCGGCTATCCGCTGACGGACGCCACCTATGCCAGCCTGCTGCACCGGCTGACGCGGCACCCGCTGCGTCCGATTCCGCCGGGCATCAAGATCGACATCGAGGCCTACTACGCCGACGCCAATGCGCCGATTACGACGAAGCAGGATCCACGGCACTGGAAGCAAGTGCAGGCGGATCTGTGGACGCTGCGAGGCATGCTGACCAGCAACGAGCCGCAGCCCTATCCCACCTACGGCGACGACCTGGGCGACGACGACTGATATCGCCGCCGGCGCAGCTTTGCCGCCCTTCGCCAGTTCTGCTAGCCTTGCTGTTTTGGATTTCCGAGAGGAACGGCAGGTGCCATCATGAGCTTTAAATTTCAGAGCTTTGACTTTCTCAATCTTGACTCCATCTTCAATGAAGACGAGCTGCTGGTGCGGCGCACGGCGCGCGACTTCGTGGAAGACAACATCATTCCCATCATCGAGGAGTGCTTCCGCACGGGGCGCTTTCCGCGCGAGCTGGTGCGCAAGATGGGCGAGCTGGGCTTCTTTGGCGCGAATCTTGAGGGCTACGGCTGCGCCGGCATGTCCAACGTGGAGTACGGGCTGGTGATGCAGGAGCTGGAACGCGGCGACTCCGGGCTGCGCAGCTTTGCCAGCGTGCAGTCGGGACTGGTGATGTATCCCATCTACACCTTCGGCTCGGACGAGCAGAAGGACACGTGGCTGCCCGCGCTGGCGGCAGGCGAAAAGATCGGCTGCTTTGGGCTGACGGAGCCCGGCTTCGGCTCCAACCCCGGCGGCATGACGACCACGGCGCACCGCTCGGGCGATGAGTACATCCTGAACGGCGAGAAGATGTGGATCACCTCGGGCAACATTGCGGACGTGGCGGTGATCTGGGCCAGGGTGGACGACGAAGACGGCCGCGTGCGCGGCTTTCTGGTGGAGACGGACCGCCCCGGTTTTCGCGCCGACGAGGTGCATGGCAAGTGGAGCCTGCGCGCATCCGTGACCAGCGGCCTCTCGCTGCAGGATGTGCATATTCCGGCAAAGAATCTGCTGCCGGGAACGGGCGGCCTGAAGAGTCCGCTGATGTGCCTGAACCAGGCGCGATACGGCATCAGCTGGGGCGCAATTGGCGCGGCCATGGCCTGCTATGACACGGCGCTGCAATACGCCAAAATGCGCAAGCAGTTTCGCGGGCAGCCGATTGCGAGCCATCAGCTCATCCAGGAAAAGCTGGTGTGGATGGCCAGCGAAATCTCCAAGGGGCAACTGCTGTCATTGCACGTGGGCCGGCTGAAGGATGCGGGCACCATGGGCCACGAACACATCTCCATGGCCAAGCGCAACAATGTGTGGATGGCGCTGGAGTGTGCGCGGATAGCGCGGGACATCCTGGGCGCGAACGGCATCACGGAGGACTATCCGATCATGCGCCACATGATGAACCTGGAGTCCGTGAAGACCTACGAGGGCACGCACGACATTCACGCGCTCATCCTGGGACAGCATCTGACGGGGATCGCGGCGTACTGAGGCGAATCCGCATCGACAAGGCGGGGCCTGCGGCGGCATAGTCAATGCATGCGGAAATTGTGCTTGTCTCGCCTGTCTCTCCAGTTGGCATCGGCCCTCACGCTTGCCGCGTGCGCGGCTTACGCCGCAGCGCAACAGCCCGCCACATCCATCGTGCTGCATGCGCAGCGGCTGCTGGATGTGAGCAGCGGCAAGATCCTTTCGCCGGGTGAGGTGCTGGTGGAGGGCGAGCGCATTCGCGCCGTGGGCACGTCGGTCGAGCATCCGGCGGGTACGCGCGTCCTTGACTTGGGCGACACCACGCTGCTGCCCGGCCTGATTGACGCACACGTACACCTGTTTCTGCATCCCGGAGCCGAAGACCTGCAGACCGTGCAGGAGTCCGTGCCGTGGCGCGTGATTCTGGCTGAGCAGGCCGCGAAGGCCGACCTGATGGCGGGCTTTACCGCCGAGCGCGACATGGGCACCGAGGGCGCTGGCTCCGCGGACACAGCCATTCGCAACGCCATTGATCAGGGCATGATTCCTGGGCCGCGCATGCGCATCAGCGGCAACGCCATTGATATTCTGGGCGGCCACGAGGATGCGAACCAGTTCAATCCGGCGCAGCATGTCTTCTCCAACGCCGACCGCGCGAACGACGCGGAGCAGCTGGTGGAGGTAATCCGCGAGCAGCACAAGCAGGGCTCGAGCTTTGTGAAGATCTACGAGACGGGCAAGGACCGCATGGTAAACGGCGTGCTGCAAACTCCCTACCAGTACACCGCCGAGCAGCTTGCGGAGGCCGTGGCGGAGGCCCGGCGCCTGGGCACGACGGTGGGCGTGCACGCGATGGGCGAGCCGGGTACGCTGTACGCGGCGCAGGCCGGGGTGGCCTCCATTGACCACGCCACGCAACTGAGCGACGAGACGATGCGGCTGATGAAGCAGAAGGGCATCTTTGCCGTGCCCACGTTCGCCATCTTCGAGTACTTCGCGCAGCATCGCGAGTCGCAGGACCAGGCCGCGAGCGAGGCAGCAATGCTGGACTACAAGATTGCCGAGTTCAAGAAGCAGGTGGCGGCGGGCGTGCAGTTTGCCGTGGGCTCGGATGTGGGGCCGTTTCCGCACGGCACTCAGGCCCGCGAACTGACGCTGATGGCGCGCTATGGCTTGTCGCCGCTGGCCGTGCTGCAGGCCGACATGCTGAACGGCGCAAAGCTGCTGGGCTGGCACGGGCAGATTGGCGAGTTGAAGCCCGGCTACTACGCCGACATCATCGCCGTGCCCGGAAACCCGCTGCAGGACATCAGCGTGGTGGAGCACGTGAAGTTTGTGATGAAGAACGGCGAGGTAGTGCGGCAGTAGCTACACCACCACGGTGAAGCTATCCTCACTGCGCGTGACAGAGTGGTACAGCGTGTCGCGCTCGACGGGCACCCGGCCCGCCTCTGTAATCAGGCGGCAGAGATCCTTGCGCGTCATGCCCTGCGGCGTGGTTGCTCCGGCGTCGTGGTAGATCTTTTCTTCAATCACGGTGCCGTCCAGGTCGTCCGCGCCGAAGCGGAGGGCAATCTGCGCAATCTTGGGCGTGAGCATCTGCCAGTAGGCCTTGATGTGCGCAAAGTTGTCGAGCAGCAGGCGGCTGACAGCGATCTGGCGAATGTCCGTGAGGCCGGTGGTGACGGGCAGGTGGTCCAGCGGAGTGTTCTCCGGGTGGAAGGCCAGCGGGATGAAGGTCTGGAACCCGCCGGTTTCGTCCTGCACCTCGCGCAGCTTGAGCAGGTGGTCCACGCGGTCCTCGTCGTTCTCAATGTGGCCATAGAGCATGGTGGCGTTGGACTTGAAGCCCATCTTGTGGGCCAGGCGCGCGGTCTCAAGCCACTCGCTGCCGTCGATCTTGTGGTCGCAAATGATGGAGCGCACGCGGGCGGAGAAGATCTCCGCGCCGCCGCCGGGCATGGAGTCCACGCCGGCCTCGCGCAGCTTGACCAGCGTCTGCTCGATGGTGAGCTTGGCGCGACGCGCGAAGAAGGCCACCTCCACCATGGTGAAGGCCTTGACGTGCACCTTGGGGAAGCGCTGCTTGAGCCCGCGGACGAGGTCAAGGAAGTATTCCAGGGGCAGGTCCGGATGCAGGCCGCCGACGATGTGGAACTCGGTGACCGCCTCAGAGTATCCAGACGCCGCCGCCTGCCATGCTTCTTCCAGCGCCATGGTGTAGCCCATGGGGTCGCCCTTTTTGCGGCCGAAGGCGCACAGCTTGCATGCCGCTACGCAGACATTGGTAGGGTTGATGTGGCGATTCACGTTGAAGTAGGTGACATCGCCGTGCAGCCGCTCGCGCACGTAGTTCGCCAGCCAGCCCACGGCCAGCACATCCGATGAGGCATAGAGCGCGAGCCCGTCCTGAAAGTCGAGCCGCTCACCAGCCAGCACTTTGGCGGCGATGGGCTCAAGGCGGGGGTCGTAGCTGCGGAAGGCGGAGTGGGTGCGGGAAGCTGCGGATTCGGCCTGCATACTACGATGATACCGAATTCGCCGCTCTCCCGGCACGGGTCAGCGCTGGCCCAGCTCCGCTCCGGCGGGACGCGGCTCAATGAGCACGCCGTCGTAGAGCGAGGCGGCCAGAAGGCGGCCATGCGTGGTGCGCACGGCTGTAAGGCGATAGCCGGTCTGCCACCACTTCCAGTCAAGTGTCTTGGGATCAATGGCGTAGACGAAGTCGCTGCCCTGCGAGCTGACCAGTACGCGATTCAAATGCGCGTCATAGTACAGATCGTCGACATCCACCAGCGGCAGGCGATGCACCCACATCCACGTCTTTCCCTTGTCGCGGGAGAAGTAGACGCCCTCCCGGGCTCCCAGCCAGAGCGTGCCGTCCGGCGAGAAGGCGATGCGGTGGATGAGCGTGAGCACCGTCGGAATGCTCATCGGCCACCAGGTCTGGCCAGCGTCCTGCGAGAGCACCACGCTGTCTGGCCGCGCGGCGGCCAGCATCTTGCCGTGCGAGGTGACCGAGAGATAGTCGACGACACCCATGACCGGACCGCCCTGCCATGTGGCGCCGTTGTCGTGGCTGGTGTAGAGGCCACCGTCCGTTGCCGCCGTCCAGGCTTCGCTGGAAAGATCGAAGGCGTATGCGCGCCCATCCATCACGCGCAGCTTGTCTTTTACGCTTTTTTCAATGTTGACGCGGGTGCCGCGCAGAGTCTCCGTGGTGGTTTTGAGCAGCGTGTTGGCGATGGTGTTGCGCGGCTGCCAGCTGGTGCCGTCCGCCGGAAGCGCGAAGATGCCGTCATTGGTCCCGGCCAGGATGTCGCCGTTGGGCGCCTGCGCCAGCACAAAGACGTCGCGGCCATCGAGGCCGTCGGCAAGCTGCTTCCAACTGGCTCCGCTGTCATCCGAAACAAAGATGCCGCCGTAGGACTTGTCATTGACCACCCCGGCGAACAGGCGCGCGGGATTGTCGCGGTCCACCAGCAGCGCTTCCACCTTGCGGCCGGAGAAGCCGCGGTTGGCCTGCGTAAACGTTGCGGCACCGTCGTTGCTGAGCAGCACTCCGCCGCGGTCCGTGGCCAGCAGGACGTGCTCTGGATGGGTGGGATCGACGTATACGTCATTGACGATCACGTCTGGGCCGGTCATGCGGTGAAAGGTTTTGCCGCCGTCGGTCGTCTTGTAGAGGCCTTCCGTGGTTCCGGCGTAGACCGTGCTGCGCTGGGCGGGGTCCTGCTTGAGGACACGGGTTCTGCGCGCAGTGGAGGGAATGCCCTGGATCTTGCGAAAGAGGTCACCCGCGTTCTCGCTCTTGTAGATGCCGCTGCAGGCGCTGGCGTAGATAACGTGCGGCTTCTCCGGATCGACCACGATGGAGAAGACGTCGGAATCGTCAATGACGCCGCGCTTGATGTTGCGCCAGGACTTGCCCCCATTGCTGGTCTTCCAGGGCAGGTGCCAGGTGCCCGCGTAGACCGTTTCTGGATTCACGGGATCGACCGCCAGCGACTCCACCTCGTGGATTTCGCGGCTGCCGGGCGGGCTGATCAGCTGCCAGGTTGCGCCGGCGTCCACACTGCGAAAGACCCCCTGCAATGTTCCGGCAAAAAGCACGCGGGGGTTGGAGGGAGCCTGCGCAAAGGCGCGCACCGACTGGCCGCGCAACCCCGGCGGCTGCGTCCACAGGCGGCCGCCGTCATGGCTGATCCAGAGGCCGCCGCCGGGGTGGTCCAGCCGCCAGGCAGCCGCATAGACGGTGGCACTGTCGGCCGAGTCCACCACGATGTGGTCCACCACCAGGTCATCCGTGGAGTCGAGCTTGGACAGGCGATGCCAGGACGTTCCGCCGTCCGCGGACTCGTAGATCCAGCTATTGGTGGTGCCCAGAAAGAGATGATCGGGCTGGGAGGGCGCTGCGGCAAACGAGCGCGCGTCACCGCCGTCAGGACCTACAGAACTCCAGGGCATCTGCGCCGACATGCGCAGTGCGGCAAACACAAGAAATATCAGGAGAAAGGCGCGATAAACACGGGCGGACCGATGAAGGCAATCAGGGCATAGCCGCAATGGATACATTCAGAGTGCTGCTCCCAGCTTTAAACATACTGCAAAAAGGCGCTTACAAACGGAAGAGGCTGACCGGAAAAACCGGTCAACCTCTAGAAAAATCGCAGAGGAATCCTGGATGCTACCCCCAGATGCCGCGGTTGCGGAATCTGGGGGCCGTCTTACTTCTGCTTGAATCGAAGCACCCCGTGTGGGGTACGGGTTAGTTGGTGGCCTTCGCCTTAGCCTTGGCCTTGGCATGATGCCGCTGCGCAAGTGCCTTGCGGACCTGCGGCGCCACGCTGGACTCGTCGACCGGAGTGGTTCCCTGCACGTCAGAGCCGAAGGTGGCGCCGGCGGGCACGAGGTAGTCTTCCACGGTCTGGGCGTCCTGAGCACCAGTGGCCACGCTCACGCGGGAAGGATCAATGCCCTTCTCCTTGACGAGGTAGTCCTTGGCATTCACAGCGCGCTGTGCGGCGAAGTCCTCAACCTTGGCCTTCTTGTGCTTGGCAGCATACTTCTGCTGCTTGGCGGTCTTTGCCTTTTCCTTGGCATCGCTGTTGCCGACCACGACGGCCTTGGCATCGGACTCCTTCTGCAGGTCGAGGGCAACCTCGTCCAGGCAGGCCTTGGCTTCGTTGTCAACGCGGGTCGGACGCCGCTTGTCCTTGTCAAAGCTCAGCGAGCAGAGCGCCTGCGTGTGGCGAACCACCGGCGGAGGCGGCGTAATGGTCACCGACGTATTGGCGGTGGCCGTGTGGCCCTTGTCGTCCGCAACCTTGCAGGTAATCTCCACCGGGCCCGTAGGCGCGCCGGCCGAGTTGAAGTTGGCCGTGTTGCCCGTGCCCTCAATGGTGCCGCCGGCAGTCGTGTAGCTGTAGGTCAGCGGGCGGTTCTGCGGGCTCATGGCCGTCGAGGTGATGGTGCTGGTCTCACCCGGCTTGATGGTGCTGGGGTTGGCCGAGCAGCTGATGGTCGGGGGCTCGAACTCCTTGACCGTGTAGGTAGCCGAGCAGTTCGCGCTCTGGCCGGGCTTCAGGCCTTCCTTGCCCTTCTTGCCTTCCTTCACGTCCCCCTTGACGGTGTAGGTGCCGGGGGCCAGGTTGGCGGTGTTCACGTTTGCCGTGGTGCCGCTGCCGGTAACGCCGTCACCCGTCCAGCTGTAGATCGCGTTCATCTTGGGATTCACATTCTCAGGCGTGCCCGTAACCGTAACCGGCTCGCCCTGGAACACAGAGGCGGGGCTGGCCGAGCAGGTCATCGTCACGGCCGGAGGCGGCGTGATGGTGCCGATGTGATACACCAGGCCGGTGCTCAGGCGGGCGGCATTGATGTTGGCGCGGCCGCCGTTGACGCCGGGGCCAAAGTTCGCGTGGATGTACTCGTAGTCGGCCTGGAAGATGCGCAGCGCGAGGTGGTGGTTAAACCACGGCGTCTCGTAGTCCACGCCGCCACCGGCCGTCAGGGCCGGACCCCAGGTGAAGGGGTTGTGGTCGGGACCGTCCACCAGGGCACCGCCAACAAGGCCGTGCACAAAGGGCGTCAGGCTCTCTGTGGGATAGCGCAGGATAAGACCGCCCGCAATGGTGGTGAAACCGTCGTTGTTCCCGTGGGTACCGATGGTTCCTGTCGGCGGATGCTCAATGCCCCACTCATGCAGTCCGGTTTCGAGCTGAACGCCGGCGTAGTTGTTAAAGAACCGCGCCACGCTGAACAGACCGCCAAGGTCCACCGCTTTGTAGCTGAACGGCAGAACCTGTCCATTTGCCTGGGGCACCTCAACCGTGCCCTTCGGTGCAAGATAGCTGTATCCGGCGAAGATGTCCCACTTGGAAGGTGAGTTCCAAGGATCGTTCTTCCCGGCGGGCTTGGCCGAGCTCTGAGCAACCAGGCCGATCGGCATGAGCGCAGCACACGCCAACGCGAGAACCCGGCACACAGATTTCAAATTTTGCGAGTACATTCGCTTATCCTCCGCAATCAATATCAGAACCATGGTGGAAAGGGCTGTACATGCGCACCCTAACCGGTGTTTTTTGAACCAAGAGGCCCAAACATGAGAAATTGAGACGCACATTACTGCACCCCATAACGTAACACAGGTACAGTTCCGCAGATCACAGTTTTTGAAGGATTTGGCTCTGTGATCCCCGTTGAGCATCCCCCGAAAGATGCAGACGCAGAACGCCAAATTACCGCAGTAATTAACTTAAGTAACCACGAGGGTTACTTATGCCTAACCTGCATTCAAGGTCTTCAGCAGGCTGCGCGGTTCGCGCTGAATCTTTTCCTGTAGAAGCGTAATTGCGTACAAAAGTTGCTCCGGGCGGGGTGGACATCCTGGTACATAAACATCCACAGGAATCACCTGATTCACCCCCTGCACAACGGCGTAGTTGTTAAACACCCCCCCCGAGGTGGCACAGGCGCCCATGGAGATGACCCACTTGGGCTCGGGCATCTGGTCATAGAGACGCCGGATAACAGGCGCCATCTTCTGGCAGACGCGCCCGGCGACGATCATCAGATCGGCCTGCCGCGGCGAAGGGCGAAAGACCTCAGCGCCGAAACGGGCAATGTCATAACGCGAGGCGCCCATGGACATCATCTCAATGGCGCAGCAGGCCAGGCCGAAGGTGACCGGCCAAACGGAACTCTTGCGCACCCAGTTGATAGCGAAGTCCAGAGACGTGAGCAGAACGCCCTCGGGCTGCTCGTAACCGTAGTTTGCTTCCTTGAGCTTGGCGCGGTTCTTCGCGCTGCTCTCCAGTGCTCCAAAAAGATAACGATCGCGCTCTTGAATGGCCGCCATAGCGTTAATAATACCCCTCCGGGGCGGGCGACAGCGCGTGACACGGCTCACAAAATGCCACAAAAAGCGTGCGGACAGGTGGCGGGACCGGTGGTCGGGCTCCGGGCCGGGCCCTGAACAGAACCTGGGGCAGGATTCCGGGCCGGGCTTTGGGCAAATCCTTACGGGAACTTTATACGCCCGGCCTTACCCTCATGGGTTACACGCTCAATTTTGCTGTATCCTTGACGTCCATTCCCCTCGAGGA
>JAJXWS010000006.1 GCA_021781495.1 Acidobacteriota bacterium | reverse complement strand
ACGATGACTTCAACGTGGTGTAATCGGCCGCATGGCCGATCGATCCGGCTTTAAGCCGTAACCCGAAGCCACCGCCTGTTAGGCGGTGGTTCGTTCACACAACAGGGGCGAGGGTTCCAAATGGAACGCTCGCCCTTGTTTATGCCCTAAACTCAGCGCACATTGCACAGGGGATGTCAGGATGCAGTAGAAAATCCCAATGCCGCGCCACTGCCTTCGGCAGCATCTTCATGCGGTTGCAGGTCGCGGTCGCGTACGCCGATCAGGTATAGCAGGCCATCGAGCCCCAGGCAGGAGATCGACTGGTCCGCATTCTGCCTGACCAGCGGCTTGGCGCGGTACGCAATGCCCATACCGGCCAGGTTGAGCATGGGAATGTCATTGGCGCCGTCGCCGACAGCCACCACCTGCTCCAGCGATATCCCTTCACGCTCGGCAATCTCCTTCAGCAGCGCGGCCTTGCGTGCTCCGTTAATGATGGGCGGCACAACGCGCCCTGTCACTTCTCCGTTCTCGATCTCAAGCTCATTCGAGTAGACGTCGTCGATTCCAAATCGCTCCTGCAGCGAGCGCGCAAAGAAGTTGAATCCGCCTGACAAAATTGCGGTCTTGTATCCCAGCAGCTTGAGGGTGCGAATCAACCGCTCCGCGCCATCCGCCAGCGGAATCGTGTGCAGCAGACTCTGGACGCGATCGGCCGGCAGACCTTTCAACAGGCCCACGCGCCGCGTAAAGCTTTCATCAAAGTTCAACTCACCGCGCATTGCAGCTTCAGTGATGTGCGCAACGCTTTCTCCCACGCCTGCCATCTTCGCCAGCTCGTCAATGACTTCGCCCTGGATCAGCGTCGAATCCATATCAAACGCGAACAACCTGCGATTTCGGCGGAAGATGCTTTCGCGCTGAAAGGCGACGTCAACCGCAAGTTCCTGCGCCATGGCCAGAAACTCCGCTCGCATAGGTGCTTCGCGCGAAACGTCTCCGCTGACGCTTAACTCAACGCATGCGTTTGTGGGAGTTTCCCCGGGAGAGAGCGTGCCCGAAAGCCTCTCGATTCGGTCGATATTCATCGAATGTGCCGCAATGATCGAGCTAACGCGCGCCAACTGCTGCGCAGTCACAGCACGCCCCAGCACGGTGATGATGAAGTGGTTATGATGCAGGCCCTGCAGCCAGTGCTGTAGAGAGTTCTGCGGTACAGTGGTGAAGCGTGCCTGCAGCCCAAGCTCGTGCGCGCGCAGCAGCAGTTCCGATTTGAGTGGAGTCATGCTCAGACCTGCGGGAACTTCGATGAGGATGCCCAGCGCCAGATGTTCATGCACCACTGCCTGCCCGATGTCGAGAACGCTCACATCGTAGCGGGCAAGTATGCTCGTGAACCCAGCCGTGATTCCGGGATGATCCGGACCGGAGAAGTGAATCAGTACCGTCTTATTTTGCGTTCCAGATGACATGCCTAAGTTCCAATATACCGGAGTGGCCCATTTGCGCCGATGCAGACACGCTTGCGCAATATTGCATCAGGCTTGGCAAAATTGCTTCGACATTCACTCAGTCTGTACCGTTTGCAAACCTTGCTTGTTCAGTTGTTGTTCACTCCCGTATAGTTTGCGTGTACTTTTTAACTAATCCCGCAGTGGAGGCAACGGATGTCTTCCATCTCCCCGGAGGAGTTGGCGAAGAAGCTGGGCGCAGGCCTACTCTCTTTTCCGGTTACTCACTTCACCCGTGCTTTTGATTTTGACGAGACGCCCTATCGCGAACACATCGAGTGGCTGCTCGCGCACAAGCCCGTCGGACTTTTTTCTGCCGGAGGAACTGGCGAGTTCTTTTCCCTCACGCTGCAGGAGTTTTCTGCCGTTGTTCGCGCCGCAGTGCAGCAGACCAGCGGTCGCGTGCCCGTGGTTGCCGGTTGTGGATACGGAACTGCCAGCGCGAAGCAGTTTGTGCAGGCTGCCGAGGCTGCCGGTGCCGATGGCATCCTCCTCTTTCCGCCGTACCTGCTGAACAGCGAGGCAAAAGGGCTTATGGCGCACGTGGAGGCAGTTTGTGCTTCCACCCACCTCGGCGTCATCGTATACAACCGCGATAACGCGATTCTGAATGAAGATGCGCTGGAGCAGCTCTGCGCGCGCTGTCCAAACCTTGTTGGCTTCAAAGATGGCCACGGCGATATCGAACTGATGACGCGCATCTATGTGCGGCTCGGAGATCGTCTCACGTACATTGGCGGGCTGCCCACGGCAGAGACCTACGCGTTGCCTTATCTGGAGATGGGCGTTACTACGTATTCGTCTGCAATCTTCAATTTCCTGCCGAATTTTGCGCTGAATTTCCACTCCGCTGTTTTGCGTCGCGATCATCAGGAAGTACGCAGGCAGCTTCGCGAATTTGTTCTTCCGTATATCGCCATTCGCAATCGCCGCAAAGGGTACGCTGTATCGATTGTCAAGGCAGGAATGCGCGCCGTTGGCAGATCTGCAGGCCCCGTTCGCGCGCCTCTTGTTGAACTGGACCGCGCGGACATGGAGGCTCTTACCAAGTTGATCTCAGACCGTTCCTGAGCGCACCGGATCATCCATGACTGCCACGCGACAAACACACATTCGATATCTCATCGTCACCATGCTGTTCATCGCCAGCTGCTTCAGCTACGGCGATCGCGTCGCGCTCTCCATTGCGGGAACAGACATTGAAAAGGAATTTGCCCTGGACCCTGTAAAGCTTGGCTTTTTGCTTTCGGGTTTCAGCTGGGCCTACGTGCTGGGTCAATTGCCATCCGGTGGCCTGCTTGACCGCTTCGGCTCCAAGCGCGTGTACGGCATCAGCATCCTGTGCTGGTCGATCTGTGCATTTCTCATCGGCTTCGCAGGATATTTCGCCGCAGCCTGGGTCTTCAGCACCATCTTCTGCCTTCGCCTTCTTTCCGGTCTCGCACAGTCCCCGGTCTTTCCGGGTAACGGACGCATCGTTGCGGCATGGTTTCCCGCCGCTGAGCGCGGAGGTGCCTCCGCCATTTTTAATGCGTCGCAATACTTCGCCCTGGTGGCCTTCGCACCCTTCTTCGGCTGGCTTGTGCATGCGCACGGGTGGCGCAGTTGCTTTTGGTTTATGGGTGCCTTCGGGATCGTGCTGGCCTTCGCATGGCATAAAGTAATCTTCAACGTCAAAGAGCATCCGCTGATCTCGCATGAAGAGATTGAAGTGATCGAGAAGGGAGGCGGCCTTGTGAATCTCGATCGCGCGCTTGGCTCAGGGCCTGGAGGCAGTCCGCTTCGATGGGACGGCATCCGCAATTTGCTCAATCAGCGCATGCTCGTCGGAATCTATCTCGGTCAGTTCTGCATCACCACCCTTACCTATTTCTTCATTACGTGGTTCCCTGTGTACCTTGTGCAGAATCGGCATCTTTCTGTTCTTCAGGGTGGATTTGCAGCGGCACTTCCGGCCTTATGCGGATCGGTTGGCGGCGTGCTTGGCGGCATCTTCTCAGATGCGCTGCTTGTGCGAGGGCACTCGCTTACCTTTGCGAGAAAGACTCCTATCATTGCAGGAATGCTGCTCTCCGTTACGATGATTGCCTGCAACTATACCAACGCCCAGGTTGCCGTCATGTTCCTCATGTCGCTCGCATTCTTTGGGAAGGGAATTGGCGCACTTGGATGGACCGTAATTGCAGACACTTCCCCCAAGGAACTGATAGGGCTGAATGGCGGCCTTTTCAACCTATTCGGAAATATGGCGGGAATTACCACGCCCATCGTTATCGGTTACATTGTCAAAAGCACGGGTTCCTTCAACGATGCGTTGATCTTTGTTGCGGTGAATGCGCTGCTCGCTATCTTCAGCTATGTAGTTATCGTCGGCGACATCAAGCGGCTCGAACTTCGCTCCCCGATACCAGTACCTGCCGATTGAAGCCAGTTTTGCAATCAGGAGTGCTTTCATGAGCGCGGAGATTGATACAGGCACTGTCTCAAGTTTGCCGCGTGTCGTTAGCATGCGGGTAATTCCTGTAGCCGGGCAGGACAGCATGTTGCTGAACCTGAGCGGTGCCCATGCGCCATTCTTTACCCGCAATCTGGTCTTAATTACGGACAGCGCGAATCATACGGGTGTAGGTGAGGTGCCAGGTGGTGAAAGGATTCGCAGCGTTCTTGAAGAGGCAAAGCATTTTGTCCTCGGTCAATCCATTGCCGGATACAACACAATTCTGAATGCGGTGGGCAAGCGATTTGCAGGCCTTGATGCGAACGGGCGCGGCGCACAGACCTTTGATCAGCGCATCACTGTTCACGCCCTTACGGCCATCGAGTCTGCTCTCCTTGATCTGCTAGGGCAGCATCTTTCACTTCCGGTCGCCGCGCTTTTGGGAGAAGGGCAGCAGCGCTCCAGTGTGGAGGTGCTCGGCTATCTATTCTTTATCGGAGATAGTCAGAAGACTCCCTTGCCGTATCGCGCTGAACCAGACGCTGACGAACCATGGCTGCGCTTGCGGAATGAGCAAGCTCTGACTACTCAGGAAGTCTTGCAGTTGGCAGAGGCCGCGCACGCACGCTATGGCTTCCATGATTTCAAGTTGAAGGGTGGCGTTTTCTCCGGCGAGCAAGAGATGGAAGCTGCTCAGGCGCTTGCGGAACGATTTCCCAGTGCCCGCATCACCCTTGATCCCAACGGCGCATGGTCACTCGATCAGGCGATTCGACTCTGCCGAGAACATCGTAATGTGCTGGCATATGCTGAGGACCCTTGCGGTTCCGAGCAGGGATTATCGGGTCGAGAAGTCCTTGCCGAGTTTCGCCGCGCCACTGGCCTTGCCACCGCTACGAACATGGTCGCAACCAACTGGCGTGAGCTTGGTCATGCAATTCAACTCAATGCTATCGACATTCCCCTTGCCGATCCGCACTTCTGGACAATGCAGGGCTCAGTGCGCGTGGCGCAGCTTTGCCGTGATACGGGCCTGACGTGGGGCTCTCACTCAAACAATCATTTCGATATTTCGCTTGCAATGTTTACGCATGTTGCCGCGGCAGCGCCCGGCAGGATTACGGCGATTGATACGCATTGGATATGGCAGGATGGTCAATATCTAACTAGGAATCCTATGCAGATTCGCGACGGAAGAATTCAGGTCCCGGATCGTCCTGGCCTTGGTGTTGAGCTTGATATGGATAAGATTGAGCACGCGCATTCACTCTATAACGCAATTGGTATTAGTGCTCGCGATGACGCAGTGGCTATGCAGATTCTGGTGCCGGGCTGGAAGTTCAATCCTAAGCGTCCATGTATGGTGTCTTCCTCGTAATCAAAGACCTGGAATTGCAACTGCATGTAATTCGGAAAAGGGAATATGGCAGAACGGACAAAACTCAATCCTCTCTATGTTCAGGTGCATCCCGCCGATACAGTGGCGATTATCGTCAATGAGGGAGGGCTTCCTGCCGGCACCACGTTGAGCGACGGCCTTACTCTGGTAGAAAGTATTCCAGAAGCCCACAAAGTTGCTCTTATCGATATGGTTGCGGGAACGCCTATTCTCCGTTATGGCTCCGTAATCGGATACGCTGCGCGGGACATTGCAAAAGGTAGCTGGGTGCATGAGGAGTGCATGCGCTTGCCTGATCCGCCATCGCTTGATGCTCTGTCATTCTGCAGCACTGCTCAAGATGCATTGCCGCCTATCGCTGGTTATACATTCGATGGCTTTCTCAATGAGGATGGATCCGTAGGCACAAAGAATATCCTTGGTATCACGACAACGGTGCAATGCGTTGCACCCACTGTGGACTATGCGGTCAGGCGGATAAGGGCTGAGATCCTGCCTCGTTATCCCTATGTGGACGACGTGATCGCACTGACGCATACCTACGGATGCGGCGTTGCCATTCAGGCACCGGGATCGGAAATTCCTATCCGCACGCTGCGCAATCTCAGCCTGAATCCCAACCTGGGGGGCATGCCCATGGTGGTCAGCCTCGGCTGCGAAAAGCTTCAGCCTGCGCAGTTGTTACCCGCCAGCACGCTGCCCGTGCTCAGCTCGGATCCTTACGTTGTGCGAATGCAGGATGAGCAGCACCAGAGCTTTGAGCAAATGGTGACAGCTATCCTGGAGATGGCAGAGAAGCGCTTGGTGGAGTTGAACCGAAGACGGCGTACAGCTCGCCCTGCATCTGATCTTGTAGTCGGATTGCAGTGTGGAGGAAGTGATGCATTTTCAGGAGTTACTGCGAATCCTGCGGTTGGCTATGCGTCCGATCTTCTCGTTCGCGCGGGAGCCACAGTTCTCTTCTCCGAGGTCACCGAGGTTCGCGATGCAATCCACCTGCTCACCGCGCGCGCGGCGAACGAGCAAGTGGCACAGGATCTGATTCGCGAGATGCGCTGGTATGACGCATATCTTAAGCGTGGTGGTGTTGACCGCAGTGCTAACCCGACGCCCGGCAACAAGAGCGGAGGTCTTACCAATGTAGTTGAGAAGGCACTTGGATCGATTGCCAAAGCGGGAACCAGCGCTATCTGCGGGGTCGTTCCTCCGGGCGAGCGCACACGTCAGAAAGGCCTGCTGTTTGCGGCGACACCCGCTAGCGACTTTATCTGCGGAACGCTCCAGCTCGCAGCATCCATGAATCTATGCGTCTTTACAACGGGGCGAGGGACTCCCTACGGGCTGGCGATGGCGCCAGTGATCAAGGTTGCATCGCGCTCGACACTTGCTGATCGATGGCACGATCTGATCGACGTTGATGCCGGTGTCATTGCCACGGGAAAGGCCACAATCGAACAAGTAGGTGAGCAAATCTTCCAAATGATTCTGGATGTCGCAAGCGGCCGCAAGAAGACATGGGCTGACCACTGGGGTCTTCACAACGATCTCGCTCTCTTTAACCCGGCCCCGGTAACCTAAGATCGCAATTTACGTAGACTTGTTTGTTTTGGAGTTCGCGCGCGAGTGGTGTGCAGGCTTGTGCAGTAAGAGAGCAAGCGGGATACAAACAAGAGAGAGCATCGCCATCAGCCGAAAATTATCGGCATAGGCAAGCACAGAGGCCTGTTGCTGAATGCCCTTGTAAAGCAAACCGAGTGCCCGCATGGAAGCAACCGAGCTGCTTGAGCCTGATGTTTGCAGCTGTGCCTGCAAGCCTAGTAGTGCATTCTGCAGGCTGAGATTCTCAGACGTAAGATGAGACGCCAGATAGTTCTGATGTGTCTGTGAGCCTCGCACCAGCATAGTCGTCACAGTGGCAATGCCAATGCTGCCGCCGATATTGCGTATCAGGTTATAGATGCCAGCGGCATTTCCAATTTGCTCCTTGCGAAGGCGGCTCATTGTTATCGTTGTCAGTGGAACAAAGATGAAGCCACCTGCAAATCCGTTCAGCACGTTCGGCCACACAACGGAAGCCATCGCGATATCCAGATTAATTTTGCTTAGCAGGATTGTGGAATATGCAAACAGCGCGAAGCCAAACGTAAGCAGGACGCGACTGTCAATCTTGTTTACCAACATGCCGACGATGAACATGGAGAGGATGGATCCAATGCCGCGCGGGCTTACGGCCAAGCCACTGTCCAGTGCAGGGTATCCCAGCACTGTTTGCAGAAACAGAGGCAGGATTGCTGTGACTCCATAGAGCGTAAAGCCATAGAGTCCGGCAATCAGCGTTCCAATTCCAAAGTTTCGTTCCGCGAGTACGCGCAACTGCACAATCGGATCTTTGCATATCCATTCGCGTAGAACGAAGCCGGCCAGCGCAAATATAGACACAGCAGTAGTCCATCGTATCCATCCTGCAGAAAACCAGTCTGCCTCCTGTCCTTTGTCCAGCACGAGTTGCAGAGTGCCGAGCCATAAAGCCATCAGCCCAAAGCCAAGAAAATCGATAGTGCCTTGAAGTGCATGACGCAGATATGGAGGATCCTCGATGTACACGCTGGCCATCAGCAGTGCAATCATGCCTACAGGAAGGTTGATGTAAAAAATCCATCTCCAGGAATAACTGTCAGTAATCCATCCGCCGAGTGTTGGTCCAATTACCGGGGCCACTACAATCCCCATGCCGTAGGCGGCCATGGCCTTTCCATGCTGATGCGGCGGGAAGCTTTCCAGGAGAATTGACTGCGAAAGTGGTTGCATACCCCCGCCGCCCACGCCTTGCAGAATCCTGGCCAGAATGAGCATAGGCATATCCAACGCCATACCGCAGAGCAACGAAGCTGCTGTGAAGACAAGGATCGAAATCATCAGTAGACGCTTGCGTCCAATGCGCCGTGCGACCCAGCCTGAAACGGGCAACATGATGGCATTCGAGACCAGATAGCTCGTGAGAACCCAGGTGGATTCATCTGTAGACGCGGAGAGATTCCCCGCGATGTGCGGCAGCGCCACATTGGCCACAGAGGAATCGAGCACAACCATAAAGGTGGACAGCATGACGGAAAGTGCAACCATCCATGGATTGACAGACGGGCGCCAATCCATGTGCTCCATGCTGGCCTGAGCACCTTGTTCATCCGCTTTCATATTCGGTGTTGTCCCGCCCTGATGGTGATCTTTTGCCACATCGGATGTCTTGCGTGTGCCGGAGAGTGTGCCAGTAAGGCTGCTCTGTCCGATTCTTCCGGGGCAATGACCATAAATTCAGTATAGTAGGCTGTATCGTCGCGGCGATATGTCGCTACCAAAGAGAACGGGTGATTGAGTTTTGTTTGTCTTGCATAGGTATTTGCGCGCCAGTGAATCATGCAATTGTCTGCGATTGGATTCATCTGGATGAGCAGCTTTTGCACAATGTACCGCAGAAAATTTCCTCAGCAAATCCATGTACCATGAACCTAGGTCGTTATGGCGGAAAAGAAAAATCTCTCTCCCAATATTCTTCTTCATATTGCACAAACAAGTGGTTTAGCGCTGCGAAGCGTTGTTGCCGTTGCCGAGCTACTCGACGATGGCAGCACGGTTCCATTCATTGCGCGCTATCGTAAAGAGGCAACCGGAAATCTTGATGAAGTACAAATTCTTGCCATTGAAGAAAAGCTTCGTTATCTCCGAGAGTTGCTTGACCGGCGGGAAACTATTCTGGCATCAATCGCAGAGCAGGGGAAGCTGACCGAAGAGTTAAAGGCTCGCATTGAAGCTACCCTCGACAAGAGCGAGCTGGAAGATCTCTATCTTCCGTATAAGCCCAAACGCAGAACCAAGGCCACTATTGCCCGGGAAAAGGGGTTGGAGCCTCTTGCACAATATCTCTGGGATCAGGAGAGCAACGGGCAGACTCTTAATATCTATGCACTAGGTTTTATCCATCCCGAACTCGGCGTCGTATCTCAAGAAGAAGCGCTGGAGGGAGCGCGGCACATCGTGGCCGAATGGATGAGTGAGAATGCCGATCTGCGTAAGGCATTACGGCAACTCGTATTCAATGAGGGTGTGGTGATCAGCCGCAAGGTGGTCGATGCTGTTGATGCGCAGGAAAAATTCAAGATGTATTACGACTACAAGGAGCCTGCGCAGACTATTCCATCACATCGCATGCTGGCGATTCGCCGTGGTGAGTCGGAAAATGTTCTTTACTTTCTTATCGAGGTAGAGCAGGCGCGCGCTCTTTCCGTGATGCGGCAGCATGTTTTGCGTCGTGCGGGTGACTGGACGCAGCAACTGGATATCGCGATCGAGGATGCGTGGAAACGACTTCTGAACTCATCGATCCAGGCGGAGATTCGCATCGAGCTTAAGCGCCGTTCGGACACGGAGGCTATTCAGGTCTTTCGCGATAATCTCTACAATCTTCTGCTCGCTCCTCCTGCTGGACCAATTTCGGTCCTCGGCATTGATCCGGGTCTTCGCACAGGCTGCAAAGTTGCCGTCATCGATGCGACCGGAAAATTGCTTGAACATACTGTGCTCTATCTGCACACCTCCAAACAAGGCAATGCAGAGGCCACGCCAAAGCTCGAAGCGCTTCTGCGCGGGCACAGCGTGTGCGCCATTGCCATTGGCAACGGCACAGCGTCTCGTGAGACCGACACGTTTGTCCGCAATTTCCTGCGCCAAAAGGGCATCGAAGATATCTTTTCTGTAACTGTCAGCGAGTCGGGCGCCAGTGTGTATTCTGCGTCAGAAGTTGCACGGCAGGAGTTTCCCGACCTCGACCTTACGGTGCGTGGAGCGATCTCCATTGCGCGGCGTCTGCAAGACCCGCTTTCGGAGCTGGTCAAGGTTGATCCCAAGTCTATTGGAGTTGGGCAATATCAGCACGATGTCGATCAGCGCCAGTTGGCGGAGTCGCTTGAGAGTGTTATTCAGAGCTGCGTGAATCGCGTCGGCGTCGATCTGAATACATCCTCATGGACGCTGCTTCGCCATGTTGCCGGCATCTCCGAGCGGACTGCGCTGAATATTGTCAGCTATCGGAACGAGAAGGGAAGTTTTCGATCACGCATGCAGGTTCTCGAAGTGCCCGGTATCGGTCCCAAGACGTTTGAGCAGGCTGCGGGATTTTTGCGTATCCGCCATGGCAGCAATCCGCTCGACATTACCGCTGTTCATCCGGAGTCCTATCCCATCGTGGAAGGAATCGCAGAATCGCTCAATGCCTCGATTACAGAGATCATTCAGAAGCCGGAGTTGCTTGAGAAGGTGGATCGCTCGAAGCTTTCAGACGGAGCCTATACGCTGGAGGATATCCTCAACGAGCTGCGCAAGCCAGGCCGCGATCCGCGCGATAAATTTGTCGCGCCAAGCTTCCATGAAGAAGTCCGTGACATCACCGACGTGCAAGCGGGTATGGTGCTTGAAGGCGTAGTGACCAACGTGACGAAGTTCGGCGCATTTGTGGATATCGGTGTTCACCAGGATGGACTCGTACATATCAGCGAACTATCCAATCGCTTTATCAAGGATCCATCGGAGGCCGTGAAAACGGGGCAGATCATCAAAGTCAAGGTGCTAAGCGTGGATGCGAAGACCAAGCGCATAGCGCTTTCCATCAAGGCGCTTCTGGCTCCATCCTCAAAGCCTGCACCGCGGCCGGCAACTCAGCCTCCGGCTTCATTGAATGAGAAGCTGGCGGCGTTATCTACCAAGTGGAAGGTTCGCACCTGAGAGGTGCTCTGGCTAGAACTGCTACGTCCCCTATTTCCACTTTGCGTAAAGAAAGGGGCATAGGAGAATAGAGCATGGCTACTGGACGCGATAGATGAGTATCTCGGCGGGCTTTGGCCCATGCTGAGGTGCGGCTACATATAACCTGTTCAGGTCGCTGACAAACAATCCCGTACGCGCACCGGGCGAACTCTGCAATTGCTGCGTCAGCACATAGTGGTCTGCATCCTTCTGCTCGATTACGTCTAAGACGCCTTCACCGCCAATCACGTAAATACGGCGTCGATTGTGGTCATAAAACATGTCATCCGCATCCGCGGCGATTGGCAGTTGAGCAACAGGTTCGCCACTATCGGCGTTCAGGACCTCTAGCAGCGGTGGCCTGCGAAAGCCAATGAACACGCGATGGCTGGCTTCATCGAGCGCCATCGGAAAATTTGCGTGTGCGGTGAATTGCGGCCATTGATGTGTCACGGCATTGCGAGCGCGATCGACTACCGCAATCATCTTGCCATCGGGAATGTTGATGTAGAGGAGCGAGCCGCTCTGTCCAATCTGGAACGACTCGGGATGGGCGGGGAGTTTCACATCCGAGATCTGCTTCAGGTCCTTATTGAAGGCTGCTATGCCACCGCTTCCGTATCCCACAAGAATCTCATGGCTTGCAGCATCGAAGCGTACGTTGTCCGCATCGTCTCCAAGTGACACCGTCCTGAGCGGTGCATAGGTTGATCCGCTGTAGCTGCGCAGTGTGCCGTCACCGCCGCATGCTACAAACAGGCGGTCGTCCTGGACGCTGAAGAGCACTCCCTGCGGTTCTTTCAATCCAGTAATCTCATGACTGCGTGCCATGGTGCGAAGATCAATCACTTCGACTGTTCCATTTCCAAGCGCAGACACGAAGAGACGATCGCCCTTTGAATCGAATGATAGGTGATCGATCCTTCCTTGGATGCCCGGGAGCGGCAATGTCTTTTCCAGGGCAAGAGGTTGTGCGCTCTGTGCCTGACAGGAAAGGAAGACAGCGAAATTGAGAAGCAGAAGACAGATGCAGCGACCGAGCATATTCACCTCGCAGCGCCTATCATAAAACCTCGGTCTGGATTCCGAGAGTTGAAAGGGTATGGAGGACTGCGAATGTGTGCCGAAGATCATCCTCTTCGCCATGTCAGTCTGTGCAAGGCAAGCCCGAAACAAAAGGGCCACTACGACGCGCTGGCGCTGTAGCGGCTCTTTTGTTCAATGGGAGCTCAGGAATCTTCTGTTACATCCCGTTCTGCGGATCGGCCTCAGGATGCACTACCCGATATGTGGTTCCGCCTTTGGACCACACAAGAAGCAATATGTCTTTGTCTGCAGGAAGCGAGTGAATCTTGTTAGCAAAGGCATCGGCAGTTTGCACTGGCTGACGGTTCACTTCGAGAATGACATCGCCTGGAGAGAGACCGGCATCGTCTGCCGGGCTTGCGGGGCGCACATTCGCAATGGCCGCACCGTTCAACTGCGAAGGGATGTTCAGCTGCTCGCGGAGCTGCGGCGTCAAGTCGTCTACGGCAAGGCCAAGCCTTCCACGCTGCTGCTTTCCTGATCCGTCATTTCCCGCCACTTCATTCGCACCGTTGAATTCTCCAACGGTTACCTGGATGGCTTCCGGCTTGCCATTGCGAAGGATACTCAGATGGATGGTATTTCCCGGTGCAATCTCAGTCACTGCAACCTGCAGCGCGCTTCCATTTACAATCTTCTTCCCGTTCAGGTCGCGCAACACGTCGCCAGCCTTGAGTCCGGCGTGGCTCGCAGGCGAGCCGGGTGTTACCTGGCTGATGATGGCGCCGCTCGCGTCCGGTAGATCAAAGAAGCTTGCGTTATCGGGCGTTACATCATTCATCGTGATGCCAAGGTACCCATGGCGCACACCGCCGGTCTTGATGATGGATTCCGCAGACGCTTTTACGATCTGGGAAGGAATTGCAAATCCGGCTCCCGCAAATGACCCATTGTTCGAGATGATGAAGGTGTTGATTCCCACCAATTCTCCGTGGGCATCCACCAGGGGGCCACCGGAGTTGCCGGGATTGATCGCAGCATCCGTTTGAATGAATGCGCCGGGCTTGCGCGGATCGTTACTGTATGGATTCGGGCGGTCAACTGCGCTCACGATACCTCGAGTGACAGAAAACCGGAAGTATCCAAAAGGACTTCCGAAGGCGAGAACCGTCTGGCCCGGCTGCAGTCGTGTGGAATCGCCCCATGCGATGCTCGTCAGGTTCGTGGCTGGAATCTTGATCACAGCCAGGTCGTTGAGCTTGTCCACGCCCACGAGTTTTGCAGGAAAGACGCGACGATCATGCAGGGTTACGCGAATCTGCATCGCGCCATCGACAACGTGGTTGTTCGTCACAATGTAGCCATCGGGCGAGATGATGATGCCGCTTCCGATGCCGTGCTCCAACTGTGGGCCCTGTGTCGTGTCAGGTCCCTGCGGACCAAAAAAGAACTGGCCGAAGCCGGGCGGCAATGCATTCGGAGGTATGCCCTGATCCTGACCATTGTCCGCATTCGTATTCTGCGCGGAAACGCGCGAGGTGACTGAGACATTGACGACAGCAGGAGTTACCCGCGCCGCCACTGCTTCCACTGCATTGTCCAATGCCACCAGTGAGGAGACGCTGTTGTCATCCAACGGCGATGCGGGATTGCTGGCTGCGTGTGCCGTGCTGTGCGCAAACAGAACGATGACTGCGAACGCAGCAGTGGCAACAGCTCGTGCAGGTTTGGCTAACTTCTTTGCTCGAACCACTAATGAATTAGTTGATGCTGGCATAGCTACCTCACTCTGGGGTTGTTGGAATGGTTGTCTAAAGTTGAATCGCAAACCAGTCGCTGCGAACATACGCGATCGGATTGGAAGAGGATCTGGAGGGCAGAACGCGCAACACGAGCTGTGTTACCCTCCATTGAGCTGTCGTGCTGTTGGGTGTGTTCGTCTCGCCGTTGAATGCATGGCTTGTGCTTCGCGGAGTCTCATAGTCTGCGGACCGTTGCGACCCTGCGGAGGTTGTATCTATCTGCTCCCACGTTGTCAGCAGAATCCATGATTGTTGTTCATTTACTGCGGGCGCAAAGTTTCGTGCTTCCGCGCTTGCTAACTTGATTCGGGGCATCCTGGCCGCGTTATCAGCCAAGGTGTTTTGCGTTTGTTCCTGCGCCGTATCTACCGCAATGAACCGCGGCGCCGATGCATTTGAAACAGCGAAGGGCTTTGTCTCCGCGGTATGGAAGCTCAACGCACGCCGCTTTACAGGAGTGCTGCGTACCATCCCGGAGTTGACGTGTACTTGTGCGACGGCTGCATGTATGTGAGTTACACCCTGCGCGATGTTCGCGGACGCGGGCTGGCTGGAAACAAATGCAATTAACTGCGGACAGCTGGCGAAGCCAGTGGCAGCGATTAGAAGTCCGCAGGTGACCAGGAAAAGAGTTGCGCGCGCCGCTGCCGGATTGAATCCGCTCTTACTCCGCAGAATGCTATGTACACGCTCCACAAGTTCCGACCGGCGTTGCCACGCGCCTAATGAGAGCGCCTCGACTCTGCGCTGCAGTCCGCGCTCCGCCAGGCTTGCAAGGCACGCAGCATAGGCGCGTGGAGCGCGCGTTACGCGAATCACGCCCTCGTCGCAGGCCATCTCGCGCTCCTGGCACAGTCGGCGCTCTATCCACAGCAAGGCGGGGTTGAGCGGAAATACGATCAGGCAAATCTTCTGCAGCAGATTGGTCCAGTCGTCACGCCGGCGCAAATGCTCTGCCTCATGCAGCACAACCTGGGATAACTCTGCGTCGCTCAAACGCGATAGCAGCCACTCGGGGATAAGAATGCGCGGAGCCCAGAAGCCAATTACGCTTGGCCGTTCCAATGTTTTCGTAACGCAGATGCGAATTCTTCCGTGCCTCAGCCCTTGCAGAGCTGCTGCAAGATCTTCGTGCTCGAGTGGCGTGGCCGACTTCCATAGTGTGCGCAGGCGAACTGTGTGTACACCTAAATCCACCGCGCGATAGAGCGAAGCCACCAGCCAGATTGCCGCAATTCCTATGCTCCAGCGTGCATCCAGTTGCAGCCATGGCTTGTCGACTACAGCGCTTGTACCCTGCGCTGTTGCAATCGCCGAGGCATGGCCAAGCCGAGCCAGCAGCGGAACGAGAGGCAGGCTCGCGATTGTAGCAAATCCGGCTGCCCACACCAGCCAGCGATGCGCAGCTCCAATGCGTGGCGTTAGCCGGAGATACAGCGCCAATCCCGCAGCAATCATGGCTCCCTGCCACAGCATCGTGATCGCTGCGGTGGCAGCCTGCCGGCTCAGCGGAAGATAGCTTTCAAGAAGCAGGCTGGCTGCCCTCAGACTTGCCCCATGCATCGCATCTGCAACCGTGGCCAACTGCATGCACTATCCCTCATCCTCTTTATCGGGAGCTGCGTTTTGAATCGCATCCTTCAGGCGCTGCAACTCATCCGCTGAGATATCTTCATCCCCCAGCATCGAAAGCAATAGCCGCTCGCGCGAGTTCCCGAAGAAGCGGCTCAGCACGTGGCGAATCTCTGTCTGGCTTGCTTCCTGCTCGGCTACGCAAGGCCGGTAGACAAAGGCTCGTCCTTCCTGCCGGTGTTGCACATAGCCCTTCTGTTCCAGAATTCGAATTGTGGTCAGCACCGAGTTGTAGGCCAGTGCCTCGCCCTTCGGTATGGCGGCCACCAGGTCTGTCACGGCAGATTCGCCGCGCTTCCACAGGATCTTCATCAGCCGGAGCTCAGCCTCAGTCAGCGTGTTGGATTTCTTCGGTGGCATTTTCGATCGCTTCTTTCGTGCGGAGTGTCCGCTGTCTGATTCGCCGCACACCCTATGGACGAACAACTAAAGGATTAGTTAGCAGCGGGGAAAATATTTTGTGACTGCCGGATTTATTTCGCCTCCCAGAGCGGGCTCAGGGTGCGAGCCGGAGTCCTGTATCCATTCTTTTGGGTCTGTCATGCCGCTCCTTGCTGTTCGCTCCGGTTCGACGGCCTGGGTTCCGGAATTGCAATCCCAGGGGTTGCGCCATTCCCGTCTGCGAAGATAAAGACAGGTTTCCTGTTAAGTCAGGTTCCGTCCAGGACGAAGAGCTCCATGCGTCGAGTTGCCCTTATCTACAACCCGGCTTCAGGACAATACTCGGCCCGCCGCGCCGAGGTTGTACGCAAAGTTCTATCTGAGTTGCGCAAGGCTGGTATCGAGGCAGAAGCGCTTGAAACCAATGCGCCGGGCAGTGCCCGTACCCTTGCGGCCAGCGCCGTTCGCCACGGATATGACACCATCCTCGCCGGCGGGGGAGATGGCACTGTTCACGAGATTCTCCAATGCCTGGTTGATACGCCCGTTGCCCTCGGTGTCATCCCCCTCGGCACGGCCAACGCGCTTGCCCAGGACCTTAATCTTGGCCGTTCGCCGGTAAAGGCTGTGCGCGCAATGCTACGGGCTGTTCCCACGCAGGTTCACGTCGGCCGCATCTTCTATCGCGACAAGAGCGGTGCCGATTGCTCCCGTTACTTCACCGTGGCTGCCGGCGTTGGAGCGGATGCGCTGCTCATGTCGCGGTTGGATGCCGGTCTCAAGCGCAAATTCGGCTACATTCTTTACCTGGTGGAAGCCTTCCGCATCTGGGCCACAAACCCGTTTCCATTGTTTGAGGCAACGTTTCAGGTCAACGGCAATCCCGTCCCGCGAGTCGAGCAGATGTCGCAGCTTCTGGCTGTGCGCGTCCGCTCCTTTGGCGGCGTTCTCCGTACCCTGGCGCCGGGAGCTACGCTTCACAACGGCTGGCTGCATTTGGTCGCCTTTAAGACGCGCAGCCGGCTGCGCTATCTCCGCTTCCTGCTCGCGGTGATTGCTGGCCGCCAGACCTTCTCTTCCGAGGTGGAGCTGATCGAGGCTGTCTCGGTCCAGTGTCGCGCAGCGAATGGTTCTCCCGCGCCCGTTTACGTTGAGGCGGACGGTGAAGTGCTGGGGACCTTGCCCGCCAGGATTGAAGTAGCATCGCAAATGCTTACGCTTCTCGTTCCGCCCAACGCACGCCCATGACGGTGTTGCATTTGCCTATTCCTTTCCGGGGCTGGCATCATCTTTGCGAACACTTTTCATTTTCGTCGAGGCATCTGGTATGAAGCAACGAGCCATGTTTTTTCTCTGCGCCACACTGGCGATTCCTGCTGCAGCCCATGCTCAAAAGCCCGCATGGCAGCCCGCGCCCGGCCACATCACCGTGAATCTCTGGCCCGGCAAAGCTCCGGGCGCGCCCACCAGCCTGCCGCCTGAAGTGGATACCACATCTGCGAAGGACAAGCTGATTGCGGGCCGCCCGCTGATCCGCCTCGGCAATGTTGCCACGCCCACGCTGACGGTTTACTCGCCCAAGGGCCGAAACACCGGAGCCGCAGTTGTTGTCTTCCCCGGCGGAGGCTACAAGATCCTGGCCATCGATCTGGAGGGCACTGAGGTCTGCGATTGGCTGAACGCCGAGGGCATTACCTGCATTCTGGTCAAGTACCGCGTCCCCGACACTGGCCCCTATCCGAAGTCGCCAGCGGCCCTGCAGGATGCCCAGCGCGCGCTCGGGCTGGTCCGCGAGCACGCGGCTGAGTGGCACATTGATCCTCACCGCGTGGGAGTGCTGGGCTTCTCGGCGGGTGGCCATCTCTCCGCGGCCATCAGCACCCACTACGAGCAGCGCCTCTACCCTCCTGTGGATGCGGCAGATGCGTTGAGTTGCCGGCCGGACTTCGCCGTCGTTCTCTATCCCGGCTATCTGGCGAATGCGGAGAAGGGAATGGCTCCCAACCCGGAGATCCATCCCACTGCCGATACACCGCCCACCTTCCTCTTGCAGGCGGAGGATGATCCGGTGCATGTGGAGAACGTCATCAACTACTTCATGGCCCTGAAGAGCGCAGGAGTTCCCGCGGAGCTCCACGTCTACGCGGAAGGCGGACACGGCTACGGCCTGCGTCGCACGGCGTTGCCCATCACCACATGGCCACAGAGTGTAATCACCTGGCTCCATACCATCCGAGTGTTGCAGGCGGATGCGAAGGGAGGGCGATAAATTGCTGTTCGCTGTCCTTACCGTATCGGATCGCTGTTCGCAGGGCCTGGCAACGGATACTGCTGGCCCTGCCGTTGAGGCATTGCTCCGCGAGCAGTGGCCGCAGGCGCAGATTCTTACCGCGCTTCTGCCGGACGAAGTGGATGAGATCGAGGCTCAGCTTCGCCGCTGGTGCCATCAGGGCGTGCGTTTGGTGCTCACCACCGGGGGCACCGGCCTTGGCCCGCGCGATCGCACTCCAGAGGCTACCCGGCGCGTTCTTGAGCGCGAGGCTCCCGGTCTGGCCGAGGCCATTCGCGTGCAGGGAGCAAGCCTCAACCCCTACGCCTGGCTCTCGCGAGGTGTAGCTGGACTTGCGGGACACACCCTGATCGTGAACCTCCCGGGCAGTCATCGAGGTGCGGAAGAGAGCCTGACAAGCATCCTGCCATTGCTGCGTCACGGACTTGAAGTGGTCGCCGGAGGCCAGTCGCATCCGTAAAATCGCATTACTCAACGGCTTAATGGGACATGGCTTGAGCTGATCAGCAAACGCTTTCCAGGATTCCATGCTTTTGGCGCTGCCGCGGCCAGAAGCACGCATGGTCTTTTACGCAAAAATATTCGCAAGATACAGCTTTTGGGTAAGTTATGGCATACAATCTTTGCATCCAGCGTCTTCGGAAACATCAGGAAAGCGTAAAATCAAGACACCCGTGAGTGGACCTAGAAACCATCCCTCTGAACGTCGCCGTCCCGGCACAGTCAGCATCCGCGACGTGGCGCAGCGCGCTGGAGTGTCGATTGCAACCGTTTCTCGCACGGTTAATCACATCTCCACCGTCAACCCTGATCTTGCCCGTCGCGTATGGAAGGCCATCGAAGAAGTTGGCTACCTGCCAAATACGCAGGCACGCGCTCTTGTTTCTGGTCGCAGCCAAATGCTGGGCCTCATCGTGTCAGAGATTACCAACCCCTTCTTCCCCGAACTCGTCCAGGAGTTTGAAAACCTGGCTGTTGCGCAGGGTTACGAGGTACTGATCGGCTCCACGAACTACGAGCCGGCCCGCACGGAGTCGCTCCTGCGCCGCCTGATGCAGCGCAATGTGGATGGCGTAGCGGTCATGACCTTCGGCATCGAAGAAGACCTGGTAAAGAAGCTGGTGGAGCGCGAGTTTCCTCTGGTCTTTGTCGACGCGGGACCTGACCTGCCCAACATCCGCACCATCAAGGTGGATTATGGGGAAGGCATACGCCAGGGCGTGCAGCATCTAGCGGCACTTGGACACCGTCAAATCGCGTTCATTAGCGGTCCGCTGCGTCTGCGCTCTGCTGTGGCGCGTCGGGATGCGTTTCTCAAGGCGATGGGGGAACTCGGCCTCAATGTTCCTTCCGAGCACATGATTGAAGGCAGCCACACGATGGAAGGCGGCATCGCGGCCATGGAGAAGCTGGCGACGCTTGAATCGCTGCCCACGGCCATCATGTGCTCGAACGACATGACGGCCATCGGCGTTCTGCACGGGCTGCACCACACCACGCACAAGGTGCCTGCGGATATCTCAGTCGTCGGATTCGACGATATTCATCTGGCGCAGTTTATGCTGCCGCCGCTCACCACAATTGAGATGTCCTGCCATGACCTTGCGGCCGCCGCCGTGGAAGCCCTCCGCGCCGGTATTGAGACAGACCACCCCAAAGCGGCACGCAAGGAGTGGAATGTACCGACACGGCTCGTCGTGCGCCAGTCCACCACCTTTCCGCGCGGCAGTTTGCCCGCGCTTGTGCATAGTGAGAAAGCCGGCCGGGGCGGCCGATAGCTGCTGCCCCGCCAGCCCCAGCGGACTTTCCCGGCTTTCATCCCATCAATTTTCGTATCCCGCTCGGGTGTAACCTACGGCAACCCTGTAGTGTCTAATGGTTGCGACGAACTTCTTCCCTGAGTGAGGTCATCTATGCTCATTGGCAAACCGCCGGGCATTCCCGCTTCTGCCATTACGCCCCGCGAGCAGTACATGAACCGCCGCCGTTTTCTTCGCACGGCTATCTCCGGCGCGGCCGCCACGGGTGCTGTTGCATTTGGTGCCGAGCGCATTGCAGAGGTCCTTTCGCCTAGTGCAGGCGTTCTTGCAGGCACCAAACTGCAGACCGTAAAGAGTCCGCTTACCACCACCGGCGAGCAACTGACCAGCTACAAGGACGTCACGACCTATAACAACTTTTACGAGTTCGGAGTGCAGAAGTATCAGCCCGCCATGAATGCCGGTGGCTTGCCGACGCGCCCGTGGACCGTACGCGTCGAGGGACTGGTGAAAAAGCCGAAGACCTTCGACATCGACACGCTCCTCAAGATGCATGCGCTGGAGGACCGGGTTTACCGCCATCGCTGTGTTGAGGCGTGGAGCATGGTTGTCCCGTGGGTTGGCTATTCGCTCTCTGAGTTCATCCGCCAGTGCGAGCCGCTCTCCAACGCCCGATACGTGCAGTTCCTCTCCTACTACGACAAGCACGTCGAGAAGTGGTCGTCCGAGTCCACCATCTTCTGGCCATACTCGGAAGGGCTACGCATGGATGAGGCCATGAACCCGCTCACTCTGCTTACCTTTGGCCTCTACGGCGAGGTGTTGCCCAACCAGAATGGAGCGCCGGTGCGCATCGTTGTTCCGTGGAAGTACGGCTTCAAGTCCGCCAAGTCCATTGTTGCCGTGCGCTTCCTGGACAAGCAGCCGCACACCACGTGGAACGACATGGCTCCAAACGAGTACGGGTTCTACTCCAACGTCAATCCCAACGTGGATCATCCCCGCTGGAGCCAGAAGACCGAGCGTCGCATCGGCCTGCCCTTCTATGCGCAACTGCGTACCACGCTCATGTTCAACGGCTATGGAGACCAGGTAGCCTCGCTTTATAACAGCATGGATCTCAAAAAGTATTACTAGGGTTGTCCCCGCCCCGGCTCCATCGGGCTTGCACCTGTGCAGCCCAGTGCAACTTCTGCGTACTTACGACACTCTCGATCGGCTGGTCATGAAACGTTCCACACTCGTTCTGCTCAAAACTCTCGTATGGCTGGCCTGCCTGTGGCCGCTCGCGCGCCTCGTTTGGGGAGCAGCTACCAACAACCTAGGCCCTGATCCCACGGCGGAGATCACCTTTACCACCGGCCTGGCCACACTGCGCCTGCTCACCATCTCACTGGCGATTACGCCAGTGCGGCGCCTGCTTCCTCAGTTGTCGTGGCTGATTCGCTTTCGGCGTCTGCTCGGCCTGTTTGCCTTTTTCTACGCAACTCTGCATCTGTTGACGTGGATCGCGCTCTACACGGCATTCGACATCAATGCCATGACGGCTGACGTCGTAAAGCGCCGCTTCATCACCATGGGCATGGTGGCATGGCTGTTGCTGCTGCCGCTGGCGGCCACCTCCACCAACTGGGCCATTCGCAAGCTGGGAGGCAAGCGCTGGAACCGCCTTCACAAGCTTGCTTATCTTGCTGCCGTCTGCGGCGTGGTTCACTACTGGTGGCAGGTCAAGCCCGGCGTGCTCACACCCGTGACCATCACCATTGTGCTGGCGATTCTCCTGCTTGCCCGCCCCGTGCTCGCCTTAGCACAGCGCCGCAAGGTGACCGCAGCAGCCTGAGCGGCCCGGCTTCATCCGCGGCTCTAGTGTTTTTCTTCCACGGTGGAAGGCTTGGCCTCAGTCAGTGCAAAATCCACGCTCTGCATGTCCGTCGCGACACTTAGTGGGGTCTCTTTATCGGCATATAGGATCCGGCTCTTTTCTCGCGTCTGCGGGTCCTCCGGGCTATTGGGATCGATTTCTGAAACATGCGTTACCCGCACGACGTACTCCCCGCTTGGCACGTAACGGAACTGGTAGTAGCCATCGGCATCCAGTACTGTTTCGCGGGTCTTCTCTCCGTCGTCCGCATACAGCAGTTGGACCACGCCATCGTGCATCGGATGATCGTCGATCAAGGCTCTCACTGTTCCGGAAACCCTATGCATCCCTGTCAGTGGAATGACGATGTCCACTCCTTGTGCGACTCCTGCGCTCTCTACCCGGATAATACGTGCGTCGCGTTGACGAAATACGTTTCCTGTACAGACGCGAGGCGCATCGTCCTCCCAGTCCGGGGGCATCAGAGCACACACAATGTATTCCCCGCCAACCAGGTTCTCCAGCCGGTAGTGCCCATGGCGATCGCTCACTTCTGGAAGCGACCATCCCTCCACTCGTCCTAAACCTACACTCGACCAGTTGTGGTCTGCGGTCTTGCGCAACAGCTCAAAATGCACGCCAATTGCCGGGCTGCCATCGTCAAACGTTACCGTACCCTCAATCTCCGCAGCGGGTTCTATGTCAATTGTTACGACCGTCGTACGGTGTGCCGCAACAGACACGTCAACAAGGTTTGCCTTCCACTGCTTCAGCGCGTCCAAGGCACGTTCTTTGTCGCTCTCCAGCTTCTCCAGCCGGCTTACATCCAGCCCGCGAAACGGATCCAGATATCCATCCAACGTTGCGAATGCAAAGTAACGTCCCGGCTTTACCGCTTCCATTGTGAAGCGGCCCTCAAGGCCCGTTACCGCTTTTTCACTGTCGATCAAAGGGGAAACTATGTCAGAGGGGTCCTCGTTTTCCACGGGGACTTTTGTGAGTATTACTTCTGCAAAGCGAGCTGGCTTGCCTGTATCTGCGCATAGCACAAGCCCGGTCACTCGCCCAAGAGTAGGATCCGGCTTCTTGGGTCGGGGCCGGTCACACGCCACCAGTCCCAGAGCCCCCACGCAGACGAACGCAATCCATCGGAGCCGCATCACGGCGAGTCTCCACGGGCTTTCAATTAAAGCTCAGGGAATTGTAACGCCGATTGTGCCACCGGCTGATAGCTTTTGCGGTGCATGGGAGTGGGCCCAAGCCGCGCCAGAGCCTCTCTGTGGGCCGGGCACGGATACCCCTTATGCTGTGCGAGTCCATAACCGGGAAACTCCCGGTCCAACTCCACCAAAAGCCTGTCGCGATATACCTTGGCAAGCACGCTTGCCGCGGCAATGGAGAGGCTCGTGCCGTCGCCCTGAATCACTGCCTGTTGCGGGCATGGCCAGTCGATTGTGTCGCGCCCGTCAATCAGCAAGTAATCCGGGCTTAGGGCCAGTTGTTCTACCGCGCGCCGCATGGCCAGCAGCGAGGCCTGCCGGATGTTAATGCGGTCAATTGTTTCTGCGTCCACCAAGGCAATCGCCCACGCCACGGCGTTCGCGCGAATCTCTATATCCAGCTCGTTGCGTTTCTTTTCGCTCAGCTTCTTTGAGTCGGTCAGTCCCGGCAGGCTGCAACCGCGCGGCAGAATCACCGCAGCCGCTACCACCGGCCCAAAGAGCGGCCCGCGCCCCACTTCGTCCAGCCCCGCAATGCGCAATGCGCCGCACTTGCGTGCGGCTTCCTCCAGCGTCCATCCGCAATCCGTAGGCTTGGCCATGTTCTCCAGTATAAAAAATCACGAGCCCCCAGCCGCGTGGGCCGGGGGCTCGTGACAAAAAACAGTTGAGAAAGGCTATGCCTTGGCGGTCAGCCGATCCACTTCCTTGAGACGAGCAGCCTTGCCGCGCAGTCCGCGAATGTAGAACAGCTTGGCGCGACGCACCTTGTAGCTGCGAATTTTCTCGACCTTGTCGACGACTTTGGAGTTGAAGGGGAAGATACGCTCCACACCCTGGCCAAAGCTCATCTTGCGCACGGTAAACGTGCCCTGGGGGCCGCGGTTAATGGCGATTACCAGACCCTCAAAGGCCTGCAAACGCTCTTTGTCGCCTTCCTTGATCTTGACCTGGACGCGAACCTGGTCACCAGGGACGAACTCGGGGAGATCGGTGCGCTTCAGCTTGTCGGCCAGGCGCTGCATTACGGGATGAATGGACATGGTAGTTTCCTGCTGTTGAACTCAGAACCTTAAGTTTAACAGACAATCGCCCTTCGCGCCTAATTCTGGACTGGCGATCTCTTACGTCTCTGTTTTGCTGCGAGCTTCCTCGCGAATTGCGCCCAGGATCTTCTCGTCTTCGCGGCTCAACTGGGCCTGTTCCAGCAGGTCCGGCCGGTTCATCATTGTCTTGCGCAGTTGCTGCTCACGGCGCCAGCGGCGAATCTGCCGGTGGTCTCCATTCAGCAGAACCTCCGGCGCGCGCAGACCCTCAAACTCCGCCGGCCGCGTGTAGTGCGGATAGTCCAGCAGTCCGCCTGCTCCGTGCTGGGAGCGCGGTACGCCCTGCTCATCCGTTGTAATCTCGGCGTCCGCCGCGCCAAAGCTCTCGAACTCCCCTGACGCCTCATTGCCCAGCACGCCCGGAACCAGCCGCATCACCGCATCCACCACCACCGCGGCGGCCAGCTCACCCCCGCTCAGCACATAGTCGCCAATGGAGAGTTCCATGTCGCAATACAGATCGTTGATCCGCTCGTCCACGCCTTCATAGCGTCCGCAGATCAGCACCATCCGTTCCAGCCCTGCCAGTTCACGCGCCACCTGCTGCGTAAACGGCTTGCCCTGGGCCGAAAGCAGAATCACCCGCGTCCGCCCTGGGCTCCCGGCCTGCATCCTCTCTGTCTTTTTTGCGATTTCCAGCGATCCCAGCGCTTCAGCCAGCGGTTCCGGCTTTAGCACCATGCCCTCGCCGCCGCCAAACGGCCGATCATCCACCGTGCGGTGCCGGTCGTGGGTAAAGGCGCGCAGGTCGTGCACGCCAACGGTCACCAGCCCTTCGGCCTGCGCCCGGCGCACAATCCCATGGTCAAAAATCCCGGCAAACAGTCCCGGAAAGATGGTCACGATGTCAAAGCGCAAGCTCATCGGCGTTCAATCACTCTGAATCTCAGGCGTTGCCCGAACCCGGCGCGTTCAGGTCAACAAGCCCTTCAGGCAGGGCCATCTCCACCCGCTTTGCGCTCACATTCAGGTTCTTCAGGTAGCTCTTGGCAAAGGGAATCAACACTTCTCCCTGGGCGCCGCGCACCACCAGCAGGGCAACCGGACCAGCCTCCCGGTCCACATCCACAATCTCGCCCACATCCACCGGGTTAGCACCGGACACATCCACCAGCGTGCACCCAATCAGGTCGCCAACGTAGGCTTCATCTACGCCTAGCGTAGTTCGCTCCGCCCTTGGAATCGCCACTACTCGTCCTGCAAGAGCTTCTGCGTCCGAGATGGTGTTCACGCCGGCGAAGTGCAGCACAACGCCACCCTTGTGCAACCAGTGGGATGTGAGCTCAACCTCTTGTGGCAACAAATCAACTTTGGTCCGTTCGGCTGCCGCCGAAGAGCCCTCGGCAATGAGCCATAGCCTTCGCCGTTCGGCAAATTTCTCAGGAAAATCTGTCAAAATCTCGGCGAAGACCTCGCCTTTGCGTCCCTGTGTGCGCCGAATGCGCGCAAGCCAAGCCCACTCTTCCGGTTGGGTCATCTTCCCCTCCGGCAGTTGCCGGCTCGCGTCCGTTCCGTAGCTTAAGGCTTGTCGTCCTCTTCCAGGATGTCGAGCGTGTAGCGGTGATGCAGCTTCATGCTCACGGCACCCAGAATGGTGCGCACGGAGCGCGCAGTGCGCCCCTGCTTACCGATGACTTTGCCAACATCCTGCGGCGCAACCCTTAGCTTGAGAACGGTATTATCGTCCCGGTCCACGGACTGCACTTCTACGGCTGCCGGTTCATCAACCAGGGCCCGCGCTATTTCGCGAACCAGTTCATCTACTGCGACCATATCAACTTGGGTCATGCACTTGCCCCTGACCGTCTACATCCAATCAGACTTACTTGGATCGGTGCGCGAATAGTAGCACAGGTTCTGGCCCCCGTCAGCATCTGTCTCAACGGTGGCCAGAGATCTGTAATCGCTCCCAGGGGGGAACGGGAAGGGGATTAGACCGCGGCAGGAGCCGCAGCCGGGTTCTTTGCCACCAGCTTTGCCACCGTCGGCGAGAACTGGGCACCCACGCTGCGCCAATATACAATCCGTTCGTGCTTCAGGTCCACAGAGGCCGGATTGGTGCGGGGGTTATACGTGCCAACTACCTCAATCGAACGGCCATTGCGCGCGCGATCCTTCTCAATCACAACAATGCGGTAGTAGGGCTGCTTGCGGGCGCCAACGCGCGCCAAACGAATCATCACCACGGCGATACAGTTCCTTTCAGATTCCAATGCTCTGTTGCGGTCTCAGGGGATCTTCCCGGCCGGCGGCTTATTTGCTTCAGCGCGCCTCGACTCATTCAGGCCAGACGAATGCGCCCAGCCGCACAAGACACAACACCTAAGTATCGCCGAAACTGAACGCCGGAGCAAGTTTCCTGCGTCGACTTCCGAGTGAATTTACCTGGTCGCAGGCTATTTCACCCGGCTTACAGCGCGTTTGGCCCTGCTAAATCGAAGATGCTGCTCCCAGAAGACTTAATTTGCTGGAACTCCTCGGAAACATGGTCGCACCCAAGCTGTCCGGCTCATCTCACTTTGTGTGCCCCGGTTATGCTCCAAAATTGAGGTTTTCCGCAGATCTACCAGCCGCTTTTTGCCACTGGCTTTGCATCTCCCGGCAAATTGCCGGTCCCCCGCCGTCGCCCGGGGCTGTTACAGTATCAGGAAACTGCCGGTTCTCCCATTTTGCGCGGCGTTGGATCTAGTGATGATCATTATTATCAACAGCTTAAAGAGAATGTCTCCGCAGATTTCATCGACCGGCGCACATGGCCGCGGAGAGCGTCATGGTTCGTGAATATCACCAGTGGCAGTCTCCCCGCCTGGGCCGATCCATGGAACTCCTCGTCTTCGGCCATGCCGGGTTGCCCGCGCTCGCTTTTCCCACCTCCGGCGGGCGCTTCTACGAGTTTGAGGATCGCGGCATGGTCGCATCGCTTGCCGGCCGCCTTGACTCCGGCCAGCTTCAGCTCTTCTGCGCGGACTCTGTTGACATGGAGAGTTGGTACAACCGCAACGTTGCCCCGCGCACCCGCATTGCTCGCCACATGCAGTACGAGAGCTACCTGCTGCATGAGGTTGTGCCCTTTGTTCGCCGCCGCAATCGCGATGCGCAACTGGTCGCTCTTGGCTGCAGCTTTGGTGGTTATCACGCTGCCAACATCGCACTGCGCCACCCGGATGTGTTTACGGGCATGCTGTCCATGTCCGGCGCCTTCGACCTCTCCGGCTTCCTCGGCGGCTACTACGACAAGGACTGCTACTACAACCTTCCCACGCACTACCTGCCCAACCTGAACGACCCCTGGTATCTTGAGCGCTATCGTCGGAATCGCTACGTCCTCGCCACCGGGTGGGACGATCACTGCCTTGCGCAGAATCAAAATCTTGGTCGTGTCTTCAGTGCCAAAGAGATTCCCCACCAACTCTACATCTGGGAGTCGCAGAACTCTCATGACTGGCCTACCTGGCAACGGATGCTGCAGCACTACCTGTGACCTTGACGCACCCGTTGCCTGACTGGATACGTGCCGCCCGCCAAGGCGAAGTAGCCTGTGCGCGGGGCAACTACCCTAGACTTGTTTTACGGAGGGATGCGCATGAAAAAGATTGGCGTTCTGTTCGGGATGGAGAACAGCTTTCCCGGCGCACTCGTCGAGCACATCAATGCCCGCAACGTTGAGGGGATCCAGGCGGAATTTGTTCAGACTGGTGCGGTGCAGCTTGCCAATCCGCTGCCGTATGCCGTCATTCTTGACCGCATTTCGCACGACGTCCCCTTCTATCGTGCCTTTCTCAAGCACGCTGCGCTGAACGGAACCATGGTTCTCAACAACCCCTTCTGGTGGTCCGCAGACGACAAGTTCTTCAACTACACCCTTGCGGCCAAGCTCGGCGTTGCCGTGCCGCCCACGGTCATCCTGCCGCATAAGCAACTGCCCGTCGGCACCACGGATCGCTCCATGCGCAACCTGGAGTACCCGCTCAACTGGGAGTCCGTCTTCACGTACGTCGGCGAGCACGGCTTTATGAAGCCCGTTAACGGTGGCGGATGGCGCGACGTATACGTCGTCCACAATCGCGACGAGTTCTTCCGCGCCTATGACCAATCGCGCGATCTCTGCATGATGTACCAGAAGGCTGTCGATTTTCAGGAGTACTTCCGCTGCTTTGTCGTGGGGCAAAAGAAAGTCCGCATCGTGGCCTACGACCCACGCCGTCCGCATCCTGAGCGCTACGTGCAACAAGCACCTACCGCGAGCAGGAAGCTCCTCAAGCGCATCGAACAAGATGCCCTCAAACTCTGTCGCGCTCTCGGCTATGACATCAACACCGTTGAATTTGCCGTGGAGAACGGCATCCCCTATGCCATCGACTTTATGAACCCGGCGCCGGATGCGGACCTGCACTCCATCGGCCAGGAGAACTTTGACTGGCTTGTCCAGGAGGTTGCCGATCTCACCATTGCAAAGGCCAGGTTCGCGCCCCACGCGCAGGAACTCCGCTGGTCCGCCTTTCTCGGTGCTGTGCCTGCTGCGCGCAAGGCCACCAAGCCTGCTAAAAAGAAATCCGCAGCCAGGAAGCCCGCACCGGCAAAGGCCAAACCGGAGCCGTCCGCGCCGCCTCCTCCGCAGGGCTGAAGGCAGCGGCTGCATCACCGGTATCCGCAGGTCCGGCTTCTTCATCCACGGCAGTGGAATCGGTAGGAACAGCCCTGCAGCGCAGTGCACAAAACTTGCAGCAATGTCCTGCCGCGATCATCTAAGCTGTTGATATGTCCACAACTTCCTCTATTTCGCTTCGCACATTAGGAAATTCCGATCTACAACTCACGCCGATTGGCTTTGGCGCATGGGCCATTGGCGGGGGCAACTGGGAGTTTGCCTGGGGCCCTCAGGACGACGATGAGTCAGTTGCCGCGATCCATCGCGCGCTCGACCTCGGCATGAACTGGATTGACACCGCCGCCATCTATGGACTCGGACACTCGGAGGAGGTGGTTGCACGCGCTCTCAAGACCACGAGCCACAAGCCTCTCGTCTTCACGAAGTGCTCCATGCGCTGGCACGATGACCGCTCCATCTACCGCTCGCTGAAGTCAGGCTCGCTGCAGGAAGAACTTGAGGGCTCTCTGCGCCGCCTTGGCGTGGAAACCATCGACCTGTATCAGATTCACTGGCCGAATCCCGACTCCGAAATTGAAGAGGGCTGGGAGACGCTCGCCCGCTTCCGCAAAGAGGGCAAGATTCGCTGGATCGGTGTCTCCAACTTCTCCGTCGAGCAGATGAAGCGCGTCCAGCAGATCGCTCCCATCACCAGCCTGCAGCCGCCCTACTCCATGCTCCGGCGCGCCGTCGAAGAGGAGATCCTGCCCTACACCCAGGCCAACGGCATTGGAGTCATCAACTACTCGCCCATGGTCTCTGGTCTGCTGACGGGCAAGATGAGCGCCGAGCGTGTTGCCGCCCTGCCCGCGGATGACTGGCGCAAGCGTGCCGTCGAATTCAATGAGCCCCGCTTGAGCCGCAACCTCAAGCTCGTCGAACTGCTCCGCGAGATCGGCAGTGGCCACGGAGTCGGCCCCGGCGTTGTCGCCGTTGCCTGGACCCTGCATAATCCAGCCATCACTGCGGCCATTGTCGGCGGTCGTAGCGGTCAGCAGGTTGAGGGAGTTGCTCCCGCGCTCACCTTCCGCGTCAACGACGAGGAGTACAAGCGCATCAATGACTTTCTAGCCGCCAATCCGGTCTAGGGAATCTTCAGGCGTAAAAGCAAAAACCCCGGCCTCGGCCGGGGTTTTCTTGTCCAAGTGCTTGCTGTTTACATTGCAGCCACAAAGTCCGGCACCACAACTGCCGCATTCTCCTGCAACAGCCGCGTCATGCGCGCCGCCATGCCCGTATACATTGAGGCGGCGCGGAAGGCATTCACTCGTACACCTTCGCTCGCTTGACTGAAGGCGTACTGCGCCAGCGCCATCAGCACGCACAGACGAATCTGCATCGCATCGCTGTGCAGCGTCTCAATGAGTTCCCGGTCAATCGACTCACTGTTGCGAGCGGCATAGTCGGCCATCTCCTGCATCACCCGCGCATTCTGGTAGATTGCCCACAACCCATGCGCGCCATGCATCCGCAACCACGTCTCTTCCGGAGTGGTATCGATCCCTTCCTTCCACAGGAAGTGACCGCTCAGATCGCGCGCGCTCCAGTCTGGCCGCAAACGGGACAGCAGCGTGCCCCACGTCTCGTTGTTGCGGCGGCGTACGCCTGCTCTCCAGCGACCAAGGTAAACAGCCACAACCGCTATGGCGGCAATTTGCAGCAAAGGAAAGATCATCGGCCGTCCTCAAGCGGAATACTGACCCTGTTTAGGTACTTCCGTGCAGCTCCCGCTATCTCTTTCTCTTGTTCCAATATTTTTAGCAGAAAATGACACTTTTGGGGAAAGAAAACCACCCAAATTGTACTTCTCATTCTCAAATTAGTACCCAGAATTGTTCCACACCAAGGTAACTTAAAGTAATCGAAACATTCGGTCAATGGTACTTTCCGGTAGCGACTACCCCGTTTGTAACGAACAGCTTACATCCGCGCACGCACCATGGGTGGTGCGCGCGGAACGGCAAGTTACTGGATGCAAAACACCTGTCGGGTAGTGTGCGGATGGATGGCAGGCGAACGCCGTCCGTTAGTGATTACCTCTGCGGGAGTGCTGCGAGTCCGCAAGGGCGATGCGCTGCGTGCGCGCAGAACCCGCCATAGCCAGAAGAAAACTCTCCATCTGCGGCGTAAATTCTCGCCGCGTCGCCTCTTTCTGGGCAAAGCAGACCACCCAGTAAATCAGCGAGCAAACATAGCTGGCCACGACGATCTCATTCAGATGGCTGTACTGGAAAACCGTGGTTACATGCGTCCGCAGCATGGCGGCACCCAGGCTCACCAGGGAGTAAAAGCCAAGACCGGTGGCCACCTGCAACTCGCGGTCTCGCCAGCCAATGGAGAGCAACTGGCTGAACGCGGCAACCAGCAGAAACATGAGAACGCGCAAGATCGAAAATGTCTGCTGCAGGTGCGCCAGCAGGTAGCCGCCGGTCGTAATCTGGGCAGGCCTGTGCAGTCCTGAGACGGGCCAACCGGCAATGCCCAACCCGATAATCACCAGCGCAATAGCAACCAATGTTCTACGAGGAACGGAAGGGCGAAGCGGGCGCAGCACGGACCAGGTCAGTTCAACAAGAACGCCGAACTGCAGAACTGAATCCACCACTGTCTCCACAAGGTAGATGGAGAAGTAGTTGCGGTTGAATGATCTTAGAACGATGAAATTGGCCGCGTTGCTAATCAGATCCGCTGCGATGTAGATGCACAAAACCGGAAACGTGCGCCATGTTCGTCTGGTAAAGAACAGCACAAGGAGCGTTGCTTCGGTCAAACTGCCCGCCAGCCACAACGCGTTATCCAGACTCATCATCGACATCCCATCAGCAAAGTTCGACGCGATGCTCTGAGTGTAGCAGTATTTCGCGTATGGTCAGCGGCCCAGTTTCGCCCAGTGTTTCGAATCGTTACACGATCCCGCCAGAAGTCGGATAGGGACTCATCGGAATGGATGCAACCACGCCGCCGGAAGTCGGGTAGGGGCTCATGGGGATGGATGCAACCACGCCACCAGAGGTCGGATAGGGGCTCATGGGGATGGACGCAACCACGCCACCTGATGTCGGGTAGGGGCTCATCGGGATGGATGCAACCACGCCGCCGGAAGTCGGATAGGGGCTCATGGGAATGGATGCAACCACGCCACCAGAGGTCGGATAGGGGCTCATCGGAATCGAGCTGGCCAGGCAGCTAGTAACGGTAACCAAGGTGGCAGCGAGAAAGAGACCGGAAAACTTCAGCGGATTCGAAAACATTTACGCGTTCTCCCGAGGAACAAAATGAGCTTTGCACGGAAAGAGTAACCCAATTGTGTTATTTCGGCTACAACAAAAGTAACTATCCTCCCAATTTATTTCTCACCAGGGTCTCCGCGCCTGCAAAATCTCGCATTCACGGGCGAACTATTCATGAAATGTGTGTCTTAGGTTGTCCGCCTGGTGATCTGAATCACAGCTCGTAGCCTCGGCTGCTCGCTGGCAGAGAACGGTGTCGTGCGCAATTCTAGATGTGACCGAGGGGTTGAGCATCGGGCGGGCTGGATACCCATTCCGGGATTTCCTGATCCTGAGAAGGAACCATCCCCGGAGTCGTAGGCCTGTCGCAGTCGGATGGAAACATCTGCTATCTTCTTTCCAATCGGCGCTTTCTCACCGGACGGGACTGAAGAAGGGCATGGTGCTTCGGATGCAGGGCAGCCCGTGTCAGATTCGTTATCCTGTTTAAACTTTCGTTTCTGGAGGAAAGTGCATAGATTCGTTACATTGCTTGCAGAGTTCCTTGTTGCCTTTGAGAACTCCGAATACCAGGAAGTGCTGAATGGACACGCCGCAAACGAGTGAATCGCCCGACAACAAGCCAACTCCTGCACCGGATGGACGGCAGGAAGTTCGCAGTGCCGTGCGATTTCCTGTCTCGCTGCCGGTCGTTATTTTTACGGACGAGGGACAGAAAACCGCAGTTACGCGCAACATCTCCGCCAACGGCGTGCTTTTTGATTTGGAGTCGTCATTGGCCGTGGGACAAGGTATCCGATTTTCGCTGCACATGCCTGGGGCGGTCTTTGGTTCGACTCGCGATGTGCTGGTTCACTGTCGCGGGCGTGTGGTACGCTGCTCCATAAGTCAAGGTTTGTATCAGGCTGCCGTTACCATCGACGAGTATCAATTCGCCGAGCAATGACAGACTTCTTCAGTTCTCGCTGTGCAGGCTATGGCATTCGTAGATGACTCTCATGAAGACGAGGCCCAGGAAGGGCCGGTAAAGCCTGGCGCAATCCGTGTGATCCTTGCGGACTCCCAGGCCATTTATCGTGTCGGCATCCGCAAGATTTTTGCGCTTGAAGACGATATCCGCGTTGTTGCGCAGGCGGACTCCCTTGAGAACCTGCACACGGCCATTCAGCGCTATCCCACGGACATCGTGATTCTCGAGGGCAGTCTTCTTGCCGGAACTGCCAACGCCATTCCCGAGCTGCTGCGCCTGGCGCCAGACGTCAAGCTCATCGTGCAGGCGGTTGCCACGGACGAAAACCAGACTGTCGAGCTCTATCGCCGCGGGGTTCGCGGCATCATCTCCCGCTCCATCTCGCCGGACCTGCTCGTGCGCTGCGTGCGCCGTATCGGCGCCGGCGAAACCTGGATTGACAATCAGTCCGTCAACTGGGTGATTGAGGCCTATCGCTCCCAGGCAGCGGCGCTGGTCAGCCCGCGTAACCAGCCCCGTCTCTCGCCCAAGGAGATGGCCATCATTACCTGCATTACCCAGGGCAAGCGCAACAAGGAGATCGCGTTCCAACTCGGAACCACCGAGCAGGTCATCAAGAACTATCTCCGCAAGATCTATGACAAGCTCGGCGTCTCAGACCGGCTTGAGCTCGCGCTCTATTGCCTGCATAACAAGATCATTCAGAGCGATTCGGACGAGGATTCGCGCGCGCCAAAGGCCGCCAGCCGATAAACGGCGCACTCGGCTAATCCTACAGGCGTTACCCTTTAGCCCCGTTCGCGTCTGGCACGCATGCAATGCTATCGCTTCCATCGCAGCTTACGCGGGCCTCGGTTGCGCCACAGCGTGCGCGCGCTGCTTCCAACAGGCGAATCATCTCGCGTAGATTCTCTTCGCCCAGGTGTCCCAGCAGCTCGCGCGGAGTCTGCTGCACCACCGGGTCCATCTGCCGCAGCAGCTCCAGCCCCGCCTCTGATATCTGCGTCCACACCACGCGGCGGTCTTTACGGTCACGCTGCTGCCGGATCAGCTTGAGCACCTTCAGCCGGGCCAGCAGACGCGTGATATCCGGCTCTGCCGTGATCATCCGGTCACCGATCGCGGAGCAGGTCAGCCCCTGCGGCTGCGCACCCCGCAGTATCCGCAACACGTTGTACTGCGTGGAGGTCACGCCAAAGTCCCGGGTCTTGCGCTGAAATGTGCGTTGAATGCAGTCGGCCGTCCGCATCAGGTTCAGCAGCGCCTCCTCCTCTGTGCTGGAGAAGGGCCGTTCTTGTGCGATCTCTTGTCTCAGGGCAGACATGCAGGCTCCATTCCGTTCTTGGGACATCTCCGCGCAACAGCTGGAAGCCGGTAGGCCCGGCCTCCAACCTGTTGCGCAGGCTATACTTACTGCTTCACCACGTCCAGGTCAATCGTCAGCTTTACTTCATCGCCCACGATGTTGTTGGGATACTTCGTGCCCAGTCCGAAAGCCGTGCGGCTAATCGTCGTGGTGGCAGAGAAGCCAGCGTGCGGCCGGTGATCCATGCCCGGAATCGGTCCTGTCGGTCCATCCACTTCCAGCACCACCGGCTTGGTTACGCCGTGCAGCGTCAGGTTTCCGTTGATGGTCAGGCTATTGCCATGCTTCGCAACGCCCGTGCTCTTGAAGGTGGCCGTCGGGTACTGGCTCACATCAAAAAAGCCGGAGCTCTTCAGGTCTGTGTCGCGCATGCTCACGCCCGTATCCAGCGTGCTTACGTCAATCGTCACGTCCACCACGGACTTGTTGATATCCGCTTCGTTCCACGTAATGGTGCCGCCAATATTGCCGAAGTGGCCGCGCACCTTCGACAAGCTCAGGTGCAGAACCGAGAAGTCAACTTCGCTGTGTGTCTTGTCCGGAACCCAGGTGGAGGTCTGTGCCATGGCAAGGGGAGCCGCTAGAGCAAGAATTCCGGCCGTCAGTGCTAAACGCTTCATGTATCGTGTCCTTTTCCGTATGGGCCATTGGGCCGCTGAGATGCCGGTACGCCTCAGGCGTCTGCCGGTTCGCAGAATCCGGACCCTTCGAGCTCCGGCCTTCCGCTTCAAACTTGGTTGTACCTGCTTTTTTAGACGCACTCGGCAGGATATTTGTTGCAACAAATATCTAGAAAAAAATAAGGACGATATTTTCGCTTCGGCTCGGGCCTCAAAAGGCGTGGGTTGTTACTGCGGCTTCAGAACGGGCAGTTCCAGTCGCGGCAATTGGACATCTTCCGCCACAACTGCTTTTACCTCAGTCCCTTCCCGGATCTCTCCGGTTCGCGCATTCATCGCAATCAGGGCACCGGTAAGCCCCAAGAGCATCGCGCTTGCCACCACGGCACTCTTGTCTACCTTCCCCTTGTCGGAGTGAATCCCCACCAGCTGTATTCGTCTTTCCCCAAGCCGGATGTAGTCCACGGCGATCACCACCTGGTGCGGATTTGTCCGGTCCCCCTCCTTGGCCTTGCCCACGTGCACCGTTCCAGCACCCGCGTATTGCGCGGAACCGCCAGTGCGTTGCCTACCATTACGTCTTCGGCCACCTTCAACTCAACACGTTCCCCTTTGTATGCGTGCTTTGAAGTCAGCGTTTCGGCCATTACCAGTCGTATTTCGGTGTCCTTCGTTAGCACCAAGAGATTCGATTCGCTCTGAGCCATGCTCCCGGCGGCCATCAGCAGAGGCAGTAGTGCGAGCAGTAACCTCATGGCTTTGTGGCCTCCTCTGTCGCTTTTGCAGAGGGTGAAACCTCTGGAGTAACAGGCAATCCCGGTCCGCCCAGTCGCTTCGCCAATCCGGCCTCCAGCCGCTCCAGTGTCTTCTTGTAGCCACCTGAGCCGGTCATCGACCCGGCATCGGATGCCTCTTCGCGCCACAGCAGTTTCCCGCCGCGGTCGTAGGATTGCACTGTCACCTTGATCCACTTCGTCATCGGCCGATCGATCGTCACAAACAGCAGGGAAGTCGCCCCCACCTGCCGTGCGATGTTCAGCATGCTGTCAACGGACATCGGCGATTCTGTTTCGATCGTGCCGCGCTCCGGGTCCATCTTTACCGCGACGCCCTTCAACTTCAGAAAATCCCACAAGTCCGTTGCGAACCCATGAAACACCTCCGGCTTGGAGTAGCGCACGTGCGCAGGGGTGCGAAACGCCACCACGTAGACCGCAGCATCCCCCTGTGCCGCCGAAGCACTTTCCTGAGCCAATATCGGAAAGGCCAACAGCAGGGCAACCAGCCGCACAACCACCCATCTCATCCACATACTGGGACTCCCGCGACCTCCGCGTCTGTTGCGAGGGGAAGGAAGAAAGGCTTGCGCTACAGCCGTCACGCAGCGCGTACAAACTCGTTCTGCCGGAATGCGATCCGGTGGTGGCATGCATCGCAGTCAAAGCTCTGGATGCTGCTGATGCTGCTCACCGTTTTGCCGCACCATGGGCACTTGCCGCGCAGCGACCCGAAGCCCATCATTGGTCCCACCAGCGGTGCCAGCACGCCGCCAATAATCATCGGAACCCCGACAAACGCGCCAAGCCCGGTCAGGCACAGCATGGTTCCCACAATCAGCATCATCGGCGTGACCAGCACACCCAGCAGCAATCCGCCAAACGCACCCTTCACCGGTGTCTTCTCTGCCGGCAGGTGTTGCACCTCAACATGAGTCGTCTGCACCACAGTGGCGCCGCAACTGGGGCAGAACTTCCACTCCGGCGTCAGTTTGGCCGAGCATTTCGCGCATTGCCCATCCATATCGCCACCCCTCCTTGAGGGCCAACGATTATATCACATTGCGAAATGATTCCGTGCCGCATCGTCTGCTATGCTCCCGGTAATGTCTTTCGTTCGCGACTTCCAGCGTCTTACCTCATCGCAGCGGCATGCTTTCGTCGCCTCGTTTCTTGGTTGGACGCTCGACAGTCTCGATTTTTTTCTGCTCATCTTCTGCGTAAAGGCCATCGCGGCCGATTTCCGGGCCATGCCCTCGGCAATTCTAGGTGCGGTCTTTCTTACCCAGGCATTCCGGCCCGTCGGCGCCGTCATCTTTGGCCTCCTGGCAGACCGCTATGGCCGCCGCCCTGTTCTGATTACCAACATTCTCAGCTTCTCCATCATTGAGGCCGCCTGCGCCTTTGCGCCATCGCTGAATGTGCTGCTTGTCCTCCGAGCGCTCTTCGGCATTGCCATGGGGGGCGAGTGGGGAGTGGGTGCGGCGCTTGCCTTTGAGAGCCTGCCCCGCGAGGGCCGCGGAACCTTCTCCGGCATCCTGCAGGAGGGCTATGCCCTCGGTTCCATCCTTGCCTCTGCCGCCTACGCGCTCTTCTTCCATGCCATTGGCTGGCGGGGCCTCTTTCTACTCGGGGCAGTTCCGGGTCTGCTTGTCCTCTACGTGCAGATCCGAGTCGAAGAGAGTCCCGTCTGGCTCGCATCGGCTCGCAGACCACGGGAGCGCCGCACAGGTCCGCTTATCCCGGCGCATATTACCGAATTTCTGCCCACGTTCTTTTTTCTGGTCATTCTCATGACCGCCTTCATGAGCTTTTCCCATGGCACGCAGGACGTGTATCCCACCTTTCTTTCGGTCCAGATGCACCTTTCGCCGCAGACTGTGGGCCTGATTGGCGTGCTTTACGGTCTAGGCTCCATCGCAGGAGGATTCGTCTTCGGCGTTCTCTCGGAGCATTGGGGACGCAAGCGCGCCATTATCGCTGCCGCGCTACTCTCCATCCCGGTCATCCCGCTGTATGCTTACGGCCACTCTGCTTGGACCCTCGGCGCGGGTGCCATTCTCATGCAGTTCATGGTTCAGGGCGCATGGGGAGTGGTGCCAGCCTACCTCACGGAACTCTCTCCCGGTCCTGTCCGCGCCACCGCGCCCGGCCTTGCCTATCAACTCGGCGGCCTCATTACCTCCTGGAACGGCAAAGGCCAGGCTCTTGCCGCCGAGCGCTGGGGTAGCTACTCAGACGTCCTCGCCGTCACCGTTGTCCTGGTTGCCGTTGCGCTCGCTGTCCTCGCCATCCTGGGCCGCGAAGCCAAAGGCGCAGAGATGACTGCCTAGGCTGCTCTTGCGGCAACTCTGTCCCACATCGCAATGCTTGTGGAATCCGCTGCGAAACACAACGAAGGCCCGGTGAGCGTGTGTGCTGGGCCGGGCCTTCGCAGGGTGCGAGGGGTTATACCTTCTGGAGTTCCGCTTTCGCCTCACGGATGCGAAAGAGCTTGTCGAGGCCAGCGAGCTTTTCTGCAATGCCGGTGTATTCCAGCTCGTTCATCGGCAACATGGCGGCGCCTGAGAAGCCCTGACGCCGGATCTCGATGGCCTTGTCGGCGACGTGGCTGCGAACGCGATCCCAGAACGGATGCGCAAAGTTGTCCACGGGCTCGGTGAGATGTCCGTTATGGCTGCAGAAGCCGGCGCAACTGACGATGGGAGGCCCATCAAAGTAACTGATGCCGGTGTTCAGCGCAACAGGCATGATAGGCACCTGGTGGGAGCCTCGCATGCCGCCACCAACAAAGTGGCCAATGGCGTAGGGCGCAAGAATCTCTCCTGTGGCCGGAAAGTTCATCTGCACGCGAACGAGCATGACGGGATCGTCTTTCCCCGTGTACTTGCCGGCAATGTTGTGGAGTCGCGAGGTGGCAACGGCGACAGCCTGCTCGCCGGTGGCGCGCGACCAGATGGACTCGACGACAAATCGCTCCGGATCGCGGAGCAGCGCGGCAATGTCGTACAGATCGTCGGGTGCGTTGAGCTCGATGATGCGGTCGCCGGCCGTGTTGCTCACGTCCATGATGACGAAGCGATAGCCGAGCGACATCTTGGGGGAGAGAATGAGGCCCGGTGTGTTCATGGGGTCGGCAAAGGCCAGATAGAGCGGCAGGTTGAAGGCGCCGGGATCGGTCTTGTCGGCTGCGAAGAAAAGAAACGGCTCGCTGGTGCGCTCGTCGATCTCCATTTCAGCGACGGCGGGGCCCATGCCCTTTACGTTTCCGGAAAAGGAGTCTTTGAGGAGATCCTGTCCGGCACCGTAGAGGCCCTCCTGACGCGCGGCGTCGGTACCGGCGCGAAAGGCATCCCATGCGAGTTGGTGGATCTGGGCATCGTTCTCCCCAAGCGTATGCGTCATGAGGATTGCGATGTCATCACCGGTATGGCTGATGTAGTGGTCGAGAACCAGCCCCGGAGCGCGCTTCCCAATGTAGGTTTTCACGGTTTCCAGCAGGTGCAGGGAGGGAGCGACGTGTCCGCCGACGGAGCCGATATCTGCCTTAATCACAGTTAAGGTCAATTTCATGGCTCACCCCACGGTAAATATGGGACCAGCGACGGGAAATTGCCGTGATGCGTGTCACGAGGAAGTGCAGGGAATAGGTGGGCAGGCTCGGGGTGGACAGTGCGGTGCTGAAAGAAGAGCATTGCTGCACTTACGGTGTTTGCGCGGAGATGCGGGGATTGGGCGCGTTTGCCAATGACCGAAGTGCGTTCAGTCCTGCACGCGGACCAGCAGGCAGGTGATGTTGTCGTGGCCACCGGCTTTCTTGGCGGCGTTGATGAGTCCGGCGCACATCTCTTCGAGCGGCCCGCTGGCAGTGAGCATCGACTGGAGGACGGAATCGGGCAGTTCGCGGGTCAGGCCATCGGAGCAGAGCAGGTAAAGATCGCCTGGCGCGGCTTCGAGCCCGAAGATGTCCGGCGTCACGCGGCACTGCGTACCGAGTGCGCGGGTGATGACGTTGCGGAGGGGAGAACGGAGCGCCTCAGAGCGGGTCATGCGGCCCACGCGCACCTGCTCCTCTACCAGGGAGTGATCGAGGGTGAGCTGTTCCAGTTGGCCCTGGCGCAGGCGGTAGCAGCGGCTGTCCCCGATGTTGAGCACCCAAAGGTTGTGCTCCTGCGCAAGGAGGGCGACAAGAGTCGTTCCCATTCCGCTCAGGCGATGATTGCGCTGCGCGCGGCTGTAGATGGCCTGGTTGGCGGCCAGAATGGCTTGCTCTGCCTGTTCCGGCAGAGAGGCTTCCCCATTCTGGGAGCGGCCAGTGAGGAGCCGCAGCATTTCATCCACGGCGAGGGAACTGGCGATCTCTCCGGCGGCGGCGCCACCCATGCCGTCACAGACGACATAGACACCATCCTCTACGGAGTAACCGAAGGCATCCTCGTTGGACGGCCGCTTTCGACCTCGATCTGTGATTGCCGCAGCGAGAAAATGGACGGTCGCCGTTGCCAAGGAACTTCCCCCATCGCTCAGTTTACACGGGGGCAGTTAGCCTGAACAGCCGCAAAATGCGTGCTCAGCGCGACGGATGCGACTGTTCGCGGGAAGAAAGCGGGGGCGGTGCGGGCAGTTCGTAGACATGGATAGCGCCGGCGTCGAGGATGGCGACGCGCCTGCCGGACGGCGAGATGGCGACGTTTCCGCCGCCGTCCAGGACGGGGCTGGCGGAGGCTTTGAGCGCAACCTTGCCCGTGGCGGCATCCAGGACCTCGACGAACTGGCCTTTCACATCGTCAAAACTCAGCGGGGTATAGGCGTCGATGGGATGCGTGACGACCAGCGTCTCACGGGCCAGGCGCAGTCCACCGGCGGAGAAGAACAGGCGCGGCCAGACCTGTATGGGGGGCTGCGGCGCGTCCCAAAGATGAAGACCGTCGATGGAGATGGCGGAAAGGCTGAGGGTTCCGTCGATGTTGCAGGTGGAGGCAATGACCTCCTGCGGAGCGAGGAACTGAAGTGTGGGAGTGCAGATCGAGTCTACGTGACCGAGAATGCGGTTGCCGCCTGTGAAGTAGTTCATGTTGAGCAGCCACTCCCGGCCACGGCCGCGCAGAGGTTCCAGGTAGCCGTCCGAATTGATGGGCAGGTGGACGACCGTGCGCACGTGGCTGACCAGCATCACCTGACCCGTGGAGCGGCGGAGGATGCGCAGAACTATGTTGGGCTCGCCGGAAGTGTCGCTACCGTCCGTGGTTACGCTGGCGGCCGCGGTGTCGGGGCTTGGGACCTGGCCAGGTTCGGAGGCAGTCTGCCCAGGCTCATGGGAGTCCGTGACGAGGTATTGCTGCGAGGGGTCCATTTCCAGCCAGAGCAGAGGGCCGGGAAAGTGCAGCAGCGGCTTCAGATCGAGATTGGTGTTGCCCTGCCTGAGGTCGTTGAGATCGCGCAGGAGGAAGCTTCCGTCATGGAGTATCCAGAGGTAGCGGGAGTCGCCGTGGAGGGTCCAGAGGTCCTCATCTTCGACGTTACCCTTCGGCAGTGAAAGGACAAGAGCACGTATCTGGCGCTGGTCGGCACCGCTCGCGTCGCGATGGATGAGCCCGGGAGCGCGAAACGTGAAGAGCAGCCTGCCTTCGTCGAGGAAGTCGAGCGAGGCAAGGGCCATGCGCTGGCCCTGATAGATGGGGCCGGGCGCAGCGAAACCGAGCGGCTCAACGGGGATGGAGAACGCGGGGGGCTGCGACGCGTGGACGGCCGGTTGGGCGGCGGGTGGGTTGGCCGGCGCAGGTTTGTGGTGGCGCAGCGAGATCAGGGTGGCCTGCGCGAAGCTGGCCATGGGCAGGCAAAGCAGCAGCGCCGCCACCGTGAGCCCCAGGCTTACGTGCTTGCCAAAGTCAGCCTTGCGGAGCGGCTGTGCCATCGCTTTCTATTTTCGCTGATGACGGCGATTTTGGGCAGAGACACCGGCACATGCAGGGTGTGCGAGAGTAAAGAGTGAGATGGTAACCATGGGAACCGGTAGCCGGAGGGTGATGTTTCTGGGGTACGGCGCATGCGCGCTGGCGGGCTGCCTTTGGGGCACGGGATTCTATTTTGGCCGGCTGGCGCTGAATGAGATGAGCGTGGAGCACATGGTGCTCTACCGCTTTCTGTTTGCCTGCGTGGGCATGCTGCCGGTGGCGCTTATGCATCGGGTTCGGCTCAAGTGGAGCGAGACGCGCCTGCTCCTGATTTCAGCCGCATTGGGCATTCCGGTGCAGTTTCTCATCCAGTTCCATGGGCTGGCGCGAACGACGGTGAGCCATGCATCCCTGATGGTGGGATCGATGCCGGTGTTGCTGGGTGTGGCTGCGGCGGTGTTTGCGGGGGAGAGGCTGGACGGCATTGGCTGGGCTGCGCTGGCCAGTTCCACCGTGGGTGCAGCGTTGATCGTCCTGGGCGGGCATCATGGATCGGCGACGCAGGGAGAGCCCTCGCTGACCGGGGATCTTCTGGTGGTGCTTTCGCTATGCTTGTCGCTGGCGTGGATCCTGTTGAGCAAAAAGCTGATGCAGACGCACAGCCCGCCGGTCGTGACGGCATACACCATCCTGTCTGGAACCGTGATGCTGGCGGCATGGGTCCTGGGGCCATGGCTGCTGCGTCCGTGGCTGCCTACGCACGGACAGCCGCCTCCGTTTGCTCATGTGAGTACGACAGCGTGGATGGCGCTGGCCATCAGCGGACTGGCGTGCACCGCGACAACCACCCTACTTTGGAACTGGGGGATTCATCATGTTCCGGCATCGCGAGCAGGGGTATTCCTGAATATTGAGCCGGCGCTGGGGTCGTTCCTGGGGGTAAAACTGCTGGGCGAGCATCTGGGCCCGCATGCTGCGATGGGCGGGGCACTGATTCTGGGAGCGGCCGTGGTGCTGACCACGCGTGGTCATGAACCGCAGCCGGAGGTGGTGCTGGAGTAGCGTCGGCATAACCCGGCCGGGGCGTCCCCTACAACCTTGGAGCCATTGTTGAATCCGGATAAACCAAGCATCCTGAGGGTGATCGCTGGAGGTAGCTGTGACCCTTCTGACTTGGAGCCACGCTTGCACGGTTGGTGTAAAGGCAATGGATGACCAGCATGGCATCCTGATGGATACCATGAACGAACTGCGCGACGACCTGCTGCACGGATGCAATCGGGAGCAGTTGGACGAGAGCCTGGAACGGCTGGTGGACTTTACCCGCAAGCACTTTGCTAGCGAAGAGCATCTGCTGCAGGCCTACAACTTTCCCGGCCTGCTGGAGCATCGTGCGGCGCATCAGCGGCTGCTGAGTGAGATTCGCAAGACCGTGCGGCGCGCTGAGAATTGCGACTCGCTGCAGGTACATCCGCTGCTGGAGTTCCTGCGCAGCTGGTACATGGAGCACATCGAGAGCCTCGACCGGCAGTATGGCCCGTGGTTGAACGCGCGCGGCGTGTATTAAACCAGAGACTGTCCGGGGGCATCCCTCCCCCCACTCCCCCTTTCCTCTTCCGGCACGGCAGCGCTTCCTTCCCACCGTGATTTCCATGCAACAGATGGCACAGGCGGTCGATAACTCTCTTGCCGGGATCCCGGCTGGAGAGGGCAGGCATGGCGCTGGTTACCTGGAATGACAGCCTTTCCGTTGGCGTTCGGTCAATCGACAAGCAGCATGGCGTACTGGTGGAGTTGCTGAACGAGCTGTACGACGCGATGACGAAAGGGCAGGCGATGTGTGTGACCGGCCGGCTGCTGGAACGGTTGCTGCGTTACGCGCGGATCCACTTTTCCCACGAAGAAAGTCTGATGCAAGCCGCCCAATATCCGGGGCTCGCTCTCCATCAGCTGCAGCATCATATTCTTGCCCGGCAGGTGGAGGACTATTATGAGCGCCTGGAGCGAGGCGAGATTGCAGTGAGCGTGCACCTGCTCCACTTCCTGCGGGACTGGCTGACCCAGCACATCCAGAAGGACGATCATGCCTTCGGGCCATGGCTGAACGACCACGGAATCCGATAATCCAGAGCTTTGCAGCGGTTCAGGCTTCCAGAGAGAGCTGAACAGAGGCCCATGAGGATGAGCTGCCTCTGGGCTCTGAAGCGAGATCGTAGATGAGTTTTTCCAGCACGAGACGCTTGTCCGGCGGCGAGGACCGCAGTTCGAGGTCGGCGCGGGCAATCAGACGGAGGGCGCGGGTAAGCTCGCGACGGCTCTTGTAGCGGCGAGCCTGGCGGATGAGATCATCTGCGGCGAAGGGCGGCATTCGAAAGCCCTGCCAGAGCGCCTGCCAGATGGCCCGCGAGTCGCGCACGTTCTTCTCCAGGATTACGAGCATCTGGCGGAAGGTTTTGGCCAGCATGTAGAGATGGCCGATGGCGGCGTCTTCGCCAGCGTCAGAGGTGTTTAGGAGTCCTTGCAGCAGAGCGAGCGCGCGGGCCTGGTTACGGGCGCTGATGGCGTCTGTGAGCTCATAGAGGGAGCGCTGCTTGGCGCCGAGGACCATGGTCTCAACGTCACCGAGGGTGATACGGCCGCGCCCGAGGGTGTAGAGCAGCAGCTTTTCCAGCTCAGATGCGATGAGCATCATATCGGCGCCGAGGGCATCCACCAGTTCCCGGGCGGCGTCGGGCTCCAGCCGGGTGTCCGCTTGCTGCGCGGTAGAGACGGCCCAGCGCATGGCGTCATCCTCATTCACGCGGGCCAGCTCAATCATGCCACAGTGCTGCCCCAGCGTCTCATTTAGGCGTTCGAAGCGGTTTTTGTCGTCCAATTCCATGCGCCGGATATCCGAAGGGATGTGGAGAAAGTCGGCAACGAACAGGAGCAGTGCCTGCGGATTGGGCGAGCGGAAGTAACGGTCAAGCGTGGCAAACTCTTCCTTTTTGGCACCGCGGGTGTAAAGCTGGCGCACGTTGCGCACAAAAATCACCTGGAACGGCGCCATCAGGGATGGAGTCTGGGCCCGATCAAGGACCTCAAAGATTGTGGTGTTGCTCAGGTCCAGGTCAGAGAGGCAAAAATCCTTCAGGTCATTCGGAACAAAGGCCTTGAGGACGGCGGCTCGGCAGCGGTCGAGGAGAAACATCTCGTCGCCGGCGAGGACGTAGCCGGGACGGAGCTGTCCGCTGCCGGCAGCCGCAGCCTCGATCTCCGCAACAAAACGGGCCACAGCGGCAAATCCTGCGCCCCATCGTGAGCCGCTCATGGGTGGATTCTCCGGCAATGGGGTGGGACGAACATGCCGCTCCAGAATATCGTTCCCGGCGGCCTGCTGCCAGCCTGGGTGAACGAGGGTTGCCTGAATCTGCAACGGGGCAACAAAGACGGAGCGGCAATAGCGCACTGGATGGGAGGCTTAAAGCACAATGGGAAGTGGGTTAACGAATGAGTTAAGTAACAAGCTTTCTATCTGATTTATAGGGACTCCGGTAACGTCAGAAGCAGAGATTCAGGGCGTTTTTAAAGGATGTGTGCATGGGGTATGGCTAGACTGGGTCCAGCCTGTTCCGCAGGCATATTCCTTCCCAGTCGCCCCCGGCTTCCGGAAGGGATATCATGCGTCCCACCACCCCTGATGGATGCATGGTCGAGCTGGATGTTGACAAGGCAGCGGCTCGATAGAAGCAGTAACTCCCCCACGATGTGAATGGCGCCGGGTTCCTCCACTCTGCGCCACTCACATCCTCTAAAGCCCCTCGAGTATGTCGGCGACCAGTTGGCGCGCAAAGTCGCGCGAAAGGCGCTGTTCTGCCGCGGGGCTCTCGTCGAGGAATGTGGGCAGGTCTGTCGTGGCCTGGTACTGCTGGCGGAAGACGTAGTTCTTGTTCTCGTAAAGCACCTTGCCGTCGCGGTCCGTGAGCTTGACCGACGCAACCAGCGTGATGAGAAAGCTGGAGGACTGCTGCGTGGAGGTGTTGTACGTGAGCGGTGCAGCGGCCTCCTGCAGGATGGTGCCGTGCAGGATGAGGTCGGGGTTGCCGTCTTCAGCCGGCGTAACGCGCAGGCGCGTGCGGCTGGCAAACTCGCGAATGACCGCGTTGGTCATCAACGCCTCAGTGTGGTAGGCCTCCGTGTGCGTGGAGAAGACTGGCACGGACAGGGTATGGGCGTCAGGCGGCAGATGCGTGGCCGCGCCGAGCGTGTGATAACCGCAGCCGGCCAGCCCAAGCAGGGCGGCGGCAAGCGAGGCAAATGGGAGCAGGCGCATGACAGTTCCAGTGTATCCAACGGCGGGTGTGAGGCGCGCCGTACCATATCGAATATGAACTGGATTGGATGGGCGCTGCTTTCCGGGGTTTTTGCTGCCGCCACTGCCCTGCTGGCCAAGGTGGGCGTGGCACATGTCGACTCCAACCTGGCGACTGCGATTCGCACCAGCGTGGTGGTGGTATTTACGTGGGCGATTGCGCTGGCGCTGGGCAAGCATGGAGAGATTCGTCTGCTGGACCGGCGGACAATGCTGTTTCTTACGCTGTCCGGAGTGGCGACGGGACTGTCGTGGCTCTGCTATTTCCGGGCTCTGCAACTGGGACCAGCTTCGCGTGTGGCGCCGCTGGACAAGCTGAGCGTGCCAATGGTGATGGTGTTTGCCTGGCTGCTGCTGGGGGAGCGGCTGACGGTGCCAGTGGTGGCGGGTGGACTCCTGATTACGGCAGGGGCGATGGTGATGGTCCTGGGCTGAACGCCGGGTCGGCGTGTTGCCTATAAACTTGGAGATAAGAGTCCGCCTCCCGGGCACGAAAGGCCTGCTTTCTTGACGATGGATACGCAAACGCACTCGGCTACCGGCATCCGCCGCATTGTTCTGACAGGTTTTATGGGCTCGGGCAAGAGCACGGTGGGGCCGCTGGTGGCGCAGCGGCTGGGCTGGCGTTTCTTGGATGTGGATGAGGTAATCGAGGCTGAAGCCGGGACCACGATTGCCGATCTGTTTGCCCGCTTTGGGGAACCGGCATTTCGCGACCGCGAACACGCGACCATTGCCCGGCTGGGGGCCGAGGATGCTCTGGTGCTGGCACTAGGCGGCGGCGCCATTGAGCGGACTGAGACGCGCGATCTGCTCTTGCAGGCCCCCCGCACGCTGCTGGTTCACCTGGAGGTGGAACTGACCACAACGCTGGAGCGGTGCAAGGGAACCGAGCATACGCGTCCGGTGCTGGCAGACCAGGCAAACCTGGCGAACCGCTACCATCGGCGGATGCCGCTCTACCGCACCGCGCATGTGAGTATTGCCGTGGATGCGCTGACGCCGGAGCAGGTGGCTGACGCCATTGTGCAGGCTGCGGGGCTGTAAGCGCCCTGCGGGTCGCGCGCACTTGGTATCATCAGATACAGGTGCGGTATTGCCCCGGGCAATGCTGCAGAGGTCCCAAACCTATCCATGACTCCCGTTTCCCAAGCCACCGCTTCGGCAGAGCTTGCCGCGCCAAATGAAAGCCACGCGCATGCGTCGCTGCATGGGCATCATCCCATCCACGCGCCGAGCCCCGGCACGACGGCGACGTTGATTCATGACTTCCGCGAGTTGTTCAAGGTGCGCGTCACGGGCATGGTGGTGGTGACGGGCTGGGCGGGTTTTTACCTGGGCTCGATGCAGTCCGATATCTCAAGCCTGCAACGTGGGCTGCTGGACACGCTGTTCGGCATTGGCCTGGTGTCGGCTGGCTCAGGCGCGCTGAACCAGGCGCTGGAGCGGACATCGGATGCGCTGATGCGGCGGACGGCCGACAGGCCGCTACCGACAGGGCGGTTCACGCTGCTGGAAGGCATACTTGCCGGCATTAGTGCGCTTGCGTTGGGCGGAATCTGGCTGGCGCTGCATACCAATCTGCTCACCGTTTCCCTGGCACTGCTCACGGCATTCACGTACGTTGCGGTGTACACGCCGTTGAAGCGCGTAACGACACTGGCGACGTTCATCGGGGCGTTCCCCGGAGCGATGGGACCGATGCTGGGCTGGACAGCCGCTCGCGGGCGCATTGAGTGGCCGGCCGTGGCGCTGTTCGCGATTCTATTTGTGTGGCAATTTCCGCATTTCATGGCGATCTCCTGGATGTATCGCGAGGAGTATGCGCGCGCGGGGATTCGCATGCTGCCGGTGGCGCAGCCCGATGGGCTTTCAACCGTGGCAGAGGCCCTGTTCTACGCAGTATTGATGATCCCGGTGAGCCTGGCTCCGTGGAAGCTGGGCATGGCGGGCACAACCTATGCGGTGCTGGCCACTGCCCTGGGACTGTTCTACCTGGCCTACACCATCCGCTTTGCGCGGATTCTCAAGGCTACTTCGGATACAGAGAGCAGGATGTTGGCGCGTGATCTGCTGAAGGTCAGCGTCATTTATCTTCCGCTTTTGATGACGACGTTGATGCTTTGCGCCATTGCGGCACATTGAGGCACCATGACGACGACCACTTCCACGTCGAGTTCTCCTGCGGGCACACGCACTGCGATAGCCGTGATCCTTGGCATCAGCGTGGCGGCTACGGCATTTCTGTTCTGGCTAATTTACATTCATCCGGCAAGCGATGCCGGCAGCGTGCGATTTGCATTTTTGCCGCCGCTGAATGCTTTGCTGAACGGGCTTTCCGCAACGGCACTGCTGATTGGATTCACATTCATTCACGCCCGGAAAATCGAGGCGCATCGCGCGTCGATGATGACCGCGTTTGGATTTTCCACGCTGTTTCTGGTGGGATACATCCTGCATCATGCGCTGCACGGAGACGTGCGCTATCCCGTGCACGCCGCTTTTCGCACGTTCTATCTGATGCTGCTGGCGAGCCACATTGTGCTGGCAACGGTGGCGCTGCCGCTGGTGCTGGTGACCTTCTTCTTTTCCTTGAGCGGACGGATTCCGCAGCATCGCAAGGTGGCCCGGTGGACGTTTCCGCTGTGGCTCTATGTATCGGTGACCGGCGTGATCACGTATGTAATGTTGCGCCTGGCGCAAGGATAGAGTGATGACTCCCAGCCGCTCCACGCCGAACGCTGCAAGTGTGCGAGCCGCGATGCCCGAAGATGGTACGCGCCAGCTTCTGCAATGGGGCGGATGGATGGTGGTGTCAGGGCTGCTGGCGGTGATTCTGCTGCAGACAGTTCTGGGCGGCTTTTCCCGCACGGGCGCGCACACGAATACCGGCTGGTTTGCGCTGATTGTCGCGTTGATGTGTCTCCCCTTTGGCGGGCTGCTGTTGGCGCTGGGCGTGGCGAAATGGATGCGCCGCCGCTCGATGGCTCGGCGGGGCTGACGGTCTGATATTCTTTCTGCTTACTGGAGAGCACACGAACATGGCGAAATCAGTCAATAAAGTTATTCTTTTGGGCAATGTGGGAAAAGATCCTGAAATCCGCTCCACGGGCGGCGGCACCATGGTGGCCAACTTTACGCTGGCCACGACCGATCGCCAGAAGGATGCGCAGGGCAACTGGCAGGATCGCACGGAGTGGCACAACCTAGTTGCCTTTTCACGACTGGCTGAGATCGTCCGCGACTATGTGAAGAAGGGCACCAAGCTCTACGTTGAGGGCAAGATCCAGACGCGGAGCTGGGATGACAAGGAGACCGGCGCGAAGCGCTATCGTACCGAGATTATCGTGAATGATCTCTCGCTGCTTTCGGGGCGCGATGAAGGCGCAGGCTCCGGTGGATACAGCCGGCAATCGGGGTCCGCGGCGAGCTTTGACCAGCGTTCGCAGGCGGGACAGGACGACTACGCGCAGGCAACCGAGATTTCGGACGACGATATTCCCTTCTAGGGTCGACCTATCTTAGAAGCGTGAACATTTATGCTTCGATTGCAGCCGTCAAAGCTGTGGAAAAGTGGGAAATGCGCAGCGCTTTCCAAGCGAGGTGGGAAAGTCCGCTTTGTCGCAGCTACTTCGCGATTCATAATGCCGACAATTCAGTTCAAGATCGATCGTGGTAAACTGGCGCCCAATGGTGAAACGGCTTGGAATCGTTCTGCTCCCTTTGCTCACCTTTTTCCCGTTTCTCTCCATTGCCGACGACGTGTCGTACGTCCGGGAGTCGGTTAAGAGGAGCACGCTCAATCAGCCCGGCACTCGTCCGTTTCACCTAGTAGCGTCGTTCGCGTCGTCGCGAGGTACCAATCCTTCACGTACGGGTGAAGTCGAGATATGGTGGCAATCTCCGGACCGTTACCGCAAGGAACTTCGGACGCCCGAATTTCATCAGATTGAAATTGTGAATGGCGACCGCGTTTGGCAGAAGAACGATGGTACCTATCGTCCGGAGTGGCTGCGTGAGTTAACCGTCGCCCTGATCGATCCAGTTCCTCACCTTGAAGATCGCCTTAAGGACGTCGCTGGTGCTGATTTGAAGCATCTCGCAGGCTCAACCTATTACCAGTGGTCAGTCCCAAGCACCGATGGCCAGGTCACAAAGGGCATCGGGTCGTCAATCGCGATCAGCGACGCAACCGGCCTACTTTTTTACGGTGGAGGACCCGGTTGGTGCGGGCTTTACAGGGATTACAAGAAGTTCCACGACCTTCATGTCGCCCGAACGGTTTTGTGTGGCAGTCCGGAGGTCACGGCCAAGATCACCGATCTGGGGGATTTAAAACTGGACGATAAAATGTTCGACGCTTCTGCCCCGGGCGCCGATCCACACCCGATCAAGACGATTCTGCTGGATGAAGTTCTGTGTCGGAAGAATCTGGAGAGCGCACCTCCGATAGCGTGGCCGACGATTCAGGACGGCCCGTTCGAGGGCACCTTGACGGCAACTGTCGCCATCGACCGTGAAGGCATCGTCCGCGAAATTGGCGCAATAGTCACGGACAACCATGCGGTGTCAGAGACGGCGTCAAAGGCGATCTCCGCCATGCGCTTCAAGCCCGTACTCGTGAATGGCGAGCCGGTTCAGGTGGTTTCTCGCATCACCATGTCTTTCAAAGCCGGCCGCCTTGCCGGGACGGAAAACTTCTTGCCGGCAAAGACGTACCTAGCGAGCCTCCGCGCGGCCGAATTTCTTGGCAATGCGAGTAAGTCTCCATACACACTGAAGGCGGAATTCGATGCGGCTGATCCTTCTGGCAAGGTGGAGAAGGGCGATTACGAAGACACGTGGATCGACGCCGAACATTGGAAACGCGAGGCACATTTCGGCAGCAGCCGTTATGTACGATCGCAAGATGGGGGAAAGCGCTATCAATTGGAGGAAGGAAGGTCCGTCGGCCTGCTTCGCGTTGTCTTCAAGTTCCTCGAGCCCGTCGCAGATCTCGAAACCACCTACGAAGCTGATTGGAAGGTAAGGCCAGCAGACCTTAACGGCGCGAACGTCATCCGGCTGCACGCCGGCTACATCAAGGACGACGGTAGTTTCGATCAGAACGTACGCGCGTATTGGATCGCGCCAGACGGCACCTTGTTAAAGGTCCACTGGAAAGGCCTGGATGCGATTTACTCCAACCCGCAGAAGTTCCAGTCGGCTTCACTCGCACGAAGCATAAGTGTGTTTAATGGCAACTCGCTTAGCCTGAAGATCCGAATCATTGATGTGTCGCCCGCACCTGATGGAGTGTCGGAATTCAAGCTCAAAGGTCACGAGTGGCAACATGCGTTCACTGATGAAGAGCGATAGCTGACAATCCTGCACACGGTGCGCATTCGACCTCTCGGGCCTTTCCTTTGGCTGAACTTGGCTGCTGATCTATCCTCACTCTGCAAACAAGTCTGGTTCTTTATAGCTGGAATCGGCCACTGTGTTTCCGTTAACCGCCGCCGACTCCAGTAAAGACGACAACTAACTGGCATAAATAAAAGGAGTTATAATTCTGTTCGCACTTATTTTGTAAGCATAACCATTTTGATTCGGATCTGGAACTATCCCCGTTTGGCCGTCGCCGGTTATATTGGGCGAGGCAGTTGAACCGACCTGGCGACTTCGGCAAGGGTGGCCGAACTCACACCCAAGTGACACCCCGCGATCAGAAAGGTTCAGGATGCTTCTTCGCGTGAGCATTGCGATGCTGATTGGCCTGATGGCGGGGTTGATGCCCGCGATGGCGCAATTGCCTGTCGCTGCCAGGCCTGAGCGGCCAACGCCACCGGCACGCGATCCGCACACGGCAGGCTATGTTGCGGCGCGCGAGTTGCCGGATGGTTTGAATGCTCCTACCGATGCCGATGGGAACTACATTCTGGGGCCTACGCACACTCCTGCACCGGAGATGACTGCAAAGCCGGGCGTGCCCAGGGGGACGGTGTACGAGTTCACGATGAGCTCGGCCGACAGCAGGATTTATCCCGGCATAGCGCGGGACGCAAATACGTTTGGCACACCGGACCCCAGGCATCCTGCCAGGCTTGTGGTGACAACCAGTCATCCGGCGCCGTACACGCGGCGGGTGGCAGTGTATGTGCCGCAACAATACGTGCCGGGAACAATTGCGCCGTTTATTGTTGGCGCGGACGGACCGGACCGAATGCTGTTTACAGCATTGGACAGTCTGATTGCGGAGCATCGCGTGCCGGTGATGATCGCCATCTCGATCGGCAATGGAGGCGGCGATGCTCAGGGCAGCGAACGCGGTCTGGAATACGACACCATGTCTGGCCGCTATGCGGAGTTTGTGGGGCGGGAAGTGCTGCCGCTAGTGGAGCAGAAGTACCACGTAAGGTTGACGAAGGATCCGGATGGACGCGCCACGATGGGCGGCAGCTCTGGCGGCTCGTGCGCACTGATTATGGCGTGGTATCACCCGGAGTGGTACCACCGCGTGCTCACGTACTCGGGTACGTACGTGAACCAGCAATGGCCTTACAATCCGCAGACTCCGCACGGAGCCTGGGAGTTCCACGAGCATTTGATTCCGGAAAGCCCGGCCAAGCCGATTCGCCTCTGGATGGAGGTGGGCGACCGGGACCTGCTGAATCCGAATGTCATGCGCGACGGCATGCACGACTGGGTGGCAGCCAACGAAGACATGGCCAGAGTGCTGGCGGCCAAGGGCTATCACTACCAGTTTGTCTTTGCCCGCAATGCGGGCCATGTGGACCACGCTGTGCGAGAGCAGACGCTGCCGGAGGCGTTGGAGTATCTGTGGCAGGGCTATCCAGGCACAGCACCGGCGCGTTGATACAGCGGCGGCAACTCGTGCTGCGATTGACTCAAGGCTGAGCGCTGAGATTGGATAGGAGTGTGCGCCGTTTGTCCCCACTGCCCGTGGACGCGATTGTCCCGGAGATTCTTGCCTCCCTTGAGAAGAATCCGAATCTGGTGATTGAAGCAGAACCGGGCGCGGGAAAGACGACGCGCATTCCACCTGCGCTGCTGTCTGCTGTGCGCGGCGATGTCGTGGTTCTGGAGCCGCGGCGGATTGCAGCGCGACTGGCTGCGCGGCGCGTGGCATGGGAACGGGGAGAGGATGTTGGCCAGACAGTTGGCTACCAGGTGCGCTTTGAACGTGTGGCCGGCCCGCAGACGCGGCTGCACTTCCTGACCGAGGGCGTACTAACGCGGCGTTTGCTCAGTGATCCGCAACTGGCGGGCGTAGACGCCGTGGTGCTGGACGAGTTCCATGAGCGGCACCTGGAAAGTGATCTGGCACTGGCTTTGCTAAAGCGCTTGCAGAGCAGGCGGCCAGAGCTGCGGATTGTGGTGATGTCGGCAACTCTGGATACGGAACCGGTTGCGAGATTTCTGGGAAATTGCCCCGTAATGCATTCGCACGGGCGGATGTTTGATGTTGCGATTGAGCATCTGCCGTACTCGCCGGAACCCCTGCACGAGCAGGTGAAGAGCGCACTGGAACAACTGCTGCGCGAGGGACAGAACGGCGAAGTACTGGTGTTTCTGCCGGGAGCAGCGGAGATTCGACGCGCTGCGAGCGCCTGCGAGCCGGTGGTGCGCAAAGCAAAACGCTTGGTGCTGCCGTTGCATGGTGATCTGCCGCCTGCGGAACAGGACCGGGCTGTCGCTGCCAGCGCGCAGCACAAGGTGATTCTGGCAACCAATGTGGCAGAGAGCTCCATCACGATTGATGGAGTGACCGCGGTGATTGACAGCGGATTGGCGCGGCTTGCAGCTTACTCGCCATGGACGGGCTTACCGACGCTGCGGGTGGGCAGGGTGAGCAAGGCATCAGCGCGCCAGAGAGCGGGCCGCGCAGGACGCACGGCCGAGGGCCGCGTTCTGCGGCTGTACTCGCAGATGGACTTTCAGCAGCGCGCTGACCATGACACGCCCGAGATTCTGCGCAGTGATCTGACGCAGCTTTGTCTCGCGTTGCGAGCGATGGGAGTTGCGGATGCGCGCGAGCTGGAGTGGCTGGATGCACCGCCTGACGCCGCCGTGGAACATGCCGAACAACTGTTGGACAGGCTGGGTGCGGCAGGCGAGGCGAAGCGCCTGATGGAGCTGCCGCTGCATCCGCGTCTTTCCAGGATGATTCATGCTGCGGTGGAGCGCGGCGTGAGCAGGGGAGCGTGCGTGACGGCAGCACTGCTGAGCGCAGGTGCGCGGCGCGAACACAATGATCTGCTTGCGGCAATTGACGAGCCGTTGGATGAACGGACACGGCAGCAGTTACGACAGCTCTTGAAACTTGTGCATCCGGAGAGAGCGCTGCGGCACGATGACGATGCCCTGTTACAGTCCGTCTTGATGGGGTTTCCGGACCGCGTGGCGCGGCGCAGGGTGGGCAGGCAGATGATGCTCGCGAATGGCGTGGCCGCCGAGTTTGTGGGCGAGCCGCCACTGTATCCATTTCTGGTGGCGTTGGACGTGGAAGATCGCAAGGAGAGTCCGCTGCCGCTGGTACGGCTGGCTGCCCGCGTAGAGCCGGAGTGGTTGCTGGATTTCTTCCCGGATCGCGTGCGAGAGGAGACGAGGCTCGTATGGAACCGGCAGGCGGAGCGCGTGGAACGGGTAAGCAGACTGCTGTACGACGAACTGGTGCTGCAGGAGTCCACCGGGCCTGCACCTGAAACCGAAGGGACCGCGGCGCTGCTGGCAGAGAAGGCGCTTGAGGCGGGCGTGGCGCGTTTCATCGAAGCCGATCTGCTGGAGGATTGGCTGGGGCGCATGGAGTTTGCCGGTTATCCTGCGCCGGATTTGGCCGTGCTCTTCCGTGAGTTCTGCGCAGGGTTGCGCAGCTTTGCAGAACTGAAGAGCATGAGCGGTGGATTTTTCGCATGGGCTGAGCAGCGATTGCAGGCGCAACGCCTGGGTGAGCTGGCGCCGCGCACGCTGCGCCTGAAGGTCGGTCGGCAAACGAAGATTCATTACGAACGCGGGAAAACACCATGGATTGCATCGCGGTTGCAGGACTTCTTCGGGATGGAGGAGACGCCGCGGCTTGGCCCGCAGCAGTTGCCGGTGGTGCTGCATCTGCTGGCTCCAAATCAGCGGGCAGTGCAGACGACGACGGATCTTGCAGGCTTCTGGAAGAGGCTCTATCCGCAGGTGCGTCGCGAACTGATGCGGCGCTATCCGCGGCACGCATGGCCGGAGCATCACGCAGGTTGAGTGTAGATGGGGGCTGGGCCTGCTCCCAGTGCTCACGTTTTGGTCTAAGATGGCAGGCGATGCGAATCTGGGAGCGCAGCGCATGAAAGAAGCCGTCATTATCTCTGCTGTTCGTACACCGGTGGGCAAGTTTCAAGGATCGCTACAGTCGTTTTCTGCTCCACAACTAGGAGCGCTGGTGGTACGCGAGGCGGTGCAGCGTGCAGGCGGCCACTTTGCGCAGGTGGATGAATGCATTCTGGGCTGTGTGCTGCAGGCTGGGCTGGGCCAGAATCCGGCGAGGCAGGCCTCAATTTACGGAGGTCTGCCTTACCCGACCGGCGCGTTGACCATCAACAAGGTATGCGGCTCAGGGCTGAAGGCGGTTGCGCTTGCGGCACAGGCCATTGAGACCGGCAACGCCGAGATGGTGGTGGCAGGCGGCATGGAGTCCATGAGCAATGCGCCGTATCTGCTGCAGCAGGCCCGGACGGGATATCGCATGGGCGACGGCACGCTGGAAGATGCGATGATCCACGATGGCCTGTGGGATGTGTATAACAACTTCCACATGGGGACCGCCGGGGAGCTGGTCGCGCGCAAATACGGCATTGGACGCGCAGAGCAGGATGCCTTTGCGGTGGAGTCACACCGGCGCGCGGCCGCAGCCACGCAGCAGGGTCGCTTCCGCGACGAGATTCTGCCGGTCGAGATTCCGCCTGCAAAGAAGGGCGACGCGCCACGAATGTTTGAAGTGGATGAGTCTGTTCGCCCGGACACGACGACGGAGATTCTCGCGCGGCTGAAGCCCGCCTTTCAGGAAGGTGGCACGGTGACTGCGGGGAATGCGCCGGGGGTGAATGATGGTGCAGCCGCGTTGGTGGTGACGAGCACAGAGCGGGCAAGGGAACTGGAGAGGACGCCGATTGCAGTGATTCGCGCTCAGGCGACAAGCGGACGTGAGCCGGAGTGGATGAGCCTGGCCCCCATTGAAGCAGTGCGCAAGGTTGCTGCCAAGGCCGGGTGGACGCTGGCCGATGTCGATCTGTTCGAACTGAATGAGGCATTCAGCGTGCAGGCGCTGGCGGTGATTCGTGAGCTGGAGCTGGATGCCGCGCGGGTGAATGTACACGGAGGCGCCGTGGCCATCGGGCATCCCATCGGCGCCAGCGGAGCGCGTGTGCTGGTGACACTGCTCTCTGCGATGGCCCAGCGTGGGCTGCGCAAAGGCATTGCCGCACTGTGCCTGGGCGGGGGAAATGCAGTCGCTCTGGCGGTGGAGATGCTTTAAGTGCGGAGGCGCGCAGGCAAGCCTTCGGTTGTGGTCGAGAGGCCGGAGCGGGATGCGCTGTGCAGGATTTGTGCTCGTCTCTAGTCGCAGACGAGCGCAGTTTCCGGAAAGGCCGGATACTCTTCTGCCGAAGTGACATCCTGCGCGCCGAGGCCGGATTCAATCTGGGCGGTGAAGAAGCGATCTACCTGTTCGAGCACGCCGGCTCCGGTGCGCTCCTGGTAGATGGCCGCGCGCAGCTTGGCTCCGCCGGGAACTCCGTGGGTAAACCAGGAGGCGAACTGCTTCATCTTGCCCGCGGTCTCGCCGTGACGGGCGTCGCGAGGCAGCGACTGGCTGGCTTCCGCCTCGTCCAGCAGCATCTGGAAGTAGGTCCGGATCATCCGGTACCGGTCATGCACGGTGGGCCGGTCATAGCTGCCATGCGCGGTGTACTGGGCAATCTGGCGGAAGATCCAGGGATTTGCTGGAGCTGCCCGCCCGATCATCACGCCATCGCAGCCAGTTTTTGCAATCATGGCCGCGGCGTCCTCAGGCGTTCGAATGTCGCCGTTGCCGATGACGGGGATGTGGATCGCTTGCTTGACGGCGGCAATCCACTCCCAGCGCGCCTGGCCGCTGTAGCCCTGCTCGCGTGTGCGGGCGTGCAGCGCCACGGCATTGAGCCCTTCGGACTCAGCCATACGTGCCAGCTCAATGCAGACGATCTGCGAGTCATTCCAGCCCAGGCGGAACTTTACCGTGAAAGGAATGCTGACGGCTTTGCGTACGGCGCGCAAGATCTCGCTGATGCGAGGCAGATCGCGCAGCAGGCCCGAGCCGCCGTTGCATCCCACAACCCGCTTGGCAGGGCAGCCTAGATTGAGATCGACGAGATCGAAGCCGGTGTCCTGCACAATGCGGGCTGCCTCGGCGAGTGTCTCCGGATTGGACCCGAAAAGCTGTGCGCCGATGGGGTGCTCGTCGTCGTAGAAAGTAAGGTAGCGTTTCCGCTTGGCCTCGCGCATGCGCGAGAGTCCATCGGCGGAGGTGAACTCGGTCATCAGCAGGCCGCAGCCAGACTGAGCGTTGGTGACGGCCGCTTCGATTGCGGATTCCGCTGGACTGGCCGAGGCCGTGAACAGGCTGGCGTGACGGATGAAGCGCCGGAAGACGGTGTCTGTAACGCCGGCCATGGGAGCCAGCACCGTGGCTGGAGCGACCACGACCGGACCGATGCGCATCTCCGCCGGTACCCGCGCCTGGGCGGGCATCTCGTGTTCCACGGGATTGTCCCAACTCTTTTTCACCGTAAAACCTCTGCCGGTCACTTGCGCTCCCCCCCCGTTGGACGCTACGTTTGGGTGTCGCCCTGCGGCATGGAACGAAGGCAGATAAAACGCCTGGTGTATGCCGCCGCTTCTCCAGCTATATTCAGGATGCTCCAGGTTGCGGCTGGGCGACAGGGTAAATTAAGCATCCGGTGGCCGGCCAAACGAACGTGGGCCTCCGCCTTGGCGGAGGCCCAACCGTACCAACCACTCACTGCGTCTGGCCTACTTGGCCGCTGCCTCGCCGGCCTTGGCGTACTTGCGGCGGAAGCGCTCCACGCGGCCAGCGGTGTCAACCAGGCGCTGCTTGCCGGTGAAGAACGGGTGGCAGACCGAGCAGATTTCCACATGGATATCGCCCTTGTGGGTCGAGCGGGTCTCAAAGTTGTTTCCGCAGGCGCACACCACGCGCACTGCTTCATAAGCTGGGTGAATCTTTTCCTTAGGCATTTCTCGCGACAGACCTTTCCTGCAATTCTTTTATTGTATGGGGATTTGGACGGATTCGCAACGATGAGGGCGGAAAGGAGTGCCTCCCCGCCCGAATTGGTGTTATTGCGCCAGCGCCTTTTCAATGCCTGCTTCCGCCAGAGGGGCCATGATCGCATAGCCCGCGGGGAGGGGATGCACGCCGTCTTTGCTTAAATTTGACGGCAGGCCATCCTCTGCATCCTTGAGCGCGGAGTGGTAATCGACATACACATAACCCTTTTCGGCGGCATACTTCCGGATCCAGTCATTCAGCGCGTCGATTTTGGGCGCGGGTTGCTGGCCGCGATGCCAGGGAAAATCAACGGCGGGAGTCACGGAGCAGAGGACGACCTTGATGTGGTTGGCTGTTGCCAGGTCGGCCATGGAGGCGAGGTTGTCCTCCATCTGCTCCGGGGTCTCGGGGCCGGTGTTCCCTGCGATATCGTTGGTGCCGGCTAGGATGACCACGACCCTGGGCTGAAGATGGATCACGTCCTGGCGGAAGCGGAGGAGCATTTGCGGCGAGGTTTGCCCGCTGATGCCTCGATTGATATAGGGCTTGCCGGGGAAGGACTGATCCAGATGCCAGCCCTGAGTGATGGAGTCACCCATGAATACGACGCGGTTTTCGCCGGGCGCAGGCAGGCCAAGCTTTGCATTCTCCTCGCGAAAGCGGGCCAGCCAGGGAAAGTCCGTGAGCAACTGCTCATCACGCTTGTGCTTGTAGTCGTCGTAGGATTGCTGGGCAGCGGAGGGCTGCGGAACGGCGGCCTTGGTTTCTGCAGTATTGCCGGGCTGCTGGGCGGCCAGGCAGGCGGGAGCAAACAATCCGGCAAGGGCGATGGCTCCCAAGAATGTGGACAGTGCGATTCGAGACACGGGAAAACTCCTGAACATGGATCAACGGTTTGGATGCGCGCTCCGATTGTAGGCAATGCGTGCGCGAGCAGGCCATCGCTTTTCCACAGAACAGGAGAAATCCGCACCGGCATGGGCGCCAGCCGGATGCGCTAGGCTTTTAAGAGCCATGAGCGAATGTTCAATCTGCGGAGGGTTGGGACTGGTCGAGGTGATGTCGGCCACGGGCGTTTGGGTAACCCGCGCCTGCGAGTGCCAGCAGGCGGAGCGTGAACAGCGGCGGCTTGCCGCGGCGCATATACCGGAGCGGTATCGGGAGTGCACGCTGGACGGCTTCGACCCCGCTTTCCCAGGGGCGGACGCGTCCTTGCGGGAAGCGCTGCTGACGGCGCGCCGGTTTGTGGATGCTTACCCGGTGGACACGGCCGGCAAGGGGCTGCTGTTCACGGGATCAATCGGCGTAGGCAAGACGCACTTGGCGGTGGGCGTGCTTCGCCGTCTGGTTCAGGAGCGCGGTGTGAAAGGCCTGTTCTGCGACTATCGCGAGCTGCTGAAGAACATCCAAAACAGCTATAACCCGCAGGTGAATACCACGGAGCTGGAACTGCTGAAGCCAATCTTTGCGGCGGATGTGCTTGTGCTGGACGACCTTGGCGCCCAAAAACCGAACGAATGGGTCTGGGACACGGTTGCGCTGATCCTGAACACGCGCTACAACGACCGCCAGTCGACGATTATCACCACGAATTATCCGGATTTGCCCTCTGCGGGCGCGGGAATGAGCAACGCGGAGCGGGCCGCGCGCGAGCAGACGCTGGGCGATCGCATCGGCGACCGGATGCGTTCCCGCCTTTCCGAGATGTGCGTGCGGGTAGAGATGCGCGGAAACGATTTTCGCCAGAGCGTGAAGCGTGCAAGATTTGGCTGAGGATGGGGCGGCGACTCGGGATAGTATGGTCTCGATACGAAAGCCCGGGCAGAAAGGAACCCCATGCGGAAATGGCTCGAAGTGATTGCAGTCGCGGCGATTGCGTTCCAGGTATGGCTTACGTACTCGGCGCTTGCCGGTCCCAATCCACTGCCAAGTCAGATTCCCACGCACTTTGATGCGGCGGGCAATCCGAATGGCTGGGGATCGCCTTCGATCCTGCTGTTTCTCAATGTCATCACGATCGGGCTTTACCTGCTGATTACGGTCGTTGCCATGTTTCCTGCCGGGTTCAACTTTCCCGTACGCGTGACCGAAGAGAACCGTCTGCGGCTGCAGAATACGGCCCTGAACATGATTGTCTGGGTAAAGACTGAGCTGGTGTGCCTGTTTACTGTGCTGCTGTGGTCGATGATTCAGGCGGTGCGTAGCGGCGAGGGGCGCCTGCCTCCGCTGCTGATGCCGGCGTTTATCGTGTTGATCTTTGGCACGGTGGCCTGGCACCTGGTTGCTATGATTCGGGCCGCGGTTCCAACCGCGGAGTAAGTCCGGCCGCGCAAGTCCCTAGCAGCGCCGAGCTGCTAAAATGCCCACAAACTTCCGAGAATCAACAAAATAGCGGCGACGGTCATGACCTGGTACAGGCGCTCATCGCAGCACTGGGAAACGGGCGTGCTGCCGCCTTGTGCCAGCAGTGGGGAGGGGCCAGTTGTGGGGGCTGTCTGTACCATGTCTCCGCCTTCCTGTACCTCGGTGCACAGCAATACTCCACGTGAATACTGTGAATCTGTGCTGATGCTTCTATTTAGATACGAAACACACGCCTGAGGAATCAGACAAAAGATGTAGATTCCGTGGGAGTGCCTTCCCATGCATCTACGATCCGCTTCTGCTGTTGGTTCCTTTATCCATGAGAACGAAAGGGCGCGGGGAAA
>JAJXWS010000165.1 GCA_021781495.1 Acidobacteriota bacterium | reverse complement strand
CGATGACCGCGGGCCCGGTGTATCGGCTGTACATGCGGCCGAAGTACTCGGTGGCCGTGCGCGCGCTGGGCGGAACGGCGCTGGGGAATTTCTCGAGCGACACGAACGGCTTTGGGAGCACGGCGCTTGGGCTGTATCCGGATGGGTGGACGTACGCGTTGAGCCCGAGCCTGATTGGCGAAGCGAACATCAGCCCGAATCTTTCGCTGCGGCTGTCGGGCGACGACATGCTGACGGGCTTCGGGTCGTCGACGCAGAACAGTTTCGGATTTAACTGGGGGCTGGTGTACCGGTTCGGCAAGAAGCTGAAGTAAGCGGCAACGCTCGCGGCTGGGACAAAGCCTGGGCCTGTTTCTGCGAGCGCCATATGTCAGTGTCCATCGACGAGTGAATGGCCGGGAAGGCTCAACCTTTCCGGCCATTTTCTTTTCCTGCGCGATTGCGACGGTTCGGGCCTGAACGAGCCCGGATCTCTGGTGAATCTCCATCTCAGGGTCTAAGCCCACGGCTCCCTACGATGACGGTCAGGCGGACATCTCCGCGCCTTTGGCTTCATGGCCGAGGGCGGCGAGGATGGCGAGCGTGACGGCAACAAGGACCACCGTGGCGGCGAGGACGGCCGAGTAGCTGCCGGACCACTCGGCCAGGCGGGCCTGGAGGACGCCGTTCCACGAAGTGACGAGTCCGCCGAGCTGGTAGGCGAGTCCGGGGGCCGTGGCGCGGACGGGCGCGGGCGAGAGCTCGGTGAGATAGGCGGGCACGACTCCCCAGGCACCCTGGACCATGAACTGCATGAGGATGGCGCCAGTGGCGAGGGTGACGGCGGAGTGCCCGTAAGCCCAGAGCGGGATAACGGGCAGAGCGAGGAGCGCGGCGGTGATGATGGCGCGCTTGCGGCCCCAGTTTTCCGAGAGCAGACCAAAGACAAAACCGCCGGCGATGGAGCCGAAGCCGTAGAGGACGCCGATGAGGCCGACGGTTTGCGGCGTGAGGTGCATCTGGACGGCGAGGAAGGTGGGGTAGACGTCCTGCGTGCCGTGGGAAAAGCTCATGAAGGCGGTCATGAGCACGATGAGGAAGAGGAAGCGGGGCAGGAATTCAGCGATGTGAGCGGGGATGAGGCGGGTGGAGGTTTTGGGTTTCGGCGCGGCGGCGCGGGCGAGCCAGACGGGGCTTTCCTGGACGCGGGACTGGATATAGAGGACGAGGAGCGCGGGGCTGGCTCCGACGAGGAAGAGGCCGCGCCAGCCAATCCAGTGAAAGAGCAGGCCAAAGGCGGCGGACGCGAGGATGGAGCCGAGCGCGTAGCCCTCCTGGAGGATGCCGCTGAAGGCGCCGCGTCCTTCTTTGGGGAGGGATTCAAAGGTGAGGGCAGCGCCGACGCCCCACTCGCCGCCCATGGCGATGCCGAAGAGGGCGCGCAGGGCGAGCAGGACGGGGAGCGAGGGAGCAAAGGCGCAGGCGAACTCGATGACGGAGAAGCTGAAGATGTTGAAGACGAGGATGGGGCGTCGGCCGTAGCGGTCGGCGAGGAGGCCGAAGAGGAGCGCGCCGACGGGACGGAGGGCCTGCGTCCAGAAGACGGCGCCGAGGACGGCGGAGGGGCGCGTGTGGAAGTCGGCTGCGATGGCCTTGACACAAAAGATGAGCAGGAAAAAGTCGAGGCTGTCGAGGGTCCAGCCAAGGAAGGAGGCGATGAAGGTGTGGCGCTGCGCGGAGGTGAGGCGGCGGAAGTCTTCCAGGAAGGACATCAGGGGGAGGATAGCAGAGGATGAGGGCGCACTGGCGATGTGATGCAAATCACAAGCGGAGGTGAAAGGTGTCACTGCCGGGTGGTTGCGGGGCCTTCAAACTGAACAGTTAATGGGCAAGGTCCAGGCGCCGGAAGCGGCGCCATGGCGCTTTCAGGGTGGGCGCGGGCGGCGTCACGCAGGTGAGGCTGTACGGTGCCCAAGGGTAGATATGCGTCCGGCGGGGACGGCCGAATGCGCGAGGCGGGAAAGACCGGAGGCGACGATGAGCATTCGAAATGGCCTGAAGACGATTGTGGTGGCGACGACTCTGGATGGCGGTTCAGACGGGGCGCTGGAGTACGCGCGGAAGCTGGCTGGCGCATATGGAGCGCGGATTGTGCTGGCACATGGGCTGGACCCTGTGGAGTACGCGGCGGTGGAGGGCGTGCCGGGGCGGGTGATGACGAAACTGCCGGAAGAGGCGCAGGCGACGCTGGAGCGGATGGCCGCGGATCTGCTGCAGGCGGGGATCCCGAGCCACTCGGAGGTGCGGCAGGGCGAAGTGACGGAGATGCTGGTACGGGTCGCCAAGCAATATGACGCCGGGCTGATCCTGGTGGGCACGAAGGGGCGGTATGGAGCTGGGCCGGTGCTGGTAGGGAGTGTGGCCGAGCAACTGGTGCGCGTGGCTCCGTGTGCGGTGATGGCGGTGGCGGCGGATTGGAACTCCGGGCAGTTTCGGCCGGTACCAGGCGGTCCGGTGTTGCTGGCGATGGAGAGGAACGAGGCTTCGCATGCGGCGGTGGAGACGGCAGTGTCGCTGGCGGAGAAGTTCAACCGGCCGCTGCTGGTGGTGCATGCGCGGACGGCGGCCGAGGCATCGGCGTTTTTGAATCCGTGCGCGACGACGCTGGAACAGTTTGGGATTCACGCGACAGGCGATGTGACGGTGCGCTGCATGGTGAAGGACGGAACGCCGGTGGATGCCGTGGTGGCGGCGATTGAGCAGAACCGGCCCAGCGTGCTGGTGTTAGGCGTGAAGAGGACGAGCGGAACGCCGGGACGGCATGGGACGGCGTTTTCGCTGCTGGCGCGGTCGCGGGTGCCGGTAATCTGCGTTCCGCCGGATGCGGCGGAGGCGGTGGAACAAGCGGAGAGCCAGGAGGCGATCGTCGGAAGCTGAGGGAGCGAAAGCGGCCGCAGAGCGGCCTGAATCGATGCAGGCTCTGCGCCGACGCGTGCGGTGGAGGGCGAATTGTTGTACATGGAGACGGGACGGGCCTTCGGGAGGCTGGCGGCAGGGATGCAATCGCAGATGCAGGCTAGGGAAGCGGGAAGCGC
>JAJXWS010000164.1 GCA_021781495.1 Acidobacteriota bacterium | reverse complement strand
GTTGTTCTCCAGAATGATCGTCGGCGTCATCGAGCTCAGCGGCCGCTTGCCTGGCGCGATGGCGTTGGCCGGCCCCTGAATTAGCCCGAACATGTTCGGCACGCCCATCTTTGAGGCAAAATCATCCATCTCGTCGTTCAGCAGAAAGCCCAGCGTGCCAGAGGTGACATCCGAGCCAAAGGCGTTGTTCAGCGTGGTCGTCACGGCTACGGCATCGCCCTCGCTGTCCACTACCGAGTAATGCGTGGTGTCCTGTGACTCCGCGCGATGTCCGGCGGTCTTCGGCGCCGCCGGCAGAAATCCCTCGGGCCGTTCCAGCGTTGCGCTTGGCGAGGCCGCGTCCGCCCGGATGCTGCGCCGCCACGCCGCTGCGTACTTCTTGCTCGTCAGCTCTGCGACAGGAATCCTGTTGTAGTCCGGATCGCCGAGATAGTCGCCTCGGTCCATGTAGGCCCGGCGATAGGCTTCGGTCACGAGGTGAATCCACGGGGCTGTCCGATCTCCCAGCCGGCTCAGGTCATACGTTTCCAGAATGTTCAGCGCGCTGATCAGCACCACTCCACCGGAGGATGGAGGTGGCGAGCTAATGATCGTGTCGTTATGAAAGGTGCCCACCACGGGCCTTCGCTCCTCCACCGTGTACTGCGCCAGATCGTCGACAGTCAGCAGCGCGCCACCTTTCTTCAAATCGCTGATCAACTCCGCCGCCATCTTGCCGTGGTAGAAATCATCGGGATTCTGAGAAATTCGTTTCAGTGTCCGCGCCAGCAGGGGCTGGCGAAAGACCTCGCCCGCGCGGTATAGATTCCCGTCGCGCTGGAAGATGTGCTTCGATTCAGGAAACCGGCTAAGGTCTGTATCGCTCAGCTCGGCGGCCTCTTCCGCCGTCAGCACAAAGCCCCGGCTTGCCAGCCGGATGGCCGGCGCCATCACCTTGCGCAGCCCCAGCCGGCCGTATTTGCTCTCGGCGTAGGCCAGTCCCGCCACCGAGCCCGGAGTGGCAATGGCCTTGTAGCCCACAATGCTCATGCCCGAAATCACATTGCCTCGGGCATCCTGATACATGGTCGCGGTCGCCGCAAGCGGTGCCTTTTCGCGGTAGTCGATGAATGTGGCCTGCCCCGCATGGGTGCGCAGCAGCATAAATCCGCCGCCGCCCAGGTTGCCTGCTGCCGGATGCACCACGGCCAGCGCAAAGCCAGTGGCCACCGCGGCGTCCACTGCGTTGCCGCCTGCGCGCAGTACCTCCACGCCCGCATCCGAGGCCAGATGATGCACGCTTACCACCATGCCGTGCCGCGCCCGCACGGGCTGCTCGCTTGTGTAGGCGAGCCCATTCGTCGTGCCTTCCTGCGCCGTCGCGGCGCCGGAAGTGCAGAGCAGGGCAATCAGAACAAAGAATGCAGCAGGAAGATCGAGCCTTCGAGTCATATCGGGTTCACACAGCATACCCCGGAATCCATAAAGACGGTCTGTTGGCCTCAAGGGGTCGCCATGTATCCTTATCTTTCCGTGGCCTCTGATTCTTCCGGCCGCAGAAGTGACCAGGATTTACCCAAACCGCCACGCATGCGTCCAACGCTTGACGGCGGTTGCGGGCTGAAATATCGGTGTGCGGATGTACCGGTTCGGGCCTCACGCACACCGTTCCAATTGGATGACGGAGAACAGAATGCAGATGAAGTGGATGCGGGCTGCCGCAATCTTTCTTGGAGTCGTGGCCGCCCTGAGCGGCGCTTCGGCTCACGCCCAGTTTGATGTTGCCGGCAGTTTCTTCTCGACCTTCAACACTTCCACCTCGGGACACGGCACCAACCAGAAACCGAAGAACTCCCCCGGCGGAGTGCTCGAGTTTCGCTACATTCGCAAGCCGCTGAAGGGTTTTGAGCTGAGCTATTCCTACAACCCGGCGGACGAATCCTACACCGTGTCCCCGAACGGCTGCGGCCTGCGTTGCGGCACCGCTCCGGTCACCGTTACGTCTGACAACCACATGATCGGCATGAACTGGGTTCCGACGACCGCAAAGAAGTACGCCGGCTTCACGCCCTTCGGGATTGCCGGCCTGGGCTTCGTCATCTCCGAGCCCAATACCAACGACTACGCCCTCAACTCCAAGGTGCGTATCTCCTTCGACTATGGTGGTGGCGTGGACTACGGCATCACCTCGCGCCTCGGCGTGCGCGCGCAGGTGCGCGGTGCAGCGTACAAGGCCCCCGATCTCTCCATCCTCTACTCGCCGACCGGGGCGTATATGCAGACCATCCAGCCCTCGATCGGCATTTACTTCCGGCCGTAGCGCCGCACCATCAGTTACTCGCAGCTAAGCCCTTTGGCGAACGCACGATGCAGGCGCCAAAGGGCTTTCTGTTACCTGCGTCATCTGCGGCACAGGCCACCCATCGAATGTCTTGCGCGTCTAACTGGCATTGCGGCGTGAACGGCGCCGCGGTGCTGGCAACTTCCCACATTCATACACAACCAAGCTTCGGCGAGAAGCCGCGGAGGAAATGATGCGAGTGAAGTGGACGTATACGGCATTAGCTTTTGTCTTTTTTGCTTTTCTGTGCGGCGCAGTGGCCCAGGCTGAGAACGATGTGGCTGCTAGCCTCTATGGGGCGTTCAGCGGCAAGACAACCAGCAATAACACGGTTCAGAGTCCCTCCAATCAGGCGGGCGTGCTCTTCGAGTTGCGCCATATCTCCAACCCGCTGGTCGGCTATGAGGTGACCTACTCCTACAACCGCGCCAACCAGACCTACTCCCTCGGCCCGGTCCCCGGAGCCTGTCCCACATTCGGCTGCCCCCCTCCGGTCTCCGTTCCGGCCAACGCGCATGAGGTCACAGCGGACTGGCTCGTCTCCTTTGGCGTCGCGAATCTCAAGCCGTTCCTGCTGGGCGGCGGCGGCCTGCTGCTGAACGTGCCCGCATCGAGCGGCGGCTCCACCAGCACCAGCACGCAGGGCGTCTTCGTCTACGGCGGCGGGCTGGACTGGGGCCTTCTGCCGCATCTCGGCCTGCGGGTGCAGTACCGCGGCAATCTCTACAAAGCGCCCGACCTGACGAAGCTCTACACGT
>JAJXWS010000163.1 GCA_021781495.1 Acidobacteriota bacterium | reverse complement strand
TCGACCTGAAGATGGATCGCTACGGTATCCCCGGTAATCTGGCGATTGTCGCCTTCCGGCTTGCCGCCTCCACCGCCGTCGCGGCGGTGCTGTGGTATGGCTTTGAGTCGCGGATTCTGAAGCTGAAGCGGCACTTTGCCGAGCGGTGAGCGGCGGAGAAACGCTCGGGTTGAATCCGAAGAGCCCGCTGGTGAGTCGAAGGAGAAGAGCGGCCGCGAAGGCCGCGACGCGGCAGAGCGCGCAGGCGCGCGCGAGGGAGATGGCAATGGTACGAACTTGCCCGCAGTGTGGACAGAAGAATCGAATCCCGGCGAAGCACCTGGCCGATACGGGGCGTTGTGGCGCGTGCAAGGCGGCGCTGCCGCCGGTGGCCGAGCCGATTGCGGTGGGTCCGGAGGAGTTTGACGCGATTACGCGGGAGAGCCGCGTGCCGGTGCTGGTGGATTTCTGGGCGGCGTGGTGCGGGCCGTGCCGGATGGCTGCGCCGCATGTGGCGCAGGTGGCGCAGGAGATGGCCGGGCGCGCGGTGGTGCTGAAGGTGGATACGGAGCAGCATCCAGAGCTGGCGGCGCGGTACAACGTGCGCGGGATTCCGAACTTTGCGGTGTTTGCGCGGGGCGCACTGCAGTTTCAGCAGGCGGGGCTGGTGGATGCGGGCACGATGAAAAGCTGGCTGGCAGAGGCGGCATGATGCGGCGCGTGGTGCACGGTCGCTGCTGGGCGCGAGTCAGTTGTGCGCGGGCTCGGTGAAGACGGAGCGCAGTGTCTTGACGTCGCGCATCGGTGGCTGGCCGAAGAAGCGGCTGTACTCGCGGCTGAACTGGCTGGCGCTTTCATACCCCACTTCGAAGGCGGCGCTGGCGGCGTCGAGGCCCTGATGGAGCATGCGCTCACGTGCGACGTGGAGACGCAGGTGCTTCTGATACTGAAGCGGGCTCATGGCAGTGAGCGTGCGGAAGTGGTGGTGGAGCGTGGAGACGCCCATGCGCGCAACCTCCGCGAGTTCGTCGACACGAAGCGGCTTGGCGTAGTTGTCGCGCAGCCAGGCAACGGCCTTGGCGGTGCGGTGGCTTTGCTCGCCGAGGGTGGCAATGGCGCGCAGATGCGTGCCCTGCGGGCTCAGAAGCAAGCGGTAGATCATCTCGCGTTGGATGAGCGGGCTGAGGAACGGGATGTCGCGTGGCGCATCAAGAAGCGCGATGAGGCGCAGGCAGGCGTCGAGGAGCTGCGGGAAGGTGGTACCGATGGCCATGCCGCGTGCGTCCTGGGGCTGGCTGGCGCTCGAGAACTCTTCTTCGCTGAGGATGCGGCGGACCTCGAGCATGTCCAACTGAAGGACGAGGCCGAGCATGGGCTTCTGCGGTGAGGCGGTGACGATCTGGCTGACGACGGGCAGTTCGACCGAGGTGAGGACGAAGCTGGATTCGTCGCAGAGATGGCTGGCCTTGCCGAGATTGATGCGCTTCTGGCCCTGCACGAAGACGACGAGGCTGGGCTCGTAGGTGGCGGAGCCGCAGGGGCTGGGATGGCTGCGACGGTAGAGATGGAGGCCGGGGACTTCTGTGCGGTTGTCGCCTTCCGCGACCGTATGCGCAGCGATTGCGCGGGCCAACTCGGCGCGCATGGGGACAGCTTCGGGGTGGGTTGTCTGCGTCAGATCTCGTGTTCTGGCCATGGTGCAATGCCTCAAATTCCTACCTTTTCAGCGTACCGCCGAATCGCCGGCCGTGTGCACAGAAATCTGTCAAGCGACAGAAACAGGCAATAAATCGGCAGGAATGGGAAACCCTCGCGGGCGATCGTTGCGTAGTCTTTGAATGAACGAAGACCGCAGTCCGCCGTCAACGGATGGCCGGCTGATGCGCCGGTTAGGATGGACGCCTGCGGGAATTCTTTTACAACGACGCGAGGAAACAGTCATGTACAAAGCCAAGGCTTACTCGGCGGCGAGCGCGACATCGCAGCTTGCTTCGACAACCATTGAACGGCGCGAACCGAAGGAGACGGACGTACAGATCGAGATTCTCTATTGCGGCATCTGCCACTCCGACCTGCACCAGGTGCGGAATGAATGGAGCGAGGTGATGCCGACGGTGTATCCGTGCGTGCCGGGGCACGAGATTGTGGGCCGCGTGGCCAAGGTGGGCTCGGCCGTGAAGAGATTCAAGGCGGGCGACCTGGCGGCGGTGGGCTGCATGGTGGACAGCGATGCGACGTGCCCGGAGTGCAAAGCGGGACTGGAGCAGTTCTGCCGCAACATGACGCTGACGTACAACTTTCCTGACAAGCACACGGGCGGCGTGACGTATGGCGGCTACTCGGAGAGCGTGGTGGTGGATGAGCGGTTTGTGCTGCGGGTGCCGGCGAATCTGAATCTGGCAGGAGCCGCGCCGCTGCTGTGCGCGGGCATCACGACGTATTCGCCGATGCGGCACTGGAACGTGACGAAGGGCCAGAAGGTGGGCGTTGTCGGATTGGGCGGGCTGGGGCACATGGGCGTGAAGTTCGCGCATGCGCTGGGCGCGCACACGGTGGTCTTTACGACCTCGCCGAGCAAGAAGGACGATGCGCTGCGGCTGGGCGCGGATGAAGTTGTGCTTTCGCGCGATGCCAATGAGATGGCCAGGCACGCGGGCAGCTTTGACTTTATTCTTGACGCGGTCTCGGCGCAGCACGACATCAATGCGTTCATTCACCTGTTGCGGCGCGACGGCAACCTGACGATGGTGGGCGCGCCGGAGAAGCCGCTGGCGCTGGGTGTGTTCGGGCTGATTATGGGACGGCGCAGCCTTTCGGGATCGGCGATTGGCGGCATTGCGGAGACGCAGGAGATGCTGGATTTCTGCGGACAGCACAACATTACGTCGGATGTTGAGGTGATTCCGATTCAGAAGGTGAATGAGGCGTATGAGCGGCTGCTGAAGTCGGATGTGAAGTATCGCTTCTCAATTGATATGGCCTCACTGAAGGCTGAGTAAGCGCGCGCCAAAGAATCTGACACGCAGAAGGCGAGAGGAAGAGATGCAAAAGCGGAAGTTGGGAAAGAGCAATCTTGAGGTTTCAGCCCTGGGTTTGGGCTGCATGAGCATGA
>JAJXWS010000162.1 GCA_021781495.1 Acidobacteriota bacterium | reverse complement strand
GTGGACAACAAGCCCACCTCGCCCGGCTTGCTCGACAAGATGAAAGACCTCTTCAGTTAATGTTCTGAGCTTTAAAGTTCGCACCGCGAATACCGATGTCATCCTGAGCGAAGTCTGGCGCGATTTCTGCGCCAGACGGAGTCGAAGGATCTGCGGTTGCTTTTCAACGAGCTTCTGACTCAACACGCGCGCCGCAGGCACGACGCGAAGAAGCACGGCCTGGTCGGGTGAGAAGTAAGAGAAGAATTTGGTGGAGCTGAGCGGGATCGAACTTGAGCCGTTTTGCGGGCGTCTGAGCTCGCAGGCGAAATCCTGAACGGGCGCGCAGCGCACGTGAAGGACCTCGGACCAAGAGAGATTTTGAAGGATTTGGTGGAGCTGAGCGGGATCGAACCGCTGGCCTCCTCGTTGCGAACGAGGCGCTCTCCCAGCTGAGCTACAGCCCCACGGGTGACTCTCTTATCTTATCAGCGGCCGCCCATTCGGGAAAGAGCAGGGAAGTCATGCCCCAGCCCTTCACCGCGCATACGTGAAGATCCCGCATACATCCGTCGAGTTCGCCAGCGCGTCCACCGTCAGAGCGGGTGCCGTATCGCCGGAGAAGAACGCCACCCGCAGCGTCTTGTTCTCCACATACGTCACCATCCACTGCGTGTCTTCCGTGCCGCAGAGCGTATTGTGGTGGGCAAACTTCTGCTCCGCAGGCACGCGCAGGTGGAACAGCTTGCCTGCACCACCCGCATCCGGCTCCGCATCAAACACCGCCGCATCCTCATCTGCCGCCAACGTGCGAATCTCCGCAATCGGATAATTCTCCAAGTTGATCGTCACCTTCGTTGCGGAAAGCGAAAGATCGCCCGTAATCGCATTTGCGTTTGAGCTCGCCGCTCGCCAATACCCCTTTTCCTGCGCCGTCCCAACTCGGGAACTCGCAAGCATTGCCGCCATCACAGCCACCGCCGCCAGTCCCCGTACCCTTGCCTGTCTCATGTTCTGAGCATCGCACCCTGCAAGAGCCTCGCGCAAATTCGGTACGCGATGCATCTCGTCGTCACTCGCCTTCGTGCATCTCTTCAAACAGTTCCCGCACATACCGGCGAGCGTGTACCAGCGCCTTGCGTCCCGCGGCGGTGGCCACATACACCTTGCGTTGGTGGCCGTTGACCAGCCGTTCCGTGCCGCGCAGCCAGCCGCGTTGCTCCAGGCCGTGCAGGAGGGGGTACATGGTTCCAGGGCCCAGCTTGTATCCGTGCCGCGCCAGCTCCTGCATCATCCCCAGGCCAAAGATCGGCTCCTCTGCAGCATGGTGCAGCACGTGCAGGCGCACCAACCCCACATACAACTCCTGCTTCTTGCCACGCTCGCGTCGTGCTTCTTTCATCGTCTTCCGTCGTCCTCAGCCCTTTCATCCATAGCAACAGCGCCAGGTGCGCCTCGCGTCAGAACCCGTTTCGGTGTGAGGCCTGCCACATCAGGGCCTGCTCGTTCTCTGGCTTCTTCTGGTCTTTGCCCCACGTCCAGTACATCCCCACATAGGCGTAGTTCTCCGTCTGGCCCGCGATTGAGTGGCCATAGCAGAAGAGAAATTGCTCATTCGGATTGCGCTTGAAGTGGTAGTAGCCGCCCACATCCACCATCGTTGACGCCTGCGTCTGCGGCGTTGCCACGCCCTCGCCGCCATGCGCGAAGACCTCTGCCCCAAGCTCCAGCCTCTCGCTCAACTCGCGCTTCGCCAGAAATCCGCCGTAGGGAAAATCGTGATAATCCTTCTGCGGCACCACCGTCTCTCCGGCGCCGCCGTCCAGTAGCCACTTGCCAAAGTTCTTTTGCAGCCACAGCGGCATCCTGTACCACACCTTGCCCACGCCCAGGCCTTTGTCATAGTTGCCCGTTGGTAGTTCGAACATCGTGAACGTGCCAATCTGCGGCACGTACTTCGACTCCTTGATCAGCGCCAGCTTCACGCCCAGCTCTGCGTCGGTCAGCCCAAATGCCGAAGGTCCCGTCCCCGCAGGCGCGTAAATGGCGTTGTTAGACGGCGCAACCTCTCCCCATGGCAGAATCGCATGAATCTGGACCCGCGGCGCCGCGCCCCAGTTGAACTCGAAGGCCGGCCCATTCGAGTCCATCTCCACCGGCGTTCCATCCGCCGCACCAAACACATAGAACTCATAGTGCCCATAATCCACCGGCACCGGATCGTCCGTCTGATACGGTGGACCCTGCGCCCTGCACACTCCTGCGCTGACTGCCATCAACACAAGCAACAGGGAGCGCAAGCCTCGCAGCCCAAGCATTCTATTCATTCGGGGAAGAAACCGTTTTTCATTCCTGATATCGAAACACGATTATCGACTTTCGATTATGGGGCATTCCGCTGCAGCAGTCAACACGAGCGGCTCCCTTTTTCACGGCCGGTAACGACATACACGAGAGTGCAAAAACACAAAGGCCAGGGCAGCGCCCCGGCCTTTGCTCCCACCCAGCCCTGACTTACAGCTGGTTCATGTTCTGCAGGAACTCCGCGTTGTTCCGCACCTTCTCCAGGCGGCTGATCAGAAGCTCCATCGCCTCTACCGGCGACAGCGGATTCAGCACCTTGCGCAGCACCCAGATCCGCTGCAGGTCTTCCTTCGGAATCAGCAGCTCTTCCTTACGCGTGCCCGAGCGCTGGATATCGATCGCCGGGAAGACGCGCTTGTCTACGAGCTTCCGGTCCAGAATGATTTCCATATTGCCCGTGCCCTTGAACTCTTCAAAGATCACTTCGTCCATGCGCGAGCCCGTATCCACCAGCGCCGTGGCAATGATCGTCAGCGATCCGCCCTCCTCGATGTTGCGCGCCGCGCCGAAGAACCGCTTTGGCCGCTGCAGCGCATTCGAGTCCACGCCGCCCGAGAGCACCTTGCCCGAAGGCGGCACAATCGTGTTGTAGGCGCGCGCCAGGCGCGTAATCGAGTCCAGCAGAATCACCACGTCGCGCTTGTGCTCCACCAGCCGCTTCGCCTTCTCGATCACCATCTCGGCCACCTGGACGTGCCGCGCCGCCGGCTCATCAAAGGTCGAGCTGATCACTTCGCCCTTCACCGAGCGCTGCATGTCCGTCACTTCTTCCGGCCGCTCGTCGAT
>JAJXWS010000082.1 GCA_021781495.1 Acidobacteriota bacterium | reverse complement strand
GTTCAAGGTTAACGAAATGGGTGGAAATGGTTCGCACGTTGGGGTGCGGGAATTTTCGTTTTGTTTTGAGTGGGTTAGAGGGTGGGCGGGGATTTGGGGTGTTGACAGGGGGTTCCTTCGGGGGCTGAAGCCCCCGTACTCTTCCCGGTGGAGTGGGCTGGGTGGGGACTGTGGATTCCCACCCATGATGTCCGCTGCGCGAACGTCATGGATGGGGCACCCGGCGCGTAGGAGGATGATCCCAGGTCTCAAAAGCGAGACCTGGGGCACCCGTGGGGGGGGAAAAGGCAACCGCGGATCTTTCGACTCGCTGCGCTCGCTCAAGATGACAGTGGTTGGGGTGGGGGCTGTGGATTCCCACCCATGCCGTCCGCTGCGCGAACGTCATGGATGGGGCACCCGGCACTCAGGCGAGTAGGAGAACGATCCCAGGTCTCAAAAGCGAGACCTGGGGCACCCGGTACTTGGTGGAGGATTTGAAAGGCAACCGCGGATCTTTCGACTCGCTGCGCTCGCTCAAGATGACAGTGGTTGGGGTGGGGCTGCGGTTTCCCACCCATGCCGTCCGCTGCGCGAACGTCATGGATGGGGCACCTAGGCTGGGTGGGTAGGAGAGAGATCCCAGGTCTCAGAGGCGAGACCTGGGGCACCCAGGCACCCGACTGGTAGGAGCACGATCCCAGGTCTCAGAAGCGAGACCTGGGGCACCCGGTGAATGTCGTGGATGGGGCACCCGGTAGCCGGCACTTGGCAAAAGGCGAGGGACGCGCCATGGCGCGTCCCTCGCTGGGTGTGGGCAGATGTGGGGCCCGTTAGAAGATGAAGTGGATGCCGCCCTGCAGGCTCCGGTTGTCGTTGAGCTGCTTGCTGACGTCGCCGAAGGCCGATGAGGTCGGGCTGGTGTTTGCGCCCTGGAACTGTGCGCGGTTGAAGGCGTTGAAGGCATCGACGCGGGGCTGAAGGATCATGCGCTCGCCGATGGTGAAGTCCTTCAAGACAGAGAAATCGAAGTTTTTGGTTGGGTCGGAGCGCAGGACGTACTGCGGGAAGGTGCGGTAGTTGTAGCCGTTGGGCTGGTCGGCGGCCACGCGATCGAAGGGGGTGGTATTGAAGGAGGCGCTGGTGGTGTTGTGGGGGTTGTTGGCGAAGTCGTGCCAGTTGCCGTTGTAGATGGCGTTGCCCCACTGAAGCGGTGTGCCGGAGAGGTACTGGTAGATGGAGGAGACTTCCCATCCGCCGACGATCTGACTGAGCAGGGTGTTGTCGTGGAGGAAGGTTCTGCCTTTGCCGAAGGGCAACTGGTAGATGACGGTGACGGAGGCGTGGTTGGGGAAGTCCGACGTGGTTTCTCCGTACCAGAGCGGGCCGCCGGGGTTGAGCTGTGTGTAGTAGCCGAGCTGGCGGGAGTACTCGTAGTTGAAGTTGAACTCAAGGCCGTAAGACATGCGCTTGCTGAGGCGGAGCATCAGGGCGTTGAAGTTGGCGCTGCCGGCGGGGATGAGCGAGTGCGAGACGCTGGTGTACTCCGGATAGCTGTGCAGGAGCGTAGCCGTACTGATGGTCTTGGACGAGTTCAGGCCTGTGGCAGGTCCGGGAATGATCCCGTAGAAGGGGTTGGTGGTGGAGGCGTTGAGCTGCTTGGTGAGGGTGGTGTTGACCGTGGCCTGGTGCGCGAGGAAGGGCAGGAGGCCGACGGCGGTGTCGTTGTTGGTGATGTAGTTGTGGACCTGATGGGCGCCGAGATAACCGATCTCAAAGAGCCAGTTCTGCTCGAACTGCTTTTGAATGTCGAAGCTCCACTTTTGGGAGTAGGCAACCTTGACCGGGCCGTTGTAAGAGATGCTGCTGCCGAGATTGGTGTTGATGCCGTACTTGCTGCCGAAGGGCTTGACGATGGGGTTGGTGGCCGTGGGGAACGGGTCAGACAGCGTTGTAGCGGGGGTGAGGTTGTTGTTGGTGGAGGTGATCATGCTGGTGGACTGGGAGTATCCATAGTTGGGGCCGGCGTAGTAGTCGTTCAGCGGATTGTCATAGACGCCGAAGCCGCCGCGGATGGCCAGAGTGTTGTGGAAGATGGCCGGCGCATAGGAGAAGCCGAAGCGCGGGCTGAGGTAAAGAGGCGCTGTGGAGTAGGGGGAGCGATTGCTGCTGGTGGCGTAGTTGACGCCGCCGGTGGCGGAGAAGTTGGCGACCGGAAGCAACGCATTGGGATGCGCGGTGTAGGCGGCGAGCGCCGGAGCCGTGACGGCGTTCACGGTGTTGGGGCTCCAGCCGACGACCATCTGGTTGTTGCTTTCGACGAGCGGTGTTTCATGCTCGACGCGGAGGCCGAAGCTGAAGGTGAGGTTGGGCAGGACCTTCCAGTCATCCTGCGCAAAGAAGCCCAGGTACCAGTTGTCGAACTGGAAGCGGGTGTTGACGTCGTAGGCGCCGCTGGTGGCAAGGCCGAGCTCAAAGAGCGCGAGCGAGCCGCCGAAGGACTGGGGCTGACCGCTGCTGCTGGCGGTGACAAAGTCGCCGGTGGAGGACTTGAAGGAGAATCCGCCGTTGGCGTTGCCGGGCGAGACTACGGACTTCTTGTTGGAGCGGATGTCGGGACCGAATTTGAAGGAGTGATGTCCCCAGGTTTTGTTCAAGCTGGCAAAGAGCTGAATGTTGTCGAAGTATTCGACATTGCCGGGCTTGCCGCTGAGATTGGCGATGGAGTCCGAGTCAGAGAACTGGATGTAAGGCAGGGCGAGCGCGGTGGAGTCGCTGGCGAGATAGCCGGGGAATCCGAGCGAGGTGGCGCTCTTGCCGAGGCTGTTGGGGCCGGAGAAGGTTTCGTAGCGGCTAAAGCCGAGGCGGGACTCCAGGCTGAGCGAGGGCGAGAAGGTCATTACGTTGTCGGCCTGGCCACCGAGCAGGTTGACGGTGGAGGTGGTGCCGGTGAGCGCGTTGTTGAAGATGTTGGCCTGCGCGTTGGTGTAGTGGCTGCGGTGGAACTCGAAGAAGGCCTTGTCGAGGTCGCTGACGTTGTAATCGACGCGGATCTGGTTGGACTTGTAGCGGTTGACCGTGGGGTCGCTGGCGAAGAAGTTGTTTTCGCCGTCCGGCTTGGTGGAGGGGCCGTTGTAGTTGGGCAAGGGCACGAGCTTGAGATAAGCCTGTGCGATGGGGCTGACGGAGAGGCCGGCGTTGGAGAAGAGGTTGCCGGGGATGGCGCTGCGGACAACCTGGGAACCGGAGAGCGCGGCCGTGAACGGGTTGTAGAGCTGGCCGTTGCTGGTGGAGCTGAGCAGGTTCGAGAAGTCGCCGTTGCGCTCATCCTGCGTGGGCACGGACGTGATGGTGGTGGAGGGCGCGTTGCCGCTGTAGCCCTCGAATGCATAGAAGAAGAAGAGCTTGTTGCGGCCGTGGAAGATGCGGGGGATGACGACCGGGCCGCCAAGGGTGCCCGCGTACTGATTGAAGTGGGTGGAGGGAACGGAGGCGCCGGGCTTGGTGAAGTAGGGCTTGGCGGTGAAGGGGCGCGATCCGGCGTAGTACTCGGATGCGGTGCCGTGGAAGGTGTTGGTTCCGGACTTGGTGGTGATGTTGACGGTGCCGCCGGAGGTGTCGCCGAGCGCGGCGTTGGCGGAGAACTCATCGACGTGGACGGCGTTGACGGCGTCGAGCTCGGGGCTGAAGCCCGAGGTTCGACCGGAGTCCTGCATGTTGGGGACGCCGTTCAGCAGCAGCTCGTTGGAGGCGGATGCGCCACCGCCGAGGGAGAAGTCACTGGCGGTGGAGTTGCCGAAGGGCGTGGTTTGGGACTCAGAGTGCTTGCCTTTGGCGACTGCGCCGTACTCCAGGTGCGCGTAGCCGAGCGGCGAACGGCCATTGCTCGGCAGGTCGGCGACCTCTTCGGCGGTCAGCTCCTGGCCTGTGGAGGCCGTGGCCACGTCCACGAGGGGCGTTTGCGCGGTGACGGTAACGGTCTCGTTGACCTGCCCGATTGGCAGGACGATGTTTTCAACGACCGTCTGCTCGGTCTGCAGCACGAGCCCTTTGTGCACGTAGGTCTTGAAGCCGGGCATGCTTGCGTTGACCTGATAGGGGCCGGGAGCCAGGAAAGGGGCCGTGTAATGGCCGGCGTCGTTGGACCGGAGGACAGTTTTGGCGCCCGTGTCAGTATTCGTGATTTCAATTTGCGCGTTGGGAACGATGGCGCCGCTGGGATCGGTGACGCGGCCGGTGAGGGTGGAACGCGTCTCCTGCGCGGTAGCGAAACTGGCGAGGGAGAGGACGGCAATTGCAAATGCTAGAAAGCGTTTCATGGTGACTCCGTGTTTTGCGACTCAGCCTGATGCCTTCTTGTCGAGGCTCGGCCACGATAAGAAGCGTGAAACGGCGTGTCAAGGAGAATTTGGGAAATAAGACCCATTTTTTGAAAATTAGCGTTCCAGACTTGAATCGATTGCAAAATCAATGGGATTGGATTTGATGCAGAGAGGCGTGGTACGAAATGGTGCCGCTATGCGGAACCGATTTTTGAGAGCCCGCGCAGGAAAGGGGCGCGTGCCGGATGCGCGAAATGGGCGGTTGGAGGGGCATGCGGCGTGTGCGATGGGCGCAGTTTTTGGGTTTTCAGGGAAGGCATGGGCGGGGCGAGCGCCCGGCGATACAGGCGCCTGCCGCGGGTGGCGCCGACACGGGCGCCTGGGCTGTGCGAGGCAGTGCGGCGGAAGGGGCCTTAGCAGATGGCGGCGATGCGATTGGCCGCTTCCAGCACGGCTTTGCGGGTTTCCTCGTCGCGCTCCGGCGTCATGCGGATGACGGGCGTGGAGAGGCTGAGCGCGGCGACAACGGGCTTGCCCGCGGGGCAGATGGCCGCGCTGTAGCAGATGCCGCCGAGGATGGACTCTTCGCGATCGGCGGCGATGCCGGTGCGGCGAATCTCTGCAAACTGCTGGAAGAGCCGGGAGCGGTCGGTGATGGTGTGCTCGGTGCGGCGGGCGAGGCCGTAGATTTCGAGGATCTGGTCGGCGAGGGCCTGCTCCTGGAAGGCGGTGATGGCCTTGCCCATGGCGCTGCAATGGGGCGGCAGGACGCGGCCGATGCGGTTGGACATGCGGATCTCGTGGAAGGTCTCAACCGAGTCGAGGACGTGGATGCGGTCTTCGTAGAGATAGGCGACGCTAGCGGTCTCATTGAAGTGATTGGCCAGGCGCTCGAGCTCGGGGCGGGCTTTGGCGCGGAGGATGTTGGCCTGCTCAATGAGCCAGCCGAAGCGGAGCTTGGGCGCGAGCTGGTAGGTGCCATCGACGGCCTGCTGAAGGTAGCCGTGTTTTTCGAGGGTCAGCAGGACGCGAAAGAGGGTGGACTCCGGCAGGCCGGTTTGGCCGCTGATGTCTTTGAGCGCGAGGGCGGCCTTGCCGTCAAAGCAGTCGAGAACCTCAAGGGCGCGGCCGATGGAGCGCAGGTAGTACTGCTCGCTGGATGGCGTGTCTGTGGCAGACTGCAGAGCCCATTTGGGAATACGGCGGCGGATAGGTTTGGCCTGCGATGCGGTGGTGGACTTGCCCTTCATGAACTGGTCTGCCTTTCCCGTGAAGACATGGTGCGGCTTGCGGTGCAAATGGAGAAGGGCGGGCTAGTCGCGGGGCAAAGCCGGCAACCGACGGGAGATGGGAGGCTCCGCGTGGGTGGCGCCGGTGTGAGATCCGCGAGTGCCAAACCTGCTGACCCGGTTTGCAATGCGACTTCTTTATACGGGAGCGGAGTGGATGTGTGCAATAATTTTCATTTTTGCAGGATTAGTTTGACACTCCGGGGGAATGTGTGTAGAACGGTGCTGCCTGCAGCCGGATGGACGAAGGACTGCGGGGCGAAGGTTGAGAGACAGCATGGATCGCAGAGAGGTAATGAAACTGGGAGCAGGCGCGCTGATGACGGGGATGGCCACGGCGGCATCCGCGACGGAGCGGGCGGAGCGGCGACCAGCCGCCGGGGACACGGCCACGGTGGAGCAGTGGGGCGTGTTCGAGGCGGAGTACAAGGGGCCTGCAAGCGGGAATCCTTTTGTGGATGTGAGCTTTGGCGCGCGCTTTACCTTTGAGCATCGCACGGTGGAGGTGGCGGGATTCTACGACGGCGATGGCGTGTACAAGGTGCGGTTTTCTCCGGACACCGCGGGGCGCTGGACGTATGAGACGACCAGCAACGCGAAGGAACTGACGGGCCGGACGGGGACGCTGGAGTGCGTGGCGGCGAAGGCGGGCAATCGCGGACCGGTGGGAACAGCGCACCAGTTTCACTTTGAATACGCCGATGGGACGCCGTATTTTCCATTTGGGACGACGTGCTACTCGTATGGATTTATTGGCGCGCCGTATGATGCGACGACACTTGCGGCGCTGAAGCGCGTGGGCTTTAACAAGGTGCGCATGTGCCTGCTGCCGAAGCCGCTGGGGCAGCGAAAGCCGGTGGCGATGCCCTTTGTGCGCGCGGCCGGGACGAGGCAGGAGGGCGCAGAGACGCTGGAAGACGGCGGGGCGAGCAAGGAGCATTTCGATCTGGCGCGGCTGAATCCGGAGTATTTTCGGCACGTGGAGCAGCGGGTGCAGGATTTGCTGGCGGCGGATATCCAGGCCGATGTGATTCTGTTTCACCCGTACGATGCGTGGGGCTTCAAGGCGATGGGCGAGGAGGCGGACGACCGTTATCTGCGGTATGCGGTGGCGCGGCTTTCCGCATACCGGAATGTGTGGTGGTCGATTGCGAATGAGTATGACCTGGTGAAGTCGAAGACGATGAAGGACTGGGACAGGTTCTTCCGCATTGTGCAGGAGTCGGATCCGTACAGCCGGTTGCGGTCGATTCATCACAGCCGGGTTGTGTATGACCACGCCAAGCCGTGGTGCACGCATGCGAGCTTGCAGGAGTATGACTTTGAGAAGTCGCCGGCGCGGCTGGCGGCATGGAACAAGCCGATCGTCTATGACGAGATTCAGTATGAGGGCAACATTGCGCGGCGCTGGGGGAACCTGTCTGCGGAGGAGATGACGCACCGCTTCTGGCGCGCGATAGTGGCCGGGGTGTATGCGACGCACGGCGAGACGTATATGACGCAGGACGGAGGCCCGGTGTGGTCGGATGCGGGCGAGCTGCGGGGAACGAGCGGAGAGCGGATTACGTTTCTGCGCAAGCTGCTGGAGCGGACGGGAACGACGGGATTGATGGCCGCTGAGAATCCTTACTACGCGAATGCGGGCAATGCGGGCCGGCTGTACCTCTACTACTTTGACTATCACTGCGTGGGCGAATATGAGTTTCCGCTGCCGGAGAAGGAGACGTTCAAGATGACGTGGATTGATCCGTGGGCGATGACGACCACCGCGGTGCCTGGGACGTTGAGCGGCAAGAGCAAGGTGACGCTGACGGGCAAGCCATACATGGCCGTGCTGTTTGAAAAGGCCTGAGCGGAGAGCAATGAGGATGCGAGCAGGAGGACTGCGCAGACAGGCGCGGTGGGCATGGCTTTGCGCGATGGGGCTGGCGGCGTGCGGCGCGCTGCATGCTGCCGGTGTGCCGGTGCTGACGGCGAAGCATGCGAGTGCGCGCGAGCTGTGGGGCGCGGAGCAACTGCGAGACGCGCTGGCCGCGGCGAAGGATGCGCCGGCCGGGGTGCGCGTGATTGCGGGACTGCGCAGTGAGCCGGAGATGGAACGCTTGAATCTGCCGGAGTTCTGGCCGCAGGCGAAGGAAGCGTTCCTGATTGAACAGGTGGGCAAGACGTGGGTGGTGGCGGGCAGTGACGCCTCCGGCGTGTTGTATGGCGAGCTGGAGCTGGCGGATCGCGTGCGGGCCGCGGGCAAGCTGCCGGAGGGCATTCACGATATGGAGCATCCCGCGCTGAAGCTGCGCGCTACGTGCATCGGGATGCAGAAGCAGGAGATTACGTACGACGGCGCGGAGTACGACTACCTGTATACGCCGGAGAATTTTCCGTTCTTTTATGACAAGGCCGCGTGGATCCGGTATTTGGACAGCATGGCGGCGGAGCGCTATAACGCGCTGTTCTTGTGGAACGGACATCCGTTTACCAGTCTGCTGAGGCTGCCACGGTATCCGGAGGCGCGGGAGCTGCCGACGGCGCAACTGGAGCAGAACATTGCGCTGTTCAAGTGGCTGACGGCGGAGGCGGATAAGCGCGGCATCTGGGTGCTGCAGGGTTTCTACAACATTCATCTTTCGCATCCGTTTGCGCGGGCGCATCAGCTGCCGTATCACCTGGCGGCGCCGAATGCGCTGGCGAGTGCGTATACGCGCTATGCGATATCTGAGTTTGTGCGGGAGTATCCGCATGCGGGCCTGATGATGACGCTGGGCGAGGCGATGGCGCCGCAATACGGAGCGGAGTGGCTGACGAAGACGATCATTCCCGGCGTGAAGGACGGACTGCGGGAAGCGGGCATAGCGACAGAGCCGCCGATTGTGGTGCGGGCGCACGCGACGAACATTGACGATGTGATGAAGGAAGCGATGCCGCTCTACTCGAATATCGACACGATGTTCAAGTGGAATGGAGAGTCGCTGACGTGGACCAACGTGCGCGGCACGGTGCGGGACCGGTTCACGATGCTGGCGGAGAACTCCAATGTAGCGATTGCGAACGTGCATCTGCTGTCGAACCTGGAGCCGTTCCGGTGGGGCGATCCGGACTTCATTCGGCAGACGCTGACGAACTTTCAGCGCATTGGGATTGAGGGATTGCACTTGTATCCGCTGCGCTACTGGGACTGGCCGTGGGCGGGCGACAAGACGACGCCGCGGCTGGAACAGACGGATCGAGACTGGATTTGGTTTGCGGCGTGGGGGCGCTATGCCTGGAATCCGAATCGCGACGCTGAGAAGGAGCATGCCTACTGGGCGGCGCAGTTTGCCGAGCGATATGGCAGCGATGAGGCGGGCGAGAAACTGCTGGAGGCTTATACGCTGGCCGGACCTTGCCAGCCACGGTTGCTGCCGCGCATTGGGATAACGGAGGGGAACCGGCAGGCGTTTGCGCTTGGCATGACGATGCCGCAGTTGATTGACCCGGCGCGCTTCAACCCCGCGAAGACGCTGTGGACGGGGGATGCGCCGCCAGGCGAGCGGCTGGATGAGTATGTGGCCGAAGAGGGGAAGCACGAGCCGCACCATGGCGAGACGCCGATCGAGGTGAGCGATGCGACGCTGGAGGCCGCGCAACAGGCGGTGAATGCAGCCGAGGCCGCGGCGCCGTTTGTGACGAAGAACAACGCCGAGTATGCGCGCGTGGTGAACGATATGAAAGCCATTGCGCTGCTGATGCGCTTTTATAACGCGAAGACCAAGGCAGCGGAACAGGTGATGCTGTATGGGTATGATCGCGACGCGGCGCATATGCACTCGGCAGATGCGTTGCTGAGCGCAAGCGTGGAGGCGTTTCGGCAGTTGACCGCGCTGGCGGGGCCGGCCTATGTGACCGCGACTGCGATGGAGACGACGCAGAGGCAGATTCCTTTTCGCGGCGGCATGGGGCAGTTTCCAAACTGGCAGCAGTGCCTGCCCATGTATGAGAAGGAGCTGGCGACGTTTCGCAAGCGGCGGGCGATGCTGGAAAGCGGCAAGGGCGTGCAGGCGGAGCAGGCATCGGGCCCGCTGCCGCAGGTGGAGTTTACACTGCGGGCGGACGCAGGCGAGGCGACTCCGGTTGAGCCGTTCACGGTTGAGCCAGGAGCGAAGCTGTTTGCGGATCGCGGCGTGACGATTACCGCGCTGGCGCCGGAGCTGAAGGGTTTGCGCGGCATCCGCATTGCATCGCGCGCGGGAGGGACACTGCGCGTGAAGCTTGCGCATCCGGCACAGATCCTGGTGGGGTTTGTGAAGGATGCATCGCGGAAGGGGTCCGTGCTGGACCCGGAGACGGAGCAGTGGAACCTGGTGATGCTGAATGCGGTGACCGCGGGCAAGATGCCGCCGATGGCGGTGTGGGCCAAGCCGCTGCCGGAGGGCGAGAATGAACTGGATATGGGCAAGGGCGCGTATGTGGTGCTGGGGTTTGTGCCCGAGGACCTGCACATTACGCCGCACGTCAACGTGACACAAAACGGTGGCGCGGAGAATCTGGACTGGTTGTTTGAGTAGAGCGAAGCTAGGTGCGACAGGAGATGTTCGTGCTTTCCCAGGTCTCAGAATCGAGACCTGGGGCACCCGGCGGAGAATCTGGACTGGTTGTTTGAGTAGATACTCAAACATTGACAGGAGAGAGATGCGCATTCCCAGGTCTCAAAGGCGAGACCTGGGGCACCCATGTTCGAGGTAAGTCATCGGCCTGTGATGTGGGCTCCCGGCCGATATTATGGCGTTGTGGGTGCGTCGTGGCGCTGGAGCAGGAACTGGGCTTCGGCGTTGGTGATGCGGAGGAAGCTGCCGTGCTTGCAGTGCGCCGGCAGGGAGATTTGCGCGGTGATGTCGCGCCAGTGCTTCCAGTCTGTGGTGGCCACGGCCTCGTAGCGGGCATGCGGCGCGCGGTAGTGATCGTAGAAGACAACGTATTGGCGGCCGAGCTGGATGACGGATGGGCCTTCAGACCAGCTTTCGTTGATGGGGCCGGAGATGTGGCTCCACGGGCCCTGGAGCGTGGGGCCGGTAGCGACGCGCTCCTGATAGGTGAGCGGATCGAGGGTCTGGTCTTTGAAGATGAGCCGGTAGGGACCGGTGCGGCCGTGCCCGGTCTGCGGCTGAAAGAGGGTGGCATCGATGACGACGTAGCCGGGATCAAAGAAGATGGCGGGCTGGGAGAAGGTGGTGAAGTCGGGTGTGAGGGAGAACCAGATGCGATTGCCGGTTGTGCTTCCCTGCATGGAGCTGGACCAGATGAGCAGCCATTTGGATTGAGTTGGGTCCCAGTAGGTCTCGGGTGCCCAGACGTTGCCGGTGGCGGGAAGGCTCTGCATGATGGGGATCTGCTGTTGCGGCGACCAGGTGAGCAGATCGGGCGACGAGGCGTGGCCGAGCGTGTCGCCGTGCCAGTTCCATGTCCACACCATGCGGAAGCGGTGGTCGGGGCCGCGGGTGAGGAAGACGTCGCGCATGAGCTCGCCGGGCTGCGAGGGAGCGACCCATGGATTGCCGTCGTTGAGCGGAGTGTAGTGCAGGCCGTCGCGGCTGAGCGCGAGATAGATGCCCTGATTGCCGGGCTCCTGGAAGTAGGCGAAGAGCCATGCGGATGGCGCGGCTTGATGCTTTGCGGGCTGCGCGAGCATGCACAGCGGCGCTGCGGCGGCGAGGCTGAGCAGCAGGATGCCGGCGGTGAGGCGCGGACGCGGGCTGCGCATGCTCACTGGCCTCCGGCAAGGTCGACATCGATGAGCGTCTTGCCGTGCCAGCGGGACTGCGAGATGAGGCGGCCATCGGGCGCGAAGTTGCGCCATATCCATGTGCCGTCGGGGGTGTAGGTTTTTTGCCAGAGCAGGGAGCCGTTGGCGCGGTAGAAGTTCTCGTCGCCGATCTTCTTGCCGAGGTGGAAGGAGGTGGTCCACTGCGTGTGTCCGGCCGGATCGTAGAGGGTCTGCTGGCCTTCCAGCAGGGTGCGCCCGTCCTCGGCGCGGCCGGTGGACCAAGCGGCTTTGAGCTTGCCGTTGGGCCAGCGCTCCTGGTGACGGACGACGTTCTGGATGGTGGTGGGCTCGGAGACGGCAGGCGCGTCGGAGAGTATCCAGGCCTCGTTTAACTCGATCTCGTAGTTGACGGTGTTTTTGGATGTGGCGATGTGCAGGACGCCGTCAGGACCCTGCGTTGCCGTGACATAGCCGACGGTGAGGATGTTGGCTGGGAGGCGCTTCTGCTTCCATGTTTTGCCGTCATCGTCTGACAGTGCGACGTAGGCGCCGTCTTTGTGAATGTGCTTCTGGTGGGTGGGGTTGTAGTCGGCAACAAAGAAGAGGCGGCCGGAGGCGAGGCGGAGGACGCTGGGGCGCTCGCCGCTGAGGAGCTCATCGAAGGGCGTGGGGGATTTGCGCCATGTCTTGCCGCCATCGCTGCTTTTGGCCAGCGGCATGTGCCCGTCGATGGCGGAGTTCTTTCCGCCGAAGCCGAGGATGTCTCCGTTGCGGGCGAGGACGATGGTGGTGTGGCGTCCGGCGGTGCGGCCGCCGGTGTCGTACCAGGTCCTGCCTTCGTCGTGCGTGCCCCAGACGGCGGAGATGGAACCATTGCCGTCGGCATCGCGACCGGTTGCATCAGTGGGCAGCAGGATGGTTCCGTCGGCTGTGCGCACGATGGAGTTGATGGGTTGAGAGACATAGCGGCCGATGGGCGCGGTGAAGTGCGGGAATTCGACGGGGCTCCAGGTGACGCCGTTGTCGAGCGAGGTCATGTACGCGAAGGGCGGTGCGCCGATGAGACGGGGAAAGCCCCAGAAGAGCCAGAGCTTGCCGCGGTCATTCCAGAAGACGGGCGCGGCGTTTGCGGCATCGGCAAAGTATGGCCATGGCTCGGGCATGTCCCAGTCTTCCGCTCCGGCGCGGCGGCGCAGGATGAGGATGGTCTGGTCGGGATCGTCTTCCTTGTTGGGAGTGTTGTAGTAGGCGGCGAGGACATCGCCGTTGCTGAGCACCTGGATGGCGGAGTTGTGATAGGCGATGCCGAGACCGCGCGCAAGGCCGAGAGGCCAGCCAACCTGCGGCATGGATTTGCCGTTGAGGTTGGGGAAGAGCTCATGCAGGTGGAAGAAGGGCCGTGCAGGGTCAGGGCCGAGCGTGAGGTTGACGGGGGTTTGCTTGACTCCGGTTTGAAAGAGGTGCTGCGCGGGCGGAGCAGGATGAGGCGCAAGCGGTGGCGCCTGCACGACGCGGAAGCCAATGTTGCCTGAAGCAGATGCGTAGCTGGGCGCCATGCTGGCGCGATTGGCAGAGCGCGCGAAGTATGGGGCGGTGGCGGGATAGATATCCCCGGGCCGGGACTTGCGAAAGTCGAGGCCTCCGCCGCGTACGACGCGGAAGTGGCCGGCTGCGGGGCCGGTGGGATTGGTTTGCGAGCTGGAGCTGTAGGGACCGTACCAGTCTGCGACCCACTCGGGCGTGCCCTCGGCGATGACGACGCCCCAGGGATTGGGCGTGCCGGAAGCGGGCGGCGTATCGCCGGTGAAGAACGGCGTCTGGTGGCCGGCGCGCGCCACGTACTCCCATTCGGCTTCCGTCGGGAGCCGGTAGTGCTTGTGCTGCTTTTTTGAGAGCCAGGCGCAGAAGTCGACGGCCTGCTGATAGGTGATGCCGGCGGCGTAGTCGGGATAGGCCGCGACGGGCTTGTACTCGGGGTCGAACTGCTGGAACTCCGCAACGGGGATGAGATGCGTGGCGATGGCGAAGCCGTGCGTGAGGGTGACGCGATGGGCGGGAACCTCATCGAAGTCGCCATGCGACGGACGCGGGGACATGACGCCGAAGCCCTGCGTGACGGCGCTGGGCAGCGCTTGCGCATCGGCGCCCATGACGAAGGAGCCGGCGCGAATGTGCACCATGTCGATGCGCGATGCGTCCGGTGGCTGCGCGAAGAGCGTTGCGGCGAATACGACGAAGCTGGCGGCGGCGGTTCTGCGGAGAATGGCCACGGTGTTGTGATCCTTAGCGTGTTTCATGGGCGGCTTGAGCATGCGATGGGCGCGGGAGACTGATCTGAAGCGGGCCGATCGTGGCACGATGCGCGGTTCGTTTGCCATCCACGAAGAGGGTGAGGCCACGGCCGCGATGGAAGACTGCACCGCTCTGGTCAAAGAGAATGGTGAGGATGTGGCCGTGATAGGGAAGGCCATCGAGCGCGAAGTAGGTCCACTGGCCGGGAGGCAATAGCGGGTGCAGCACGAGCGTGTTGTCGGCACGCGGGCGCAGACCGATGAGTCCGGTGATGAGCGGGTCGGCAAAGCCGGAGTGGTTGTAGTAGTTGCCGCGGCCAACCTGCTTTTGCTTGGCGATGAGCATGTTTTTGGCGATCCACTCGTCGGTGTCGGCGTCGAGATCTTCATCGATCCAGTCGATGGTGCGGCCGGATGGAAGCTGGATGTGCTGCGAGAGCACATAGCTTGAGAAGAGCTGATAGTACTGCTGGCTGCCGATGGCGGTTTGCGCGGGACCGTTGAGGAGATTGGCGAGAGCGAGCAGGGTTTGCGTGGTGGCGTAGGGCCATGCGGGGCCGTTCCAGGTGCACTGGTCGGTGGAGGCGAAGCGGAAGCGCGGGCTGCGGCGCTCGGCGGTGGTAGGCCCGTATTTGCCGGCGAAGCCGTGGGGATCAAAGAGCTGCTGCCAGGCGACGTCGTGGTCTGCGGGCGGCTGATAGTAGAGCCACGGAATGTAGCCGATGAGCTCGCGTACGCCGCTGTACTGGAGCCGCGTGCCGGGATCGCGAAAGCGCTTCTCTTTTAGGATGCCGGAATCGGACGCGGGCGAGACCACCTCGTAGAACTTGTCCTGGGGATTCCAGAGCCGGGTCTCGATCAAGCGCTGGAGTGCCTGCGCTTTGGCCGTGTATTGCGCGGCGATGGAGGACTGGCCGGCGGTGATGGCGAAGGCCGCGATGGCGTTGGCGTCCGCGAGTATGTAGCTGTTGAGCGTGGGGCGATAGCCGTCACCGCTGATGGATTTCTCCATGG
>JAJXWS010000161.1 GCA_021781495.1 Acidobacteriota bacterium | reverse complement strand
CGGCGACTGGCGGACCGCTCCGTGCAAGGAGGTCGAGCTTCCGCCCGCTCCCATGCGTTGGAGCCCCATCGCCGCAGATGGGAGGCCTGTTTCTTTCATCGAGGGCATTCACACCATCACGACCGCGGGTGACGCCAGCGCGATGGCCGGCATGGCTGCCCACATCTACTGCGCCACGCGCTCCATGCTCCACGAGTTCTTCTACAACGCGGACGGCGAACTGCTCATCGTGCCGCAGCGGGGCCAGATCCGCCTGCACACCGAGTTCGGCATCCTGGATCTCGAACCCGCGGAGATTGCGGTGATCCCCCGCGGCGTCAAATTCTCCGTGGTTCTGCCCAACGGCCCGGCCAGCGGGTACATCTGCGAAAACTATGGCGGCGCCTTCACGTTGCCGGAGCGCGGTCCCATCGGCGCGAACGGCCTCGCGAACCCGCGCGACTTCCTGACACCAGTCGCCGCCTACGAAGACAGGGAAGCTCCGTGCCAGCTGTTCGTGAAGTGGGGGGGCTCCCTCTGGAAGACGGCCATCGGCCACTCGCCACTCGATGTCGTCGCGTGGCACGGGAACTATGCGCCGTACAAGTACGATCTGCGGAGGTTTTCACCGGTGGGCCCGCTGCTCTTCGACCACGCCGATCCCAGCATCTTCACCGTGCTGACTTCACCGTCGGAGATCCCCGGCACCGCGAACGTGGACTTCGTCTGCTTCCCGGATCGCTGGCTCGTCGCGGAGGACACGTTCCGGCCGCCCTGGTACCACATGAACGTCATGAGCGAGTTCATGGGGCTCATCTACGGCAGGTATGACGCCAAGCCTGAAGGCTTCGAGCCCGGAGGCTTCTCGCTTCACAATATGATGCTGCCGCACGGCCCGGACGTGGAGGCCTTCGAGGCCGCAAGCCAGATGGCACTCAGGCCCCAGAAGCTCGTGGATACGATGGCGTTCATGTTCGAGACACGCTACCCGCAGCGCGTCACGCGCTACGCGGCGGAATCACCCGCCCTCCAGCGGGACTACGCAGACTACGGGCAGAAGCTGCACAAACGCTTCACGCCTCCTCCGGAGCCGAAGTGATGCCCCCCTGTTTCAATGACGGGTGCGACGAAACGCACAATCCGCAGCTGCGGTCCTGGGTGGAAGACGCCAACGGCCACGCGGACTTCCCCATCCAGAATCTTCCACTCGGCCTCTTTCGTCCGCGTGGCGCCGAGCCGCAGCCCGGCATCGCCATCGGCGACCATATCCTGTCCATCCATGCGCTCGTGGACGCCGGGCTCGTCGAAGGCGACGCCCTCGTGGCAGGCCGCGCAGCCGGGCAAGGCCCAGCGCTCAATTCCCTGCTCGCGCTCGGCGCCCCTCACCGGCGAGCCCTTCGTGCAGCGGTATCAAGGCTCCTGGCCGAAGGCGCACCGCAGCGACCCGAGTTGCTTCACAAGGCGGCGGACTGCGAGCTGTTGCTGCCCGCGCACGTCGGCGACTACACCGACTTCTACGCCGGCATCCACCACGCCTTGAACGTCGGCAGGCTCTTCCGCCCGGACCATCCGTTGCTGCCGAACTACAAGTGGGTGCCCATCGGGTATCACGGCCGCAGCTCGTCCCTGCGCCCGTCGGGCGCGCCGGTGCGTCGTCCGCACGGGCAACGCAAGCTGCCGGACGAGCCCGTGCCCACGTTTGGCCCTGCCCGCCACCTCGACTTCGAGCTGGAGCTGGGCGTGTGGATTGGCCCCGGCAACCAGCTCGGCCAACCCCTCGCCATGGACGCAGCCGAGGGCAGCATCGCCGGCTACGGCCTCCTCAATGACTGGTCGGCGCGGGACCTCCAGTCCTGGGAGTACCAGCCGCTGGGCCCCTTCCTCGCCAAGAGCTTTCACACCACTGTCTCACCCTGGATCATCACACCTGAGGCGCTGGCGCCCTTCCGCCAGCCGCAGCAGCCGCGCAGCGCAGAGGATCCCCAGCCGCTGCCGTACCTGCTTTCGGAATCCGATCAGCGCAACGGTGCGCTCGGTGTCGCGCTCGAAGTGCTCCTGCTCACGGACGCCATGCGCCAGTCCGGTCTGGCCCCGCAACGCATCACCGCCAGCCACACGGAAAACCTCTACTGGACGCCCGCACAGCTTGTCGCGCATCACGCCTCCAACGGCTGCAACCTCTGCGCGGGAGACCTGCTCGGTACGGGAACCATCTCCTCCGCCGAGCCGGCCGGCTACGGTTCCTTGCTCGAGATCACCGCCGCCGGGCGAGAACCGCTCGCGCTCTCCTCCGGAGAGCGGCGCCGCTTCCTCGAAGATGGCGACGAGGTCACGCTGTGCGCACGAGCCAGCCGCGATGGTTTCGTCTCCATCGGCTTCGGCCCCTGTCGTGCCGTCGTCACACCAGCATGCCGTGAGTGGGAGCCCCTATGACACGCCCAGCCGCAGCCGCCACCGCCATCGAAGAAACGACCCAGCAGATCCACGACCTCGTCCGTCCGCTGCCGCGGGAGGTTCTCCTCTGGCGTCCTGCACCGGAAGTATGGTCCATTCTCGACAACCTCGCCCACATCGCGGAATTCATCCCGTTCTGGGTGGGCGAGATTCACGCGATGCTCGCGCGACCGCCGCAGCCCTGGGGCCGGGACCAGAGCCACGCGGGTCGTCTCGCGGCCGTGCGGGACACCTCGGGGCGCGACCTCCTGGACCTGCTGGCGAGTATCCACGCCGCAGCGGCGGACGCAGCCAGGTTCCTGCGCTCGCTCGACGAGGCTCAGCTCGACATCGAGGCCGTCAGCCGCAACCCGCGCTGGGCCCTCAAGCCCGTCAGCTTCGTCGTGGACATCCTGCTGGTCAAGCATCTCGCCGACCATCGCGACCAGATCCAGCGCAATCTGCGGCAGCACCACGAAGCCACCACCGGCCCACAGGGGTGAGCATGTCCACGAGCCTGCCCACATCGAGCATGGCCCTCACGCCTGAGGCCAAGCGCCGACGGATCGCCAGGCGAGCGGCGCAGGAACTGCGCGAGGGCGACTACGTCAATCTCGGCATCGGCCTGCCCACGCTGGTGGCGAATCATCTGCCCCCTGGCCTTGAGATCACGCTGCAGTCCGAGAACGGCATGCTCGGCCTGGGCCCCTATCCCTACGATG
>JAJXWS010000160.1:1351-3134 GCA_021781495.1 Acidobacteriota bacterium | reverse complement strand
CATCGTCGCCGGTCACCGCCGCAATCCGCAGCCCGCGCAACCCAAGCTCCCGCGCAATCTCCAGTGTCTTTCTCGCCGCGGCCATCGGATGCGCCGCGCCCATATTGCTCACGATGCGAATGCGCCGCTGCGCGCAGAGCGGCAGCACGGCGCGCATCCTTTCTTCCAGCAGCGGGTCATAGCCCGCGTTCGCATCCAGCCGCTTCGCCTTTTGCGCCAGCGCAATCGTCCGCTCCGCCAGGCACTCGAAGACGAGAAAATCGAGCGCGCCCTTTTCCGCCAGCTCCACTGCCGGGTCAATCCTGTCGCCGGAGTAGCCCGCGCCCGCTCCAATCCGCACCGTCTTCATCCCATCCTCCAGTGCCTCACAGCGGGATCACTCCAAACGCAACCGCCGCCAGCGTCATCAGCAGCGACGCCGCAAACAGAAATGGAATCGAATAGCGCTGATGCTGCGCCAGGCTGATCTCCGACAGCCCCACCACCAGATACGTCGCCGGCGTCAGCGGACTCACCGGGAAGCCCGTCGTGTGCAGTCCCAGCAGCGCCGCCTGCGCCACCTTCACCGGCGCCAGCCCCGCAGCCGACGCCGCTCCCGCCAGCACCGGCAGTACGCCAAAGTAAAACGAGTCCGGATCGAAGAACAGGCTCAGCGGCATCGACACCACTCCCAGCCCCAACGGAATCAGCCGCACGCCATGCTGCGGCAGATGCGCCACCGCCGCGGCCGCCATCGCGTTCACCATTCCCGTGCCCTTCATGATTCCCGTGAACGCGCCCGCCGCAAACAGAATGCTCGCCATCAGAATCGCCGCCGGAGCATGCGCAGCCAGCCGTTCCTGCTGCGCCTTCATCTCAGGGAAGTTGATCGTGATCGCCACCACCGTTCCAATCATGAACGCAATCGCCGGGTCCACCTTGCCGCTGATCATCACGCTGAAAACCACCAGCGTCATCGCCACGTTCAGCAGAAAGAACCTTGGCCGCTCGCTTGTGCCGGCATCCTTTTTCTCCCCTGGAGTCTCACTCTCCAAGCCCAGCCTGCGTTCCTCGCGTCGCCCCAGCCAGTACGATGCGCCAAACACAAACGCAAGCCCCACCGCCTGCACGCCCATCATGGGCACAAAAATGCTCGCAGGGCTGATGTGCAAGGCAGCCGAGGCGCGCAGCGTCGGCCCCGTCCACGGCAGAAAGTTCACGCCCGCCGCCATCGACGCCACGCACGCCAGAATCCGCCGGTCAATCCCCAGCTCGTCATACAGCGGCAGCACCGCCGGAATCGTCACCAGAAACGCCACCGCTCCGGAGCCGTCCAGATGCACCAGCAGCGCCAGCAGCGCCGTCCCCGGAACAATGCGCGAAGGCCGGCGCCCAATCGCCCGCAACAGCCACGCAATCAGCGGCTTCAGCATCCCCGCATCGGTCATGATGCCGAAGAACAAAATGGCGAAGACAAACATCCCGATCACGCCGGAGATCGATTCGATGCCGGCCAGCATGAACTTGCCCGTCCGCATGCCAAAGCCGCCGCCGAGCGATGCCGCCACCGGCACCGCCACCAGCGCCACCATCGGCGAAATCCTCTTGCTGAGGATCGCCGCCATTAAGGTAAGCACCGTCAGCGCGCCCAGAACGGCAAGAAACATGCGCGGGCCATCTCCTTGAAATTGCTGCAACCCACTATAAGAGACTGAGCCCGCGTCCAGCACCGGCCCTCGCCGTTCTCCGCAAAATGATGCTCCGCTCCGTCTCGCCAAGCGCCATTTTCCCCAATCGTGCGCAG
>JAJXWS010000160.1:0-1341 GCA_021781495.1 Acidobacteriota bacterium | reverse complement strand
GAACGATGGACCTCGACTCCATCCCTTTGACCGGAGACATTGTCCCCTCCGTCCCCCAACATCTATCCCTGAAGCACTTCCCTGCTTGAGAGGTCATCTTTTGAATCGCTTCCTGTTGAAGTGGCTCTGCCGCTGCGGCTTCGCCACGGCGCTCTTCGTGTTCGTCACCCTCAGCGTGCTTCCCTCTCGCGCGCAGAACCCGCAGCCCTCCCAGTCGCCGCTCTATGGTGGCAGCGCGCCTGCTTCGCCTTCCGCGCAGCAGAGCGGCTCGGCCACCGCCGGCGTCTTCGCGCCCGTTCTCGACTCCGAAAACCGCCCTAGCACCGCCTGAGGCTTTGTCAAAAACGGCCCTGTCGTCTTCAAAGACATCTCCGCGCAGGCCGGACTCACCTCGTGGAAGCACACCATGGGCACGCCGCAGAAGGCCTACATCCTTGAGACCATCGGCTCCGGCGTCGCCCTCCTCGATTACGACCACGATGGCTGGCTCGACATCTACATCGTCAACGGTTCCACCTTCGACGCCCTCGACGGCAAGACCCAGCCGCCCCATGCCGCTCTCTTTCACAACAACCACGACGGCACCTTTACCAACGTGGCGGAGCAGGCCGGCGTCACCAATGACCGCTGGGGTTTCGGCGTCGCTGTCGGCGACTTCGACAACGACGGCTGGCCCGATCTCTACGTCGCCAACTACGGAAAGAACCGCCTCTACCACAACAATCACGACGGCACGTTCACTGACGTCGCTGAAACCGCCGGCGTCACCCTCGGCAACTGGTCCACAGGGCCCAGCTTCGGCGACTACGACGGCGACGGACGCCTCGACATCTTTGTGCCCGGCTACATCCACTGGGACATGAACAACCTGCCCCTCTCCGGCTCCAAAGCCGTTGGCTACGCCAACTGCCAGTTCCGCGGCGCACAGGTCATGTGCGGCCCGCGCGGCCTGCCCGGCGAGCCCGACCACCTCTTCCACAACAACGGCGACGGCACCTTTACCGACGTCAGTGTGAAAGCCGGTGTCAGCGACAAGCGCCGCTACTACGGCTTCTCCTCCACCTTCGTCGATATCGACAACGACGGCAAAGTTGACCTCATCGTCACCGACGACTCATCGCCCAACTACCTCTACATCAATAAGGGCGATGGCACCTTCGACGACTCCAGCTTCTACTCCGGCTTTGCCCTGAATCAGGATGCGCGCGAAACCGCATCCATGGGCCTGGCCGTCGGCGACTATCGCAACAACGGCCGTCTCGACCTCTACACCACCACATTCTCTGACGACTACAAGACCCTCTATCGCAACGACGGAGATGGCAACTTCGTCGACATCAC
>JAJXWS010000159.1 GCA_021781495.1 Acidobacteriota bacterium | reverse complement strand
TGTTCCAGAACTGGCTGCCCGCCCGCAGGGTCCCACCACGCCACGGCCGGATAGACAGTGCGCGTGCGGTCGAGGCTCCCGTCGAGGTTTCGGCTGAATGCATAGCATGATTTTTGCGCGTCGGAATACTCGGCATTGATGGTCTTCGCCACGGTTGCCGCGCGCTGTGCGGCGGCGTGCGACTTCTCGTTGTCGTGCAGCAACGTCTCGATGAAGGCCATGGCTGAAGAGGCCTGTTGATCGAGCAGGGCAAGATAAATCTCCTGGTGCGGCATCCCACCGGGCCAGCTTTCCACCCAGCCTGTGCCCTGGGAGTTGTCATAGATGCCGTCGTGGTCTGTGTCGTGCGCGGGATCCGTCTCGAAGCTCCACGCCTTCTCCAAGGCGTCGCGATGTTGCGTCAGGAAGTTCGTGTCTCCGCTCGCGCGCACATAGTCCGCCACGGCCATCAGGAAGAGCGGTGTGGCATCCGCCGCGGCATACATATAAGGAAACGCCAGCCAGTTCACGTCGGGCGCGGTTTGCGAATACTCGTGCATGATCTTGCCGTCGGCGCGCTGGCGGCGCATGAGGAACTCAAGCTCCTGGCGGGTGAGTGCAAAGTCTCCATAGCCGTTGACTGCGTAGAGCGAGTACAGCGCATCGCGGCCAAAGAACCAGCCAAAGCCCGGCCGTGCCGAATCGCCGGAGGCGTAATAGCCGGCGACCAGCGCTGTCTCGCCCGTGGGCTGCGCAATGGCCTTCAACTGTTCGATAGAGAGAACGCCCCACTGGAAGGCCTCGTCCAGATGCCGATCCGGAGTATCAATGGAAGTGGATTGCTCCACCAGATCGCGGTAGCTCTTGGCGTGGTGAGCATAGAGAGTGGGGATCGCGGTATTGAGCTTCTCCAGCGATTCGCCGAGCGCTGCATCGGTTGCTCCTGCGGCAGTTGTGCCCATCGCCATCAGCAGGGGATACGCGCGGCCGCGATCGTGGGCCGGGTCGATGTGCAGCTTGAACTCCACCGGATGCACCTGCGGGCGCTCCTGGTATGGCGCGAGGATGCCGGGTTGCGCTCCTGGAATCGCGACAGCCGCGGCAAAGTCGGGGTAGTCCGAGTGAAGGGTGTAGAAGCCGCCATTTTCAACCCACTCGACGCCGGGAACCCCTTCGTTGCGCTCAGGCCACATCCAGCGCAGCTCCGGCGTAAAGCGAATCGTGAAGTCCGTGGGATGCAGGCAATCAAACTCAAACAGCACCACGGGACCTGTTCCTGGCGGCGCTTCATTCGGAGAAAACATGATCTGCCGGACCGTGAAGGCAATGTGGGTATAGGTCAGGATGGTGCGGTCCGGGCGGACCTCAATCTGCGCTGCCTGCGCGTTCACATCAATCGGCACAGGGTAGCCTTCAACGTTGGCTTCGATGCGCAGGTTTGAGAGGAGCTTGACCGGCAGCACCCAGGCCTCGAAGGTGCCATCCTGCTGACCGAGCAGAACGCCACGCACGCCGGCAACCGTGAAAGGCTTCTGCGGTTGCGCGTTCTGGCGCAGCACAGGACCGGTGCTGTCCAGCGTGATCGCAGAGAGAGGAGTCAGCTTGGGAGCGGCGACGGTTGGAGTTGTCACTGCTTGGAGAGCAGCGCTGAAAAGAAAGATCGCGAGGCAGGCAACGCTTTTCAATTGGATGCGGATCGATGGCAGACTCTTCATGGTCTCTCTGTCCTTGTGTGAACGGCTCAAAGGACCCAGTCTATTCCATCGTTTCCCGGTCTGGCAGTCCGGCTTCAGCAGGCCAGCCTGACTCTTACTGTACTGGCGTCTTCAGGAAGTCCAGCGCGCGGCTGAGGTAGCCCTTCAGCTCCTTGCGATGCACGACGGCATCGAGGAATCCCTTTTCCAGCAGGAACTCGGAGCGTTGAAAGCCCTCGGGAAGCTTCTGGCGGATGGTCTGCTCGATGACGCGTGGCCCGGCAAAGCCGATCAGCGCGCCGGGTTCAGCGATGTTGAGGTCGCCGAGCATGGCAAAGCTGGCCGTAACGCCGCCCGTGGTCGGGTCTGTCAGGACGCAGATGTAGGGCACCTTGGCATCATCCAGTTGGGCCAATGTTGTCGAGATCTTCGCCATCTGCATCAGGCTCACGACGCCTTCCATCATGCGTGCGCCGCCTGAGGCCGCGACCACGATCAGCGGCATGCGTCCGTTGCGGGCGCGGTCGGCTGCGCGCGCAATCGTCTCGCCGACGACGGCGCCCATGGAGCCGCCGATGAAGCTGTATTCCATGGCGCTCATCACGACTGTGTGATGCGCCAGCTTACCTGTCGCATTCAGGATGGCGTCATCTAGGCCGGTCTGCTTCTGCGCGGCGCGCAGGCGAGTTTTGTAGGGCTTGCTGTCCACAAAGTTCAGCGGATCTGTCGAACGAAGCCCCTGGTCGACAATCTCATACCCCGGCTCGAGCAAAAGGTCCAGCCTCTCGCGTGCGCCAATCTTGAAGTGATGCTGGCACTTGGGGCAAACATTGAGATTCGCCTCGACATCCGCCTTGAAGAGCGTCTGGCTGCATCCTGGGCATTTGCTCCAAAGGCCCTCCGTGCGGACACGGCGCTCGCCATCGCTGGATGACTCGGGGGCAGAGTCATATTCGGCATTCTCTCGTTTGAACCAGGACATCGGACTCGCTTTCAGGACGCGCGGCACAGACTCAAGCTGGCCCGTCGCGCAATTCCACTAATACTCTATACCGCGCTGCGCCAGAATACCTTTCTGGTAGGCGTGCTTCACCTCGCGCATCTCGGTCACGGTGTCAGCCAGCTCCACCAGCGATGGATGTGCGTTGCGCCCGGTCAGAATCACGTGCACCATCTCGGGGCGGTTGCGCAGGGTTTCGACGACGACAGCCGGGTCCAGCATGCCATAGCCAATCACGTAGTTAATTTCGTCCAGTACTACCATGTCCCATTCGCCGGAGAGGATGGCCTCGCGCGCCTCGTTCCATGCATTCTGCGCCATGCGGATGTCTTCCGGGTCGGTCTCCGCGCCACCCACCTTTACGAATCCGCGGCCCATCTGCCGGATCACGAAGCTGTCTCCAAAAGGCTTGACAGCGTCCAGCTCTCCATAGTGCCAGGAGCCTTTGAGGAACTGGAGCACCA
>JAJXWS010000081.1 GCA_021781495.1 Acidobacteriota bacterium | reverse complement strand
GACGTTGATCACAGTTTCTGGGTGCCCCAGCTCGGCGGCAAGACCGATCTGATCCCCAACCACGTCAACGTCATGTGGATGGACCCCACCCGCCCCGGCCTCTACCTGGGCCAGTGCGGCCAGTTCTGCGGCGTGGAGCACGCCAAGATGCTCATCCGCGTCTACGTGGACACGCCCGACCAGTTCCAGGCCTGGGTCAAGCAACAGCAGCAGCCCGGCGCGCAGGACCCCAGGGTAGCCGCCGGACGCCAGGTGTTTGAATCGCAGGCCTGCATGAACTGCCACCGCGTGGCGGGCACGCCCGCTGTCGGCCAGTACGGCCCCGACCTCACCCACCTGATGAGCCGCGCCACGCTCGCCGCAGGCATCCTGCCCAACACGCCGGAGAACCTCCGCGCGTGGATCAAAAATCCGGACGACTTCAAGCCGGGCTCGCTTATGCCCGCCATGCAGCTCTCGGATCAGCAGCTCGACGCGCTGGTCGCCTACCTCTCCACGCTTCACTAGAAACGCGGGATACACAACCATGGCAGATCAAACACTACCGGTTCCGGGCACTCTCGACGTCACGCCGCATCAGCACGCCGAGGGTACCTTCCTTGAATGGCTGCACGACTGGGTGGTCACGGTGGACCACAAAAAGCTCGGCATCCTCTACATTCTTTATTCGCTGGTCTTCCTCGTGGTGGCGGGCGTTGAGGCGCTCTACATCCGCATCCAGCTGGCCATTCCCAACAATCACTTCCTGGCGCCCGACGTCTACAACCGCGTCTTTACCATGCACGGCACCACCATGGTGTTCCTTGTCGGCATGCCCATCCTCTTCGGCTTTGCCAACTACCTGGTGCCGCTGATGATCGGCGCGCGCGACATGGCATTCCCCCGCCTGAACGCCTTCAGCTTCTGGCTCACGTCGTTCGGCGGCCTCATGCTCTACTTCAGCTTCATCGGAGGCTTCGGGCTGTATGGCGCCGGCAATGCGCCGGACGTGGGCTGGTTCGCTTATGCGCCGCTCACCGCCAAGGCCTTCTCGCCCGGCAACGGCGTGGACTACTGGGCGCTCTCGCTCATCGTCAGCGGCTTTGGCACCCTGGGCACCGCCATCAACATCATCGCCACCGTGCTCAGCATGCGCTGCCGCGGCATGACGCTGATGCGCATGCCGCTCTTTGCCTGGCTCATGTTCGTGGTCAGCGGACTGACGCTGGTCACCATCACGCCGCTCACCGCGGCCCAGGTCATGCTGCTCATTGACCGCTACCTGGGCGGCCACTTCTTTGACACGCAGGCCGGCGGCTCCGCCGTTGCCTGGATGCACTTCTTCTGGATCTTCGGCCACCCCGAGGTCTACGTCCTGGTGCTGCCCGCCTTCGCCATCGCCAACGAGATCATTCCCGTCTTCTCGCGCAAGGCCATCTTCGGCTATCCGGCCATGGTGGCGGCCTCCGTGGGCATCGGCTTCGTCAGCCTGGGCGTGTGGGCTCACCACATGTTCACCGTCGGCATGACGTCGGTGGAGAACGCCTTCTTCGTGCTCTCCACCATGCTGGTCGGCATCCCCACCGGCATCAAGATCTTCAACTGGCTGGCGACCATGTGGGGCGGCAAAATCCGTTTTGCCACGCCCATGCTCTTCTGCACCGGCTTCCTCTTCCAGTTCCTCCTCGCCGGCCTCACCGGCATCATGCTGGCCGTGGGCCCGTGGAACTGGCAGTTGCACAACTCCTACTTCGTCATTGCGCACTTCCACTACGTGCTGGTGGGCGCCATCGTCTTCAACATCTTTGCGGCCATCTATTACTGGTATCCCAAGGCCACCGGCCGCATGCTCAGTGAGAAGCTCGGCAAGTGGCACTTCTGGCTCTTCCTCATCGGCTTCCACATCACCTTTGACACCATGCACTTCCTGGGCATCCTCGGCATGCCGCGCTCGGTCTACACCTACGAGGCCGACCGCGGTTGGGGCACCCTCAACATGATCGTCTCGGCCGGCGCCTTTGTGCAGGCCGCGGCCACGCTCATCTTCGTCTACAACCTCGTCATCTCCTACTTCAAGGGCCAGGAGGCCGGCAACGACCCCTGGGATGCGTGGACCCTCGAATGGGCCACGCACTCCCCGCCGCCGGAGTACAACTTCTGCACCGACCCCGTTGTACGCAGCCGCAGACCTTTGTGGGATCTGAAGCATCCGGAAGATCCAGATTGGAAGTACGAATAATGAGCACGATTCCTACGCTTGAAACCACCTTCGACCAGCCGTGGCGCCTGCCCTCGCGCGGGCGGGTGGCCATGCTCTCGCTCATCATCGGCGAGTCGGCCATCTTCACCATCTTCGTCGTCGCCTACATCTTCTATCTCGGCAAGAGCATCAGCGGCCCCACGCCGCAGCAGGTGCTCGAGATCCCCATCGTCGGCACCATCTGCCTGCTCTCCAGCAGCTTCTTCATCTGGCTGGCCGAGCTGGCTATCGAAAAGAACGCCATGAAGAAGTTCATGCTCTGGTGGTCGGTCACCATCGCCCTCGGAGCCTTCTTCCTGGTGGATACTGCGATCGAGTGGCACAAGCTCATCTATGAGGACGGCCTCACGATCAGCACCAATCTCTTCGGCACCACCTTCTACTCGCTCGTCGGGCTGCATGCCACGCACGTGCTGCTCGGCCTTATCATGCTCTCGCTGGTGCTGGTCTTCACCCTCACCGGCCATGTCAATGAGCACCATGCCGAGCGCATCCAGGTGCTGGGCCTCTACTGGCACTTCGTGGACGCCGTGTGGGTGGTGGTCTTCACAGTGGTTTACCTTCTTGGGCGGTGACGGCGTGACACAACTGAAAACTCACGAAACAGGTCCTGCGCACGAGGAGTCCATCCATCTTCCATCCGGCACCGCTTGGCCGCTCATTCTGGCCTTCGGCGCCACGCTGGGATTTGCGGGGCTGGTGACGAACATGTTTGTCACCCTCTTCGGCGCTGCTCTGGTGCTCATGGCATGCATAGGCTGGTTCCGCCAGGTGCTGCCCCATGAGCATCACGTCCATATTCCCGTAACCGTGCAGCCCGTGGAGATCACCTCCACGCGCACCGGGGTTGCGCGCATTGAGGTCACAGACGAGCATCGCGCCCACCTGCCGGTGGAGACCTACCCCATCACCTCCGGCATCAAGGGCGGCATCGCAGGCGGCATCGCCATGATTCTGCCGGCCATCCTCTACGGACTGCTCGCACAGCACAGCATCTGGTATCCCATCAACCTGCTGGGGGGCGCGGGCGTGGCTCACTGGCGTAATCCCAGCACCGCGGAGATCGCCGCCTTCCACTGGCAGGGGCTCGTGGTCGCCACCGTGATTCACGGCCTCACCTGCATCCTGGTGGGCCTGCTCTACGGTGCCATGCTGCCCATGTTCCCGCGCCGGCCCGTACTGCTCGGCGGCGTGCTCGCGCCGGTCATGTGGACCGGCCTGCTGCACTCCACCATGGGCATCATCAATCCCGCGCTCGACGAGCGCATCGCCTGGGGCTGGTTCGTGGTCTCGCAGATTGCCTTCGGCGTAGTCGCCGGTCTGGTGGTCGCGCGCGACAACCGCGTTCGCACCGGGCAGTGGCTGCCGTTTGTGCTGCGCATGGGCATTGAGGCCCCCGGCCTCATGCACTCTGAAGACGAAAACGAGGAGGAGAAGCGCTGATGCGGCTCCGGAACGTACTACCCGCCGTCGGCGCCTTCGCGGCTCTCCTGATTGCGGGCTGCAACCACATGCCGGGCGCCCCCAGGGCGCAGGAACTGGCGCGCCCCGAGGACCAGCTCGACTTCACGGCGCTCTACAAGACCAACTGCCAGGGCTGTCACGGCGTCAACGGCAAAAACGGCGCGGCCTATGACCTGTCCAACCCCGAGTTTCAGGCGCTCATCGATGACGAGAACCTGAAGATGATCGTCACCCTGGGCATGCCCGGCTGCCGTATGCCGGCCTTCTCGCGGCAGGCCGGCGCCATGCTCACCGACGAGCAGATTGATGCCCTCGTGAAGGGCATGCGCCAGGCCTGGCTCAAGCCCGCCGCCTTTGGCAATGACAAGCCGCCCGCCTACGACGACGACCAGAAGGGCGACACCGCGCACGGCCAGCTGCTCTACGGCTCCCACTGCGCCTCGTGCCATAAGGACTCGCCGCAGCAGCAGGTCACCAGCCCCGACTATCTGGCGCTGATGAGCGATCAGGCTCTGCGCACCATCATCATCGCCGGACGGCCTGACCTTGGCCAGCCCGACTGGCGAAACGACAAGCCCGGCCAGCCCCTCAGCGGGCAGGACGTAACCGACATCGTGGCCTATCTGGGATCGCTGCGGAACCCCGCTTCCAACGCAGCCGCTCCCGCGGCACCTGTGAGGTGAGAAGTGAGTGACAACATCGTACATGAGAGCGCGCAGCCGAGCGCGACAGACAAGCTTTCCGTATCCCGCCGCTGGATGCTGCTCAAGCTGGGCGTAGCCTTCAACGGTCTTATCGGTCTTGCCGTGGCAACCCCCGTCATCCGCTATCTTCTTTCGCCCGTCAAGAAGGATGAAGACTATCTCGCCTGGGTCGAGCTCGGCTCGCTCAGCGACTACCCGGTGGGCGAAACCCGCCTGGCCACCTTCATCAATCCCTTCCGGCAGTCCTGGGACGGAGCCACCGACAAGGTGGCCTGCTACGTGCGCCGCACCGCGGAGAACGAGTTCCAGATCTTCGCCATCAACTGCGCTCACCTGGGATGCCCCGTGCGCTGGTTCCCGCAGTCGCAGCTCTTCATGTGCCCCTGCCACGGCGGCGTCTACTATGCAGACGGCTCGCGTGCCTCCGGCCCGCCGGAGCGCGGCCTCTTCACCTATCCCTACAAGGTGGTGCGCGGCAAGCTCCAGATTGATGCCGGCCAGATGCCCACGTTTGCCAACACCGCCAAGCTCGTCAACATTGAAAACGCCAAGGGGAACTCGCCATGCGCTGGGTAAAGACAGCCTATAACTGGCTCGAACTGCGGCTGCAGCTGGAAGCGCCGATCAAGGAAGCGGCTCTGCATCCCGTGCCGCGCCGCACCGCCAGCTGGTGGTACGTCTTCGGCAGCGCGGCCTTCACGCTCCTGCTGCTGCAGATCGTCACCGGCATCCTGCTGGCCATCGTCTACGCGCCCACGGCCGGCGAGGCCTGGAACAGCCTCAACGTGCTCAATCACCAACTGGAGCTGGGCTGGTTCCTGCGCGCCATGCACGGCTGGGGATCCAGCTTCATGGTCGCCGTCGTCATCGTCCACATGATGCAGGTCTTCCTCTTCGGAGCCTACAAGTTCCCGCGCGAGCTTACCTGGATCCTCGGCGTCTTTCTGCTCCTCATGACGCTCGCCATGGCCTTCACCGGCCAGGTGCTGCGCTTTGACCAGGACGCCTACTGGGGCCTCGGCATCGGCGCCTCCATCACCAGCCGCATCCCCATCGTCGGCGGACCCATGGTCCACATGCTGCTCGGCGGTCCCATCATCGCCGGAGCCACGCTGTCGCGCTTCTTCGCGCTGCACGTCTTCGTCATCCCCGGCGCCATGCTGCTCTTCGTCGCGCTGCACGTCTGGATGGTGCTCAAGCTCGGCGTCAACGAGTGGCCCATGCCCGGCCGCATCGTCCGCCGCTCCACCTACCTGGCGGAGTACAACAAGATGACCCACGAGGACGGCGTGCCGTTCGTCCCCGTCGCCTTCTGGAAGGACGCCGTCTTCTCCGGCGCCATCCTCGCCGCCGTGGCCGTCTGCGCCGTCGTCTTCGGTCCCTTCGGACCGGGCGGACAGCCGGACCCCACCATCATCCAGGCCGTGCCGCGCCCGGACTTCTTCTTCCTGTGGATCTACGCGGCCCTGGCCTATTTGCCTCCCTCGATGGAGACGCCCTTCATCCTTATCGCTCCCATCATCGGCATCTCCGTGCTGCTGGCCTTGCCCTTCTACGCCTCTGAGGGCGAGAAGAGCTGGCATCGCCGTCCGGTGGCCGTTCTCATGCTCACCACCATCGCTGTCTCCTGGGGCGTGCTCACGCATCTGGCGTCCTTCACCCCGTGGAGCCCGCACATGGATGCGTGGAGCGGCGACCCGGTCCCCGTCAGGTACCTGCAGCACGCCACACCGCTCGTCCGCCAGGGCGCGGTCGTCTTCCAGGAGAAGCAGTGCCGCAACTGCCACGCGCTCGACGGATCCGGCGGCCAGCGCGGACCGGCCCTCGACGCCGTGGCCACCCGCATGACCACCGACCAGCTCATCCGCCAGGTGCTGCAGGGCGGCGGCAACATGCCGGCCTATGGCAAGAACCTCTCCCCGGCCGAGGTCAACGCGCTGGTCAGCTTCCTTGAAACCCTGCATCCGGCCAATCAGCAACCGGCCGCCGATGCATCCCGCCGCGAGGTCGAGTCCGCGCAATCCTCTCTCGGCTCCGCGCCCGCAAAGTAGCCCATGCAGGCCGACACGTTCACGCCCCTCTTCACCGAGTGGGACATTCCGCCCGCGGTCACCGCCACACTCGTGGTGGTGGCCGCCGTTTACCTGCGCGGATGGCTCCAGATCCGGCGTACCCGCCCGGATCAGTTCCCGGCGTGGCGGCTCTACAGCTTTCTCGGCGGCATCCTCTCGCTCTTTGTGGCCGTCGCCTCTCCGCTGGACACCTTCAGCGAATCCCTGCTCTTCATGCACATGGCGCAGCACTATGTCTTCATGTCGCTCGCCCCGCCTCTCATCGCCTTCGGTGCGCCCGTGGTGCCCATCCTCCGCGGACTGCCGCGCTGGCTGATCCGCCGCGTGCTGCAGCCGCTCTTCCGCGGGCACGTCCTGCTCCGCATCGGCCAGTTCCTCACCCGCCCGCGCGTGGCCTGGCTCGCCTTCAACCTCATGTACATCGGCTGGCACATCCCCGCCGCCTATGAGCTGGCCCTCAGCTCAGAGAACTGGCATAACTTTGAGCACGGCTGCTTCTTCTTCTCCAGCCTGCTCTTCTGGTGGCCCATCCTGGAGCCGTGGCCCTTCCGCCTGCGCGTCTCGCGCTGGGTGCTGGTGCCGTACCTGGTGCTGGCAGACTTTGTGAACACCGGCCTCTCCGCCTTCCTCTGCTTCGCCGGCAGCGTCGTCTATCCCAGCTACGGCGCAATCTCCCCGCGCCCCTTCGGCATCAGCGCGCTCGACGACCAGGTGGCCGCCGGCGCCGAGATGTGGGTGCTCGGCTCCATCGTCTTCCTCATTCCCGCCATGGCCATCATCCTCAGCCTGCTCACATCCGACAAGCGCCGCCGGCGCCGCTCCACCCATTCGCGGCTCTCCGCCCAGGCGCGCTCCTAGCGCCGGCGCGCCACGCGCCCGGCGCGCTGCGCTCTGCCAAAATAGAAGAGAATGCTCTCTCTGCAAAATGCCGGCAAGCGCTTTGGCCCGCGCATCCTCTTTACGGACGCCAACTGGCTCATCCGCAACAACGAGAAGACCGCCCTCGTCGGCGCCAACGGCACCGGCAAGTCCACTCTCATGAAGGTCCTCGCCGGCCTGGAGCAGCTCGACTACGGCACCCTGCAGCAGACCCGCGGCATGAGCATCGGCTACCTGCCGCAGGAGGGCCTCCGCCTCACCGGCCGCTCCATCTTCGACGAGTGCCTCACCGTCTTCGACGAGCTGCGCTCCATGGAGGGTGAAATCGAGCGCCTGGCCGGCCAGCTCGCCGAGCTCGACCACGCCAGCCCCGAGTACGAGGCCGCCGCCGAGCGCTACTCCATGCTCCAGGAGCGCTTCCACGCCCTCGACGGCTACGCGCTCGACGCCCAGGTCGGCGCCGTCCTCACCGGCCTCGGCTTCAGCAAGCACGACTGGTCCCGCCAGACCGACGAGTTCTCCGGCGGCTGGCAGATGCGCATCGCGCTCGCCAAGCTGCTCCTCGCCCGCCCCAACCTGCTGCTGCTCGACGAGCCCACCAACCACCTCGATCTCGAAACCCGCAACTGGCTTGAGGACTACCTCAAGGGCTATCCCTTCGGCTACATCCTCATCTCCCACGACCGCTACTTCCTCGACGTCACCATCGACCGCACCGTCGAAATCTGGAACAAGCGCCTCACCATCTTCCAGGGCAACTACACCAAATACCTCTCGCAAAAGGATGAGCGCCGCGCCCAGCTGCTGGCCGCCTGGCGCAACCAGCGCGACCAGATCGAGCACCTCGAATCCTTCATCAACCGCTTCCGCGCCCAGGCCACCAAGGCCAAGCAGGTGCAGTCGCGCATCAAGGAGCTCGAAAAGATCGAGCGCATCGAGGTTCCCGAGGAAGAGCCCGTCATCCACTTCCAGTTCCCGCAGCCGCCGCCCTCCGGCCGCATGGTCGTTGAGGCAGACGGCCTCTCCAAGAGCTACGGGCCCAAGCAAGTCCTCTCGAACGTCCGCTTCTCCATCGAGCGCGGCGACCGCGTCGCCCTCGTCGGCGTGAACGGCGCCGGCAAGTCCACCCTCATCAAGCTGCTCACCGGCGTTGAGCAGCCCACCTCCGGCTCCATCCGCCCCGGCCACAACGTCGTCACCGAGTACTTCGCGCAGGACCAGTACAAGGTGCTCGACCCCGAATCCCGCATGCTCGACGACATCAGCCGCGCCGCCCTCAAGGTCCCCGAGTCCGAACTGCGCTCGCTCCTCGGCTGCTTCCTCTTCTCCGGCGACGATGTCTTCAAGCAGCTCGGCGTGCTCTCCGGCGGCGAGCGCAACCGCTACGCCCTCGCCCGCATCCTCGTCTCGCCCTCCAACTTCCTGCTGCTCGACGAGCCCACCAACCACCTGGACATGCGCGCCAAGGACGTGCTCCTCGACGCCATCGCCGCCTTCAGCGGCACCGTCGTCTTCGTCTCCCACGACCGCTACTTCATCGATCGCCTCGCCACCCGCGTCCTTGAAGTCGATAACGGCTCCGTCATCGCCTACGAGGGCAACTACGAGGACTACCTCCGCCGCAAGGAAGCCCAGGCCGCCGCCGGCGCTGCCCTACCCACATCCCCATCAGTCTGTCATCCTGAGCGAGCGGAGCGAGTCGAAGGACCCGCATCTCAACCGCAGCCCGCGTCCTCCAACGGCTCCGCCCCCGCCGAGCCCGCACAGCGCCCCCGCCGCCTGAACCCCATCAAGCAGAAGCAGATGGAAGACCGCTGCGCCTTCCTCGAAGAGGAAATCCCCCGCGTCGAGGCCTCCATCGCCCACACCGAACAGCAGCTCGCCGTCTTCATCTCCGCCGCCGAAACCCAGCGCCTCACCGACCTCGCCGCCAGCCTCCGCGAACAGGCCGCCACCCTCACCACCGAGTGGGAAGACCTCATGCTCCAACTCGAATCCGCCTGACCACCACCCAACCCCAGCGACAAGTGATGATGATGCGGTTGCCCCACCCTTGTCATTCGCGCCAGCGAAGGACAGGGTGGGACTCGATGGATCACGGATCCTTCAAGAAATCCAGCTCCACCACGCCTGGGTTGCCCCACCCTTGTCATTCGCGTCAGCGAAGGACAGGGTGGGCTAGCGATGAACCCCAGAACACGCTGGGAGTAGAATCTCGTCAGCGAAAATGCCCAAGCCCAAACGCTATCAACACCAGCGCTGCCTTCACTTCATCACGTTCAGTTGCTACAAGCGTATGGCGCTGCTCAATACCGAAGAAGCGCGAGACACATTCGAACAGACTCTGGAACGGGTTCGCCGCTGGTACGGTTGTCGCGTAATCGGTTACGTTGTGATGCCGGAGCATATTCATCTGCTGGTCAGTGAACCGGAGCGAAGCGAACTCGCCGTCGTCTTGCAGATGCTCAAGCAGACCACCTCGCGCAATCTTCGCGCACCGCTGTTAGAGCGATTCTGGCAACCACGTTATTACGATTTTCCAGTGTGGAATGAAGACAAGACGGTCGAGAAACTCCGTTACATCCACCGGAACCCCGTCCGGCGCGGCTTGGCAGTGCGGCCTGAGGATTGGCGTTGGAGCAGTTTCCTGCACCATGCAACAGGCAAGGAGGGTCCGGTAGAAATCGAGTCGCGCTGGACTGCGGCAAAGAGAGAGCAAACAAGTCTCCTGCCAGCTCTCATCGCAGCCCGCCCTTCGCCAACACCGGGCGAAAGGACGGGGCAACCCATCGAAAAGTCATGATGGCGGGTGACCCATCCGTGGGTTTTGGTCTTGGAATCTCCGCATCACAACGGCCGGGTTGCCCCACCCTTGTCCTTCGCGCGAGCGAAGGACAGGGTGGGAATAACCTTGCGTGGAGAGAAACCCGCGCCTCCATAAACCTCAACCCCTTCCCCCCACCATCCCCTGAGACAGCCATCACATTCCATCAGGCATAATTTAAGTACGATGCCTCTCTTGTGGAATCCCGAAAGCTGGTCGCAGCGCCTCGCCGAGCTGGAAGCCCGCAGCGGCGACCTGAAGGAAGCGCCTCTCCGTCGCGACGTCCGTTCCCTCGGCACCCTGCTCGGCGAAGTCCTGCGCGAGCAGGCCGGCGACGACCTCTTCCAGCACGTGGAAGCCCTTCGCCAGGGCACCATCCGCCGCCGCGACTCGGAAGCCCGCGGCGACCACGACGAGGCCGTCCAGCACGGCGCCCGGGCACTGGAGCTGGTCCACTCGCTGCCCGTTGAGCGCGCCATCCTGCTCACCCGCGCCTTCGCCTTCTACTTTGAGCTCATCAACCTGGCTGAGACCAACCACCGCAAGCGCCGCCGCATCGCCTTGCAGCTCAGCGGCGAGGCCAGCCGCCAGCGCGGTTCGCTGGCCGGCACCCTCTGCGAGATGCGCCGCGTCGGCATCTCCGCCGAAGAGGCCATGGACTGGCTCCGCCGCGTGCTCATCGTGCCCGTCTTTACCGCGCACCCCACTGAGGTGGCGCGCCGCTCCGTCATGTTCAAGCGGCGGCGCATCGGCGAGTTCCTCGCCACCCTCGACCGCATCCCCATCCCCGAGCAGGACCTGGCCCGCCTGGAGGATCTCGTCCTGGCCGAAATCACCAGCCTGTGGCAGACCGACGAAGTTCGCTCCCGCCGCCCTACCGTCTACGACGAGATCAAGATGGGGCTGGACTACTACGACGTCTCGATCTTTGCCACGTTGCCCGCGCTCTACCGCGAGATAGCCGAAGCCCTCCGCGCCTCCTACGGCCTGGAGCTGGAGGCGCACCAGCTGCCCCAGGTCCTCCGCTTCGGCTCCTGGATCGGCGGCGACCGCGACGGCAACCCCTTCGTCACGCCCGATGTCACCCGCGACGCTATCCAGCTGGCCCGCGGCCACCTGCTGCTCTACTACCAGCGGCAGATGAACGCCATCATTGACCTGCTCACCACCAGCGCCCAGCAGCGCCCTGTGAGCAAGGCCCTGCAGGATCGCCTCAAGTCCTACCTCACCCGCCTGCACACGCCCGAGGCGCAGGTCTTCGGCGCGCAGTACGAGTTCGAGTACTACCGCCGCTTCATGATCTGCCTCAAGGCCCGCGTCCAGCGCACCCTGGAGCAGGCCAGCGAGCATCGCGGCTCCGGCGGCGGTCAGCTCCCCGTCATGGCCTATACGCTCACCCAGGGGCAGGACAAGCTGGCCCAGGTGCTGCCCGCCTACGTCTCCGTCGAGGAGTTCCTCGGCGACCTGGAGGTCCTGCGCGCCTCGCTGGCTGCGCACGGCGGCCTGCGCATCGCGCGCACCCTCATCGATCCCCTCATCCTGCAGGTGCGCACCTTCGGCCTGCACCTCCACACCCTCGACATCCGCCAGCACGCCCGTCTGCACGCCGCGGCACTCAAGGAGGCCATCTCCGACAGCATCGCGCCGCAGCTGCACGGTGCCCTCTCGGCTGAGTCCGCCAGCGTCCTGGAAACCTTCCGCGTCGTGGCCGAGATCAAGAACGGCTGCTCGCCTGAGGTCATCCGCCACTACGTCATCAGCGGCGCCGCCAATGTCGATGACGTACTCAACGTCGTCCGCCTCGCCCGCCTCGGCGGCGTCAAGGTCGAAGGCTCCGGCCGCGACCCCGGCGTCATGCCCGTCCCTCTCTTCGAGTCCATTGAGGACCTGCGCAACGCCCCCGCCGTCTGCCGCGAGCTCTGGAGCCGACCCGACTATCGCAAGCTCCTGGCCAGCTGGAACAACTGGCAGGAGGTCATGCTCGGCTACTCTGACTCCAACAAGGACGGCGGCATGCTCACCAGCACGTGGGAGATCTTCCGCGCCCACCGCGACCTGCACACCGTAGCCCGCGAGTGCGGCGTCAAGCTGCGCCTCTTCCACGGCCGCGGCGGCACCGTCGGCCGCGGCGGCGGACCCACGCATCGCGCCATCTTCGCCCAGCCCATGGACTCCTTCGAGGGCCAGCTCCGCATCACCGAGCAAGGCGAAGTCCTCAACTTCAAGTACGCTGACGAAGTCCTGGCTGAGCGCAATCTCGAGCTCATGATTGCCGCCTCGCTCGACGCCCTCGCGCGCCCCAACGCCCGCGACCCCCAGGGGCACTTCACCGGCATCCTCAAGCCGGAGTGGGAGGCGGCGCTCGACGAGCTCTCCGCCATCTCCTTCGCCTACTACCGCCAGAACATCCTCGACAACCCCGACGTCATCACCTACTTTGAGCAGTCCACGCCCGTCGGCGAGCTGGAGCACGCCAAGATCGGCTCCCGTCCCTCCCGCCGCAAGGCCTCGCGCAATATCACGGACCTCCGCGCCATCCCCTGGGTATTCGGCTGGACGCAGTCCCGCCTGCTCATCCCCGCCTGGTTCGGCGTCGGCCACGCCCTCGGCCAGTTCCTTGAGCGCCCCGGCTCGCTCGAACTGCTGCAGACCATGGCCCGCGAGTTCCCGCTCTTCATTGACCTGCTGCGCAACGTAGAGATGGCCCTCGGCAAGGTCGATCTCGCCACCGCCCGCCTCTACTCCTCGCTCGTCGAGGACGACGACCTCCGCGAGCGCGTCTTCGACCTCATGGTCGGCGAGTTCCACCGCACCGTGCGCGCCGTCCTCGCCATCACCGGCCAGGCTGAGCTGCTGGAAAAGAACCAGGTTCTCGCCCGCTCCATCCGCCTGCGCAACCCCTACGTCGACCCCATGCACCTCATCCAGGTCGATATGCTGCGCCGCAAGCGCAGCGGCGAAGACACCGCCGAGGTCAACCGCGCCATCGCTGCCACCATCAGCGGCATCAGCGCTGGCCTTCGCAACACCGGCTGAGCCGCAGTGCTCAGCCGGCGCTTCCGTTCTCCTCCGGCAGCGCCTCCGTCAGCCGTGCGCTCCCAGCGGCCGGCCCGCGCATCACCCGATCAAACCGCGCCAGCAGCAGCCCAGCCAGCAGGCATGTCGTTATGCCGATCAGCGCGTCCGTGGCCAGCGTGCCCCGTATGCCCGCGGCCGAGTACGCGTGCCCGTCGGCCAGCATCACCAGCGTCACCGGCACATTTGTCGCCGAGGTCAGAAACGCAAACGTCGTGGCCGCCAGCGGATTCTCCGGCCCGATCGCCTCAAACACAATCCCCACCTGGATCGAGAACGCCACCGCCTGGAACAGGAACTCCCCGAACAGCGCCAGCGCAAACGTCCACGGAGCATGCGGCAGCGCAATCAGGCTCAGCGTAAACAGGCTTCCCGCCACGCCGTTCGCCAGGTAAAAGAACCGCAGCGGCAGCCGTCGCGCAATCACCGGAAACACCACGCAGCCCAGAATCCCCGGCACAAACGCCCCCACGCCTCCGGCCAGGCTCACCACCCGCCCAAACGCGTGAAAATCCGCCCCCAGCCCGCCCAGCAGGTTGGGCAGCACAAACGAGCTGCACGGCGACAGGAACAGCAGCAGCACCACCAGCACCTGCCGCTTGCGCAGCAGCGCCAGCACCTCGCGGTTAAACTGCCCAAAGCTCTCGCTCGCCAGCCGCCGGTCCGGCCCCGGCGCCGGAATCCACAGGAAGATCACCGCCGGCGAAAAGACAATCGCCCCCAGCGCAGCAGCCGCCACCGCCACCGGCAGGTGCCGCACCAGCTCCGCCCCCACCGCCGCCACCACGCCGGAGCCGCTCACCACCGCAATGTTCATCCACTTGCTCAGGACGTTCTTGTCCTGCTGCGGCACCACATTCGCCAGCCACCCGCCCAGCGCGGAGCTGGCCAGAATCCCCGACGCCGCACTCACCAGCATCGCCAGCTCCAGCACCACCAGGTGATGCAGACTCAGTACCGCCACCGCCGACGACACCGCCGCCAGCCCCGCCAGCCCCGTGGCATACCATCTCCGGCTGAACCGCACATCCAGCACCGGCCCAAAGATCACAGCCCAGAAGTTCGGCGACATGGCCAGCGCGGTAATCGCGGCAATCTTCGCCTCCGGCACTCCCTCACCTGCCAGCAGTTGCGGCAGCACAAACGACACAACGCCGGTCACAAACCCCAGCGTGCCGTTGGAGAGACCCGTCACCCAGACAGGCGGAATGCGGCGATTCAGCTTCACAGGAACCTCGCGGGGAATGCTCTCCATCCTACCGCCGCCGGGCATCCCGCGTCTCGCGCCTCAGACCTGGGATTGCTTGATGGCAAAGCGCGACGCCAACCCTGCGGGAAACACCCCATGTCAACATCCCCAATCCCCAGCTACCCTATAAACCGCTGAAAACAAAGCGAAAATTCCCCAGCCCCCATGTGCGAAGTATTTCCCGCCATTCGACTACCCTTGAAGTATGCCGAACCAAAGCCAGCATCCGGTAGCCAGGAGCAAGGAGGCCAGGAGCAAGGAGGCAAAAACTAAAGGCTGGCAGCCAGAGAGCAGGGGTACCCCCCACCCCCCCCTGAAAATTTTGTTTTCCACAGAAAATCGTGCGAAAAATTATGCGGAGT
>JAJXWS010000158.1 GCA_021781495.1 Acidobacteriota bacterium | reverse complement strand
GCTGGCGGCGTGCGCCAGTATGTAGCGTTCTTTTCCGATCTCACTTCGATGAAAGAACAGGAGCGGAAGCTCGAGCGCATTGCGCAGTACGACCTGCTGACCGGGCTTCCAAACCGGACCTTGCTCGCCGACCGGCAACGCCAGGCGATGGTCCAGGCCAATAGCCGGAGCAGGGTGATGGCGCTGATCTGCCTGGATCTGGACGGCTTCAAATCTGTGAATGACCGTCACGGCCATAACGTGGGCGACCATCTCCTGATCGCCGTGGCGCACCGGCTCAGAGACCTGTTGCGCGCGGGTGACACGATCGGCCGGCCCGGCGGAGATGAGTTTGTCGTCGTTCTGCCGGATCTGGCAAGCGAACGGGAGGCCCTGCCGGTGCTCGCAGAGTTGCAGGCCGCGGCCCGAGCGCCCTTTGAAGTGGACGGGCATGTGGTCCGGTTGTCTTCGAGCGCTGGCGTGGTGCTGTATCCGCAGCCCGTGGATGTGGACGCCGATCAACTGTTGCGTCAGGCAAGCCAGGCGCTGTATCACGCCAAACTGGAGGGCAAGGATCGCCATCACATCTTCGATCCCCGCCAGGACGAGAATGTGCGTGGACATCACGAGGACCTGGAGCGGATCCGCATGGCTCTCGCGAAGGGCGAGCTGGTGCTCTACTACCAGCCCCGAGTCAACATGCGCACGGGCAAGGTGATTGGCGCCGAGGCGTTGATTCGATGGCAGCATCCTGAGGCTGGGCTGCTGGCCCCGGCGCAGTTTCTGCCCGTGATTGAGGGCACAGGGCTGGAACTCGAAGTGGGCGAATGGGTGATGGTGTGCGCCCTGAAACAGGTGGAGGAGTGGAACCGGCGCGGGCTGGACCTGGCGGTGAGCGTCAACGTCTCAGCCCAGCAACTGCAGCAGCCCGGATTTGACGCGCTGCTCCGGCGCCTGCTGGAGGCGCACCCCGGCGTAAAACCGTACCGCTTTGAACTGGAGCTGCTGGAGAATGCGGCGCTGACCGAGATGGGCGAAGTGGTGGCGCTGATCGAGATGTGCGGCAAGCTCGGCGTTGCCTTCTCGCTGGATGATTTCGGGACGGGATATTCGTCGCTCTCGTATCTGCGCAAGCTGCCCTTCGATGTGCTGAAGATTGATCGCGCCTTCGTCCACGACATGCTGGACGACCCGGAAGATCTGACGCTGCTGGAAGGCGTGCTGGGCCTGGCGACAGCATTTCGGCGGCAGGCTGTGGCCGAAGGCGTGGAGAGCGTGGAGCATGGAATGATGCTGCTGCGGCTGGGCTGCGAAGAGGGCCAGGGATTCGGGATTGCGCGGCCTATGCCTGCCTCAGAGATGGCGGCCTGGGCAAAGGCGTGGCAACCCTATGCGGAGTGGCGCCATGCCAAGACTCTGCCGCAGGCTGACTGGCCCATGCTGCACGCGTCCGTGGAGCATCGCGCATGGGTTCTCGCGATTGCCGAGTATGTGGAGGGCTACCGGCAAATGCCGCCGGCGCTTGAACCGTCAGAATGCCAGTTCGGAAACTGGCTGCAAACCGAGCGGCCGTCCGCCCACAGTGACCGCCTGGCAATCACGGGAGTGGATGCTCTGCACCACAGGATTCACTCAGTGGCGAGCGAGTTGCTGGAACTGACCCGGAACGGCAATAAGGCAGAAGCGGCCGCAGGGCTCAGTAATCTGTACGCGCTGCGCGATCAACTGCTCGAGGCGCTGGACCGGATGTGGAGCTAAGCAGATCGCTGCGTGCAGCGGAGTGTCGCTCAGTTGTCGAAGCAGGCGCCTGAACCGCAGCCGCCGCCCAGGCCGCACGCGCCGGACGGGCAGCCCTGGAATGACTCTGCACTCGCCGATGCGCCTCCGCCCCTGGAGATGGCTCCCGCGCCGCCGCTGATGAGGCGATGGACTGCTCCGCCGCACTGTGGACAAGCGGCAACAGGTGCGTCGGACATCTTCTGGCGTTGGTCGAAGTGGTGGCCGCATTCGCTGCACTGATACTCGTAAGCTGGCATGATGAATTTTCCCGCGCCGGAAGCATATGCAAGCGCCGCCGGCTTCTGAATCAATTTTACAAAGAATGTGGTTGCAGCGGCAGTGCGCGCAGTGACGCGCCGCGCTGCACGGCCATGCGCGCGGAATGTAGAATCCGACCTGATGCGTATCTGCCGCGGCGATTGCGGCATGGAGATGGGCTTGCGATGAAGACTCTGCTGATGACGGAGTACAGGAAGCTGACGGTGACTGAGCAGGAAGCGCCGAAAGCTGGTCCGGGCGAGGTGCTGATCCGCGTGGAGGCATGCGGCATCTGTGGCAGCGACGTGCATGGCTACGACGGCTCGACGGGACGGCGTCTTCCGCCGATTGTGATGGGCCACGAGGCCGCGGGTGTGGTGGCGGCGGTGGGCGCGGGTGCGACGAAGTTTGCCGTGGGTGAGCGGGTGACGTTTGACTCGACGGTGTACTGCGGGGCGTGCGACTACTGCAGGCGTGGCGAGATGAACCTGTGCGACCGGCGCGAGGTGGTGGGCGTGTCAACTCCCGATTTTCGCCGGGCGGGCGCGTTTGCGGAGTACATCGCGGTGCCGGAGCGGATTGTCTACCGGCTGCCGGATGCGATGGCGTTTCCCGAGGCGGCGATGCTGGAGGCGGTCTCCGTGGCGCTGCATGGGGTGGCAGTGAGCGGCGACGTGAAGGGCAAGACGGCGCTGGTGATCGGCGCGGGCATGATTGGCCTGCTGACGATGCAGGCGGCACGGGCCGCGGGGTGTGCGCGGGTGCTGATCAGCGATATTGACGAGACGCGGCTGAAGCTCGCGCGGGATCTGGGCGCGGATGCGGCGCTGCTGCTGGCCGGGGCGGAACTGGTGGCCGAGGTGCAGCGGCAGACGGGCGGTGCGGGCGTGGACCTTGTGCTGGAAGCAGTGGGGCGCAACGAGACCGTGCAGGCTGCGATTGACGCGGTGCGCAAGGGCGGCACGGTGACGCTGATCGGGAACATCACGCCGCAGGTGACGCTGCCGCTGCAGAAGGTGGTGTCGCGGCAGATCCGGCTGCAAGGCAGTGCGGCCTCGTCGGGCGAATATCCGCAGGCGATGGAGCTGGTGGCGAGCGGAAAGATTCAGGTGAAGCCGCTGATCAGTGCGGTGGCTCCGCTGGAGGATGGGCCGCGGTGGTTTGAACGGCTCTATGGGCACGAG